>CBFDBP010000120.1:0-9532 GCA_965603065.1 uncultured Gammaproteobacteria bacterium
TTCATCGTACTGCTCGCCGGTTATCCAGTGGCTTTCAGCCTGGCTGGTACCGCGCTTGGTTTCGCTTTTGCCGGTCAATGGCTGGGCGTCTTTGATTTCGCCTTTCTGCAAGCACTGCCCAACCGCCTGTTTGGCATTATGACCAATCAGACCCTGGTGGCAGTGCCACTGTTCGTGTTCATGGGCGTCATGCTGGAACGCTCACATGTGGCAGAAAACCTGCTGGAGACCATGGCAGCCCTGTTCGGTCGTTTACGCGGCGGGTTGGGTATATCGGTGACACTGGTAGGCATGTTGCTGGCCGCCAGCACCGGCATTGTCGGCGCTACCGTCGTTACCATGGGACTTTTATCTCTGCCGACCATGTTGCGACGCGGTTATGATCCAAAAATCGCAACCGGTACCATCTGCGCATCCGGGACGCTCGGCCAGATCATCCCGCCGTCGATTGTGCTGGTGCTGCTGGGCGACGTATTGTCGGCAGCCTATCAGCAGGCACAGCTCGACCAGGGCATATTTTCCCCCAGGACGGTCTCGGTCGGCGACCTGTTTGCCGGCGCGCTGATACCCGGACTGTTGCTGGTCATGCTGTATCTTGCTTACCTGATCGCGGTAGCGATCATGCGGCCGCAGGCCATGCCGGTCCACCAGCCGCCTGAAACCGGTGCAGTGGGCGGCTTCCGCGCCCTGCAGGCCCTGCTGCCGCCGTTGCTGCTGATTCTTGCGGTACTGGGTTCCATTCTGGCCGGACTGGCCACCCCCACCGAAGCCGCCTCTGTCGGTGCCGTAGGCGCCATGCTGCTGGCGGCAAGCCGCCATCAATTCAATCTGAACATCCTGCGCAGCGTTGTACGCAGTACCATGGAAGTATCCAGCATGGTGTTTCTGATTCTCATTGGTGCTTCTGTATTTTCGCTGGTATTCCGTGGTTTTGGTGGCGACGAACTGGTTGAGGAATTGCTGATGCAGCTGCCGGGTGGTGTCGTCGGTGCCATGCTGGTGGTGATGCTGGTGATGTTTTTTCTCGGCTTTGTGCTGGATTTTATCGAGATCACCTTTGTCGTCGTTCCCATCGTCGGCCCGGTATTGCTGGGCATGGGGCTGGACCCGGTATGGCTGGGCATTATGATCGCCATCAATCTGCAGACATCTTTCCTGACACCACCGTTTGGCTTTGCCCTGTTCTATCTGCGCGGGGTCGCGCCGCAGAGTATCACCACCGGTGATATCTATCGCGGCGTCATGCCCTTCATCGGCATTCAGCTTGCCATGCTCGGTCTGCTGGCCTTGTGGCCGGCACTGGCGACCTGGCTGCCCAAACTTGTGTACGGTGGTTAAACCTTGATTCCGCAGTTGGCAGCACGTGCATAACGCAAGCTCTTAATACGCCTGGCTATACGAAAAAAGTTCTTATCACCAACAAGGTGACCGCGACTTTTTTCGTTACGCCATCCGCATCAATATCTTACGTCCTACGCGCACTCCCAACTGCGGAATCAAGGTTAAACCGAACCTCTGGCATTGAGATAAGCGCGCGCCGAAATATCGCTCCACTGGACCACCTGGTCACGGAAAGCCTGGAACGAGGCATGTACGCGTTGCGACAGCGCATCCTTTGCGGCTATTTCGGCGACCACCTGGTCGGACAGTTCGCGCAGTCGCTCGAGCACGCTGTCGGGCAGTTTACGAACATCCACCTGATGCTCGTCAACCAGTGTTCGCAATGCCTGGTTATTGCGTGCGATGTACTCGGTAAGCATATCCTGGTTGGCGACACGGGCTGCACTGAGCACAATGGCCTGCAAGTCGTCGGGCAGGGCGTCAAAAGCCGCCTTGTTCACCATGCATTCCAGGGTGGTGCCCGGCTCGTGCCATCCCGGGTAATAGTAGTACCTGGCCGCCTTGTAGAAGCCGAATGCCAGATCGTTATAGGGCCCCACCCATTCGGTGGCATCAATGGCTCCGGATTGCAGGGAGGTAAACAGCTCGCCACCCGGCAGGCTTACCGGCGTGCCACCGGCACGTGACAGGACTTCTCCACCCAGGCCCGGAATACGCATCTTCAAACCCTGGAGATCCTCCACCGTATTGATCTCTCTGTTGAACCAGCCGGCCATCTGCACGCCGGTATTGCCCGCCGCCATGGGCACCAGACCAAACGGCTGGTAAGTTTCCTGCCACAACTCCATACCGCCACCGTGATACAGCCAGGCGTTCATTTCGTCGGCCGTCAAACCAAATGGCACGGCGGAAAAAAACTGCGCCGCTTCTGATTTACCTTTCCAGTAATAGGCAGAACCGTGCCCCAGTTCAGCCGTTCCCTGCGAAACCGCACTGAATACTTCGAAGGCGGGTACCAGTTCCTTGGCGCCATACACCTTGACCTGGATTCGCCCACCGCTCATCAGCGTAATACGCTCCGCCAGGAAATTGGCGCCCGTGCCGAGGCCTGGAAAATTCTTCGGCCAGGTCGTAACCATCTTCCATTTCACCGGCTTGAATTTCGCCGTGACGTTAGCGGTGTTCTGTTCGGCCGGATTTTCCTGCTTGCATCCCGCAGCTAATGCCGCACCCGCGACCAGTGCCCCACTGCCCAGCCGCCGCAAAAAGCGTCTTCTTTTCATAGCGCCCCCTGAATGATGGTGGTGATCAAAACGGGACATTGTACGTTTTTCACAACCCCGCGACCCTCATAAAATTATTCTTGCAAGTTTGGTAAGCTATGCCATTATGCTCGGCAACTTAATATAAAGTAAGCTGTAGTATCTTAGAGAATAAAGGATTTTAGCGGGTAAGGTGATTGTCCTTGCCATAAGGCAGGCAGGTTTGTAACCATTTTTCCCAGAGGGGCAATATGCTGGAAACACCGGAGCGCATCGGCGCCCGCTTTTCAATTCTACTGTTTTTAGGGTTTTTACTGACACCACTGGCCGGTTTCAGTACCGCCGTTTTATTCGGCGCCGTCAGCCTCTGGCAACTCCAGCAGGTCCTCGCCGGCGGCATCCTGCCGGCGTTTTCCATCTTCCTGGTTTTCTTCTCACTGTTTCAGCTGCAGCGCCTGATCACGCCGCTGACGAGCTGGGCGCTGCAGAATCCCGACGGTGGCAATGCCCCCACTCAACTACACCGCCGGGTACAGCGTTTCAGCCGCGACTTCTGGAGTTTGATGGCGCTGCACGTACTGATCAGCCCGTTGCTGGTTTTCTGGACCCTGGACGGTGGCATTTCCGCCAGTAACGGCTTTGCTTTCTCACACTTTCTGTTGCTGCAAGCGGTATCAACCGCGCTGATCGGTATGCCGGCCTATTTGTTCGGCCTGCACCAGCTAGGCAAACTGGCCGGCCACTTGAGCCTGGATCGTATTCATGTCAGCCTGAAATCCAAAATCCTGTTGCTGACCGGTCTGGTTCCCTTACTGGCCTACGCGCTGCTGGTGGACTATCACTGGCTGCGTACCGGTGCACTGGATGCCGGCTATCTGACCATCTGGATTTCGCTGGCTATCGTCTCCGCCACCATCAGCCTGCTGTCGATACGCAGCATGCAACAGGCATTGGGCCCTTTTAAGGACCTGTTTACGCGCAGTGGCGCCTCAACTCACGAAGATCTCGCCCGACTGAAGCCGGCATCGACCGACGAAATCGGCTACCTGACACAAACACTCGGCAAGGTTTTCCAGCGCCTCGGTGACCAGGAGACCCATATGCGCACCATTGTCGATACCGCGGCCGAAGGCATTATCGTGGTCGATGAAAAAGGTTTGATCGACACCTTCAACCAGGCGGCCGAGCGCCTGTTCGGCCACATGGCCCAGGAGATCCGTGGCCGTCACCTGGCCTCACTGCTGCCGGATGTATTTGAAGTAAAGCAGACCATCGATGCACACGCTGAAGAACGTGAAGTCGAGGGCCTGCATCGCAACGGCACGAAAATCCAGATTTCGCTGCACATATCTGCAATGGAAATCAGCGGCAAACGCATGTTTACCTGCCTGGTCGCGGACATCAGTCAGCGCAAGCATGCCGAAAACCAACTGCTTGCCGCCGAAGCCCGCTACCGTGCACTGGTCGAAACCGCACATGACCTGGTATGGAGCGTTGATCCGGAAGGGCGCTGGAGCTATCTCAATGCATCGTCACGAACCATTTACGGGGTCGAACCCGAAGACATGGTCGGGCGCTCCATTGCCGAGTTCTGTGCCCCGGAAAACCAGCAAGCCGACCAGAAAGCATTCAGCGAACTGCTGCTCGGCAAAGACCTGTACCAGTATGAAACCGTGCACCTGGACAGCCATGGTAACCGCCGCCAGTTGAGTTTTAATGCCAAAACACACAGGGATACGCAAGGTAACATTCTGCAAATCAGCGGTACGGCGCACGACATCACCGATCAGAAAGCATTCCACCAGCAGCTGGCCTACCAGGCCGAGCACGATACGCTGACCAAACTGTTCAACCGCCATTACTTCCAGGAGGAACTGGAACGTACCGTGGCGCGGGTGGCCCGCAACCCGGACGGCACCTGTGCACTGTTTTACATCGACCTCGACCAGTTCAAATACATCAACGACACGCTCGGCCACGCCGCTGGCGACAGGCTGCTTATCGAAATCACCCAGCTGTTACTGAGCCATGTCCGCGAAGGCGACCTGCTGGCGCGCTTTGGCGGCGATGAATTCACCTTGCTGCTCTACAACATCAAGCCCGCCGACGTCATGTCGACGGCCGAACACTTCCGTCAGTTATTCGAAGATTTCAGATTTCTGCGGGAAGGCAAGAGTTTCAACGTCACCAGCAGTATCGGCGCCGCCATTATCGATCCGCTGGTCGAAACCGCCGAAGCGGCGCTGTCACACGCTGACATCGCCTGCAACCTGGCCAAGGCCCAGGGGCGTAACCGCATCAGCCTTTACGATCCGTCCGACCGCAATAAAGCGGGTATGGCCGAAGATATGGGTTGGGCCTCACGGGTTCGTGAAATGCTGGAGCACGACAAGTTTCAGCTGGTCTATCAGCCTATCATGGCGCTCAACAACGATCAGGTTCAGGATTACGAAGTACTGGTTCGCATGGTGTGTGATGACGGTGAGGTTATCCTGCCCGGCGGCTTTATGCCGGCGGCCGAGCGTTTTGGTCTCATCCACAGCGTAGACCGCTGGATCGTACGCCGTGCACTGACGCAGCTGTCACGCCTGCACCAGAATGGTGAAACCGTGCGCTTCTCCATTAACCTGTCGGGCAAAGCATTCGAAGACGCTACCCTGCTGCCGATGATTCAGGAACTGCTGGATAATTCAAATATCGAGCCATCATACGTGTGCTTCGAAATCACTGAAACGGCGGCCATCGCAAAACTGTCGGAAGCCGAGAAATTCATCTCCGCGCTAAACGCCATGGGTTGCCAGTTTGCACTGGATGATTTTGGGGCAGGCTTCTCGTCGTTTTCCTATCTGAAACACCTGCCGGTCGACAAGCTCAAGATCGACGGCAGCTTTGTTCAGGGCATGGCCGACAGCCGGATCGATCAGGCCATGGTGCAGTCCATGAGTCAGGTCGCCCACGCGCTGGGCAAACAGACGATTGCGGAATATGTTGAAAACGCCACCACACTGGAACTGTTGCGCGGCTATGGCGTGGACTATGCGCAAGGCCACTACATCGGCAAACCGCGCGAGGCGCTGATGAACATCACCCGCCTGCCCGGCGTCACGCAGCTTCACAAGGTTGGCAGCGCCGACTGAAAAAATGCAACTGAGTACGATTAAGTTGCTAACCTGGATATTAAACATACAGCGTAGGAGCGGGCCGCCTGGCCGCGATATCGCGCCGAAGGACGGCGCTCCTACGTCGGGTATTTTATTGCCGGTTTAGTAATTGGATGCGGGAATGACTTGTACCCTCAAGCCGGTTGCAGATTGGCATAGGCCACCACCAGCCACTTGGTGCCGGCGGATTCGAAATTCACCTGCACGCGTGCGTGCGCGCCCTGCCCTTCGTAGTTCAGTACCACACCATCTCCGAACTTGGCGTGCTGCACCCGCTGTCCCAGCCCCAGGCCTTGCGGTTGCGGTTCCAGCGGCCGCCTGCCAACTTGACTGCCAGCCTGTCTGCCATAAGGCCGGCTGACCTGGATACGCGGGCGGATTTCCTCGACCAGATCAGTGGGTATCTCGTTAATAAAACGGGACGGCATGCAATAGGATTCGCTGCCGTGCAGGCGACGATGCTCAGCGTAAGTCAGATACAGGCGCTTGCCGGCGCGCGTAATACCCACGTAACACAGGCGTCGTTCTTCCTCGAGCCTTCCCGGTTCTTCAACGGAGCGGCGATGGGGAAACAGGCCTTCTTCCAGGCCACACAGAAACACCGTGTCGAATTCCAGGCCCTTGGCGGAATGCAGCGTCATCAGCTGTACACAGTCTTCCCACTTGTCGGCCTGGCCTTCGCCGGCCTCGAGTGCGGCATGCGACAGAAAGGCCGGCAATGGTTCGAGCTGTTCTTCATCCTCTGCCTCGTATTCGAATTCACGTGCGGCATTGACCAGTTCATCCAGGTTCTCGATGCGGGCCTGACCTTTCTCGCCTTTCTCTTTGGCATAGTGGTCCTTGAGGCCGGCGCCGTGCACCGTGTGCTCGACCTGCTCGGCCAGCGCCAGAGATTCCAGCTCCTCCGCAAGGGTATTGATGAGCTTCCGGAATGCAACGAGTGCATTGCGCGCGCGTGCAGTCAGCGTGTCGTCTTCGCTTAAGGTTTGCGCTGATGTCCACAGGGATATTTTCTGCAGGCGGGCACGCTCGCGAACAACACCCAGCGTACGTTCGCCGATACCGCGCGGTGGCTGGTTGACGATGCGGTCAAAGGAGGCGTCGTCTTCGTGGTTTTCGCACAGGCGCAGATAGGCCAGCGCATCCTTGATTTCCTGGCGATCGAAAAAGCGCAGTCCGCCGTATACGCGATAAGGAATGCCGGTCTGCAGCAGGCGCTCCTCGAAAACGCGCGACTGGGCATTGGATCGATACAGCACGGCAATGTGACTTCGCGCCTCACCCTTGTCGATCAGATCCTGCATATGCCCGATGACAAAACGCGCTTCGTCCTGCTCGTTCATCGCGGCATACAACTGGATGGGTTCACCTTCATTACCCTCGGTCCAGAGATTTTTCCCCAGCCGCGCGTCATTGTTGGCAATCAGTGTATTGGCAGCCTTGAGTATGATGCCGGTGGATCGGTAGTTCTGCTCCAGGCGCAAGGTGCGGGCACCGGGAAAGTCTTTTTCAAAACGCTGCAGATTCTCGATGCGGGCACCGCGCCAACCGTAGATGGACTGGTCGTCATCACCGACAATGGTGATATTGGCCCGCTTACCGGCCAACACCCGCAGCCAGGCATACTGGATGGTGTTGGTGTCCTGGAATTCATCGACCAGGATATGCTGGAAGCGTTGCTGATAGTGAGCGAGCAGTTCCGGGTTCTTCAACCAGAGTTCGTGCGCGCGCAGCAACAACTCGGCGAAATCCACCAGACCGGAACGCTGGCACAGCTCTTCGTAAGTCTGGTAGATAGCGACCTGCTGGCGTTGGTAGGGATCGCCCTTGTGTTCGATATGCTGCGGGCGCTGACCTTCATCCTTGCGCGCGTTGATGAACCACTGCGCCTGGCGTGGCGGCCAGCGGCTTTCATCCAGATCCAGTGACTTTAGAATGCGCCGGATGATCCGGTACTGGTCATCCGAGTCCAGCACCTGAAATGTCTGTGGCAGGCCGGCCTCCTGCCAGTGCGCTCGCAGCAGGCGGTGCGCCAGGCCGTGAAAGGTGCCCACCCACATACCGCGCGTAGGAACGCCGATAAGATTTTCGATGCGTGAACGCATTTCGCCGGCGGCCTTGTTGGTAAAGGTCACCGCCAGAATCCCGTAGGGCGATATGCCTTCGACCTGCACCAGCCAGGCGACACGGTGCACCAGTACGCGGGTTTTACCACTGCCAGCACCCGCCAGCACCAGCAAGGGATCCTGCGACGCGGTCACCGCTTCGCGTTGCGCATCGTTAAGGGAATCGATAATGAAAGACACATCCATGCGGGCATTTTAACAAAATAGCGCCCCTCATCCGGAAAATTTTCGCTGATCACGCCCCGTACGCTGAACAGCGGCGAAAGGTACACAGCCAATCAGTCGATGAAACCCTGCGCCGCTGAGACGGGGTAGAATGCGGGAATGTCCGCTTCCCTGCACCACACCGGTCTACTCACTACCAATCTTGCCTTCGGGCGGCAGGCCCGATCCCTGGTCGAACAGTTCGGATTCGAACTCATGACGGAGCCGCCGCGCGACGCTTATTACCTCTGCCTGAACGGCCCGGACCTGCAATTGAGGCACTCAGGGCCGCGTGCAGCGGGACCTGTCCGCATCGATTTTGTCAGCGGGGCGCTGGCACACCGGCGCCGCTATGGCGGTGGCCGCGGCCAGCCCCTGGCGCGGGCCGCGGGCTTGAAGCCCGGGTTTAGCCCGACGGTATGGGATGCCACCGCCGGTCTGGGCCGCGATGGTTTCGTACTCGCCAGCCTGGGGTGCACTGTCACGCTGTGCGAACGCTCGGCTATACTGGCCGCCCTGCTGCAGGATGCCCTGCAACGCGCCGCTGCCGATGCCGTAATCGGTGACTGGGTTCGTAGACGTGTACGCCTGGTTCACGGTGATTCGAGCGAACTGCTTCAGAATCTTGCCGGGCGGCGGCAACCCGAGGTCGTCTACCTCGACCCCATGTACCCGCCGGGTAAAGAACACGTGCTGGTCAAAAAGGAGATGCGCGCTCTGCAGGAATTGCTGGGACCTGATCGCGACTCGAGCGCCCTTCTCGGGATTGCGCTGAAATCCGCCGGACGTCGGGTTGTGGTCAAACGCCCCCGGCGAGCCGGCTGGCTGGACGATAAGAAGCCGGATACCTGTATAGAAAGCAAAAAGACGCGCTATGATATTTACGTCACCCTGTAAACAGGCCTCACCGTCAT
Source organism: uncultured Gammaproteobacteria bacterium (assembly GCA_965603065.1). Lineage (GTDB taxonomy): Bacteria > Pseudomonadota > Gammaproteobacteria > DSM-19610 > DSM-19610 > Thiogranum. The sequence continues at coordinate 9,009 of CBFDBP010000120.1, forward strand.
GTTAGAAGCCCGCTTCTGGGAAACAAAGTCCCTCGATGAACTGAGCAGGGAAGAATGGGAAGCCCTTTGCGACGGCTGTGGCCGCTGCTGCCTGTTGAAAATTGAAGACGAGGATAGTGGCGACTTGTTCTACACCAACGTGGTGTGTGAATTTCACGACAGTGAGCACTGCCACTGTACCGCCTACCAGCAGCGTTGCTTACTGGTCCCCGATTGCATCAAGGTCACGCCCGAGCTTGCGCGGGATGCAAAGTGGTTACCAGGCACCTGTGCCTACCGGCTGCTGGCGGAACACAAATCCCTGTTCGACTGGCACCCCCTGATCAGTGGTGATCCGGACAGTATTCACCAGGCAGATATATCGGTACGCGACAAAGTGGTCTCGGAAAAATATGTGCACCCCGATGAACTGCCGGAACACCTGGTGCACTGGCTCGACAATTAATCTGGCAATTAAACATACTAAGGGGTACACAAGTTGGTCGACACAAGCTTGAGGGACCGTCGGCCGCACGAGCCCAGGG
>CBFDBP010000121.1:0-9468 GCA_965603065.1 uncultured Gammaproteobacteria bacterium
ACCAGGCGGCTCAATGCATCAAACAGGGTGTCGCTGGATAACCAGACAAATCCGAGACCATGAAAGGCCTGTGGCCGCATATGCTCAGCAACAGACAAGCCAAAACAGGGATCCCCGCTTCTTTCCACGGCAAGCCGCCACATGACCTGCATTTTGGCAAAGGGATATCGCGTGCCGGGCGAGGCCACAGCTTCGGAATCGAGGCCGGCGTCACGATAAATCTTTTCGATATCAACGCCATAATCCATCAATGCACACTCTACAAGTGTGGCTGCAGCTCCGACTGTCGTCGCTTCTTCAGGCATTGTGGAAGGTTCCAAAGCAAATAATGAAGCCATGTATCCTCATCCAACAATACATCAAAACCGGCGCTGCATTCCAGCGCCGCCAGCGGCAAGGACTCGGCTGCCTCGCAGTGGCGGCTTCTGCCTGCGACCGACCTGCATGCTGCGGGCCCGCTGCGCTACACTGCGTCCATGTTTAAAAAGCTATTTATTGCCGCAAGCTGTTGCCTGTTGGGCTGGCCGCTCGCGGTCAACGCATTGCAGGTAACCGACGATATCGGTAAAAAAATAAGCCTGGATAAACCCGCTCAACGCATCGTCAGTCTGGCCCCGCACCTTACCGAGTTACTGTTTGCTGCAGGTGCCGGAGACGCCGTGGTCGGCGTGGTGAGCTATAGCGACTATCCACCCGAAGCTGCGCAACGTCCGCATGTGGGCGACGCCCAGAACCTCGACGTGGAGTTGATTGTCTCTTTACAGCCGGATCTGGTGGTGGCCTGGAAAAGCGGCAACCCCACCCCCCAGCTCGAGCAGCTGACCCGGTTTGGCATACCGGTGTTCTACAGCGAGCCGCGTCGTCTCGAGGATATTGCGACCAACCTGGAACGCCTGGGGCTACTGGCCGGAAGCGATGAGCCTGCCTTAGCTGCAGCAGAAAAATTCCGTGCAGAAACCCGACGCCTGGTTGAACGTTATTCAGGTGCGGAACCGGTCCGCGTGTTCTATGAAATCTGGCATCAACCCCTGATGACCGTCGGTGGCAAGCATTTAATCAGTCAGATTATCCGCGTGTGCGGCGGGGAAAACATTTTTGCAAACCTCACAGCTCTTGCCGCAGCGGTTGAACGCGAAGCAGTGCTGATGGCCGACCCGGAGGTGATTGTTGCCAGCGGTACCACGCAACAACGCCCGTCATGGCTAGATCAGTGGCTGGAGTGGCCGCAGCTGTACGCAGTGAAACACAAGCACCTGTATTTTGTACCGCCTGACCTGATTCAGCGCCACACGCCACGGCTGCTGGAAGGCGCCCGGCGCCTGTGTAATCAACTGCAGCAGGCGCGCGTTTCGAGACAACAGAATCCTTAGTACAGATTAAACGACATCAATTTCCGCACAACTGAAACAGCGCATCAGCTGCCGCGTCCCCGTTTCCACAGCACATCCTTAACGCCCTCGGCACGGTTCAGGCTGCGCGCCAACACAAACAACAGGTCGGATAGCCGATTCAGATAACGCAAGCTGGCCGCATTGACTGTGCCCTCTCGCGCCAGACTGACCACTCTGCGCTCTGCCCGGCGGCATACGGTGCGCGCCAGGTGGCAAACGGCAGCGGCGGCCGTTCCTCCCGGCAGTATAAACTCCTGCAGGGGTTCGAGATCCGCGTTCAAGGTGTCCAGAAATTCCTCCAGCCGTTCCACCTGTTTATCCGCTACCACACTGTGACCGGGAATGGAGAGCTCACCGCCGATATCGAACAGGTCGTGTTGGATATCGGCGAGTTGTCCGGCAATGACGTCCGGCACCTTATAGGTCACCAGCAGGCCGATGAGGCTGTTCAGTTCATCGACAGTACCGTATGCCTCCACGCGCAGGCTGTCTTTATCGACGCGTGCGCCGTCACCCAGACCGGTGGTGCCCTTATCACCGGTTCGGGTGTAGATTCTGGAAAGTCTGTACCCCATGGTTTTATCCGCTCCGTTTAAGGTAATAAGCACACAGATTGTACTAAGGCGTGGCGAAGTCAGGTGACATGAGCTCGCGGGACCGTCGGCCGCACGAGCCCAGGGATGGGCGAAGGTAGAGCACCAAAAGTAGGCCCCTTGAGGGGATGCAGGAGCAATTGCCGAGGGACGCGGCCGTCGAGCGTACAGGGATGTATTCACAGCGTGTCCCGCAAGCTCATGTCAACTGACTTCTGTACTCTTTAGTGGATCTGCGCCTATTCTACTAGCGGTCGTATTCAGGGCTGGCCGCGATGTTGTGAATACTGAGATCAGCGCCGCGGAATTCCTGCTCCTGATCAAGACGCAGCCCGATCGTTGCCTTGATGGCGCCGTAAATCACAAAACCACCCAGCAACGCGATAGCGATACCCAACGCCGTTCCCGCCAGTTGCGACATGAAGCTGACACCACCCAGTCCGCCCAGCGCTGTGCTGCCGAATATGCCACAGGCGATCCCGCCCCAGGCGCCACACAAGCCGTGCAAGGGCCAGACACCGAGCACATCATCAATCTTCCAGCGGTTCTGGGTCAGGGTAAACAACCAGACAAACAGGGCGCCGGCGACAGCACCGGTGGTCAGCGCACCGAGAGGATGCATGATATCCGAACCGGCACACACCGCCACCAGGCCCGCCAGCGGCCCGTTATGCACAAAACCCGGGTCGTTTTTACCCACAAACAGGGCCGCGAGTATGCCGCCCACCATCGCCATGAGCGAATTGGCCGCCACCAGGCCGCTGACCGCATCAATGGTCTGGGCGGACATGACATTAAAGCCGAACCAGCCGACCGACAGGATCCAGGCGCCCAGTGCCAGAAACGGAATACTGGAAGGCGGGTGGGCATTAACCCGGCCTTCCTTGTCATAGCGGCCATGACGATGCCCCAATAATAGAACGGCTGCCAACGCGATCCAGCCACCCATGGCATGTACCACCACAGAGCCGGCAAAATCATGGAACTCGGCGCCGAAACTCGCGGCAATCCAGTCCTGGACACCGTAATTTCCATTCCAGGCAATCCCTTCGAAAAACGGGTATAAAGCGGCAACCAGCACGAAAGTTGCCAGCAACTGGGGGTTGAAACGGGCGCGCTCGGCAATGCCGCCGGAAATAATCGCAGGTATCGCAGCGGCAAAGGTCAGCAGGAAGAAAAACTTGACCAGCTCATAGCCGTTCTTTTCTGCCAGCACCTCGGCGCCGGAGAAAAAATCAACGCCGTAAGCCACACTGAAACCAATAAAAAAGTAGGCGATGGTCGACATGGCGAAATCGGCAATAATTTTCACCAGAGCGTTGACCTGGTTCTTCGCCCGTACGGTACCGACTTCGAGAAACGCGAAGCCAGAGTGCATCGCCAGCACCATAATGGCGCCTAGTAAAATGAACAGTACATTGCTGCCCGCCTGATAATCATCCATTCTGGACCCCTAAGTCATTGATTGGTCGTAGTGAAGCCGCAACGCCGCAAGACAGTAAAGACAAGGTATCTCAAGCCCCGCATAACGGGCTACACCTTAATGATTTTCGGACATTTATCAAACCGGCATATTCGATGCTTTATCATCGACTAAGAACGGATTTTGGACGCAACATGATCGACGGGAACGCACAGCCGACCTGGGCCCAATCGATCGTCTCGTCAAGCCCGGCAAGCGGGCCAGATAATTTTATTGCTGTGTGGCGGCAAGGATTCGCTCCGGGAATCGTATCACCGGTGCAACTTAAGAGTTTATGCGACTGTCTTTTTGGCTTCACGCCATAGTGAGTCCAGCTCGTCCAGCGAACAGTCCTGCAGATCGCGCTGCCTTTGCTTCGCCAGAGCCTCGACGACACGGAAGCGGGATTCAAACTTGTGATTGGCGTTGCGCACCAGCGTTTCTGCATCGGCATCCAGAAAACGCGCCAGATTTACGCCACTGAACATCAAGTCACCCAGTTCCTCCTGCAGGCGTTCTGCGGACTCTTCAGCCACCAGGGCCTGCCTGAGTTCGGCCAGTTCTTCGTCAAGCTTGTCAACCACATGGCTGATTTCGGTCCAGTCAAATCCCACCCGGGCAGCACGCTGCTGAATTTTCTGTGCCCGCACCAGCGCCGGCAGTGCAACCGGCACACCATCCAGCGCGCTACCGGTATCCACACCCTTATTTACGCGTTCCCGGGCCTTGTGTTTTTCCCAGGCTTCGCTCTGCGCCCTGGCATCGGAAACGCTCTCGTCAGCAAAGACGTGGGGATGACGACGCACCAGTTTCCGATTGATGGCCGTCACCACATCGGAAAACTCAAACCAGCCCAACTCCCGGGCCAGCTGTGCATGGAACACCACCTGGAACAATAAATCACCAAGTTCGTCACAAAGATCGGCGGCGTTATTACGCTGAATGGCTTCGGCCACTTCGTAAGCCTCTTCCAGGGTATAGGGCGCAATGGTGGAAAAGTTCTGTTCCAGATCCCAGGGACAACCGGTGTCCGGATCACGCAGACGTGACATGATCTCCAGTAACTCGGCGACGGCACCGGTATCGTATTCAGCGTGTTTCCGGTTCAACATTTCCACCCCTGCAAGACAAGCTGTCGGGACAAGGCATACACCCTGCCTGGCTGACTGTTACATTAATCACAAAAGACACAAAGGCCCCATGGCAACAGCCGGTTATACAGGCCGTTGATAAATTTTACCATGTACCGCATGTAGTCCCGGGCAGATACGGATAAACTTGACCCGCCTTACCCTTGAAGCGCCTTGTATCTTGAAATATGTCAAACCCTATTCATCTTGCGCTGTTGATACTCGGCTGGGCCCTGTACGGGATGCTGCATTCACTGCTTGCTTCCCATGTCTGCAAAAAAGCCGTCAGGAATCGCTTTCCAACCGCTTTTCGCGTTTACAGACTGAGCTGTAACCTGCTGGCTAGCTTGTTGCTTCTCCCGCCGCTGTGGCTGCTGTTCATGACGTATTGTGGCGTTGGCCGACAGCGGTACGCTGGCTGGCCGATATTGCAGCACTGTCGGCGGTCGCAGGGTTGATCTGGAGCTCAAAATTTTACGATACACAGGAATTTCTCGGCTTCAGGCAACTCTCCCAAACCGCTCCCGCAGTCGACGACCAGGCACCCATGAGCCTTTCCCCCGCACACCGTTTTGTGCGCCACCCCTGGTATTTTTTCAGCCTGGTGATTATCTGGACACGGGAGATGAATGCGGCATTTCTGCTGACAGCGGTAACCCTTACTCTTTACCTGCTGATCGGGTCCCGGCAGGAAGAAAAGAAGTTATTTACCTGCTATGGCGAACAGTATCGGAGATATCAGGCGTCGGTACCCGGACTCGTCCCGCGACCCTGGCGGTATATATCCAGGCAGCAGGCCGAAGAGATTCTTGGTATGGAACCCCCACTTAAATGAGACGCTCCTCACTATGACTATCCGGTCATAGCGCCTATCACACGATCCTCAAGCTGGATCCGTTCCGCCAGCGCTTCGCCGAGATTTGACAGGTCTGTATCCAACAAATCCAGGGCTTCCCCCTCCCCTCGTAACAAATCCACGTTCTCGTATTTGTCATTGAAACGCAGAATCCTGTCGGTAGTCTGAATAATTCTGGGATAGATGCTGTCAGCAATTTCCAGCACCGCCACGCGTCGCTCGAGTTTGTCTGAAATGAAACGATAAAGTTGAAAGTGAGCACTTGCTGCATAATCAATCAACGACTGACAAAATTCCTGCAAGGCCTCGCGGGTGATTTCGTCTGCCTCGAACGGCCGCTGATTGGCCAGTTCTGTATAGAGGGAAAGCGTTTCGGTACGCGTTTTTACCAGGGTTGCCAGTTTCTCTCTTGACCGGCTGCGCCGGTCAGTAACGGCGTTGTACTCACTCACCATGTGATGACTCCAAAACAGTCGTTGTGAACTTGATAATTATCTGATTCTAAACAGATTGCTCAATCCATCCTGAGAAAAAAGCATCTTTCCTGTGTCGTTTGTTTGATAGTGTATCCGACACTTGGCGATAAACACAGCATACTGAAATTAAACATTTTTTCAATGAAGGCAGTTGATATCAGTACGCCTCCTGCTCCCAACTGGCACTGATCGCCAGGCGGCTACCGGCAATGCACGCCCTCGACCAAACAGACAAACATGGGCCGCTCCATATCCACCTCGACACGCCGAACCTATAATATCTCTTTATCATTGATATTATTACTATTTTAACATGGCGCCGAGAGTCCACAAGAGCTGCTTGTCCGCTTGGCGACTTGACGAACCGACCCCGCATGCAGTCTAATACCCTAAGTTACTTGCAGTTATTCTTTCTCGTTTGCAGTTCGAGCAAACACTGTTTGTTTTTTCTTTATCGATTTATTCTTGACTAAAAGAGTCAAGTATTATTATCATTAGCTTCAGTTCATGAACCGGAGACGCGCGCATCAGTGCAGCGCCTAAGAGTCAAATGAGGCGAATCATGAAATTATCAACGAAAGGTCGTCATGCCATCACTGCGATGATGGAACTGGCGTTACGCCATAACAAAGGTCCGGTAACGCTTGCGGATATTTCTGCCGAACAGTCCATATCCGTGTCTTACCTGGAACAGCTGTTTGCCCGCTTGCGCAACCAGGGGCTGGTAACCGGTATGCGTGGACCAGGTGGTGGTTACTGCCTGCGCCGCCCGGCCGCCGAGATCACCATTGCGGAAATTCTAAGTGCGGTGGACGACGCCATGCCGGCGCGGCGCGAGCGTATCCCCGGTGAAGAGTGGCCTCAGAGCGTGATCATGTGGAATCAACTGAGCGCCCGTATTTACGATTACCTGAATGACCTGACCCTGGCCGAAGCTGTCAATCAAAACAGTGAAGCAAACAGAGGCGAAGCGGAAGAACCCCGCTTCGGATCCGGCTTTCAGCAGTCGGCCGCCTGAACCGGCTGAACGATTGACAACGAAATAAGGGAGACCCCTAGTCATGGCATACAGTGAAAAAGTACTGGATCACTACGAAAACCCACGCAATGTAGGATCTTTTGAGAAGAGTGATACCAGCGTTGGAACAGGCATGGTGGGAGCACCGGCTTGCGGTGACGTCATGAAGCTGCAGATCAAGGTGGGCGACAACGATGTCATTGAAGACGCCCGCTTCAAAACCTACGGCTGCGGTTCAGCGATTGCTTCCAGTTCCCTGCTGACCGAGTGGGTCAAAGGCAAGACGCTGGACGAGGCGAGCGAGATCAAAAACATCGAGATCGCCGAAGAACTGGCGTTGCCACCGGTCAAGGTGCACTGCTCTGTACTCGCGGAAGATGCGATCAAAGCAGCGATTTCCGATTTCAAGCAGAAAAATACCCGGGAAGAAGTCGCCTAAGCAACACAACCCATCCGGCAATAGCTCCAGAGTAAGGGCTGCCGTTGTGACGGCAGCCCTTTTTCATGCAAGGCATAGCGGGTTAGGATCATTTCATGGAAGCCAGTGTTATTGAACTGTATCCAGCCTCCGGCACCAGGAAGCCGCTACAGGGTCTATACCTGAACCAGGGGCTTGAAACCGGCAGGCCGCAGGAATCACCGTTTATCTATAGTAATTTCATATCCAGCCTGGACGGGCGGATCGCCCTGCCCGGTCCTGGCCGCAACAGCCACCAGGTGCCCCCGGCTATTGCCAACAGCCGCGACTGGCGTCTGTTTCAGGAACTTGCAACCCAGGCAGACCTTCTCATCACCAGCGCTCGCTATTTCCGCCAGAGCGAAGACCAGGAAGCCCAGGCGGAACTGCCGGTGGGGGCCTCGGCTGAATTTGACGATTTGAGAGCCTGGCGTATCGAACAGGGTTTATCACCACAACCCGACATTGCAATTTTCAGCGCCAGTCTCGATATCCCGGTTAGCGCCATCAATCGGTACCACGAACGGAAGGTCTTTTTGATAACAGGCGCAACAGCCGACTCTGGAAAACTCGGTCAGATAACTGCGGCGTCGCACACACGGGTTATACACTGCGGACACAACGGGCACGTTGATGCCTCATTGTTACGAATTAGACTGAAGGAACTGGGCTATCAGCGGGTTTACGCCATTGCCGGTCCCGCCGTGCTGCATACCCTGCTACAGGGAAAAGCCCTGGATCGCCTGTACCATACGACCGCGCACTGCCTGTTGGGAGGCACCAGATTCGATACCTTTGTCCGGGGTTCAGAATTCGATCCTGCGGTGTGTATGCCGCTGCGGGCCATGTACCTGGATACCCATGCACCAGACGGCGCAAGCCAGACGCTCGCTGTCTACGGGCGATAAACACATCCAATGAAAGAAAGAAAACCGATTTATCAAGGCGAGGTCGTTAACCTGGGTCTGGAGACAGTTACACTGCCCAATCAGCAGACGTTGCAACTGGAAGTGGTGCGACACCCGGGCGGAGCGGCTGCGCTTGCTTTGGATGATATCGACCGGGTGTGTTTGTTACGCCAGTACCGGCACGCCGCCGGCGGCTGGTTATGGGAACTGCCGGCCGGGAAAATTGATCATCCGGAATCACCTGAACACACGGCACGAAGGGAATTGCAGGAAGAAGCCGGGGTAACCGCCAAGCAATGGCAATGCCTCGGAAATTTTCTCAGCACACCGGGATTCTGCGATGAGCGCATCCACCTGTATCTGGCTCAAACACTGGCTCAGACCGAAACTGACCGTCACCCGGATGAGGTGATCGAGGTCCATTGGATCAGTTTTGAACAAGCACTTGAATGGATACAGCGTGGTGAGATCGTAGACGCCAAAACCATTATCGGCCTGTTATTCGCCCGCCAACAAATTACTTAGCTGCTGCCCGGTTTCCTCACAACCTTAACCATAAAACGGCTATTGTCATGCGGGAGTTGTGATAGCATTTTTATCAATGGCCCCAAACAGGAGTCCTGTGTGAAGTTCTGCAGTACCTGTGGCGCAACCGTGACGCTGCGAATACCGGATGGTGATAACCGCGAACGATTTGTTTGCGACGACTGTCTGACTGTTCATTACCAAAACCCGAAAATAGTGGCGGGCTGCATCCCGGAATGGGAAGGCCGTATCCTGCTCTGCAAACGCGCCATCGAACCACGCTACGGTCTATGGACGGTGCCTGCCGGATTTATGGAAAACGGCGAATCCACAGAACAGGCGGCTATTCGTGAAACCTGGGAAGAAGCCGGCGCACACGTAAAAATCACCAGTCTTTACAGCATATTCAGCATCCCCCATATCAGCCAGGTTTATATGCTGTTTCGTGGCGAATTGCGCGATGAGCACTACCAACCGGGACAGGAAAGCCTGCAGTGCAAGCTGTTTGAGGAAAGCGAAATCCCCTGGGAAAAGCTTGCCTTCCCGGTAGTCAGGGAAACCCTGCAACGCTATTACCTGGATAAAGGTCAGAATAGTGAATTCCCCCTGCAACGCGGGGACATCATCAAACACCCGGCCCGCAAGCCTTAGG
>CBFDBP010000122.1:0-9432 GCA_965603065.1 uncultured Gammaproteobacteria bacterium
ACGCGTCTCTGCAGAGGATCTTTAAGGTGAATGTTGTTCACGCAGAGCACGGAGCATGAACATGAAAATGCTTTATCTTTAAAAAGCCTTCGTGACCTTTGCGACCTTTGTGGTGAGCATACGGCCGGCGGCCTATGTCGACGCGCAAGACTACTCGTCCGTGACGCACCCCTCTGACGCGTCCTTGACATTCTTGATGTACTTGTACAGGGTGCCACGTGTGGCCTTGTAGGGCAGCATTCGCCATTCGGCTTGACGGCTTGCCATCTCCCCGTCGCTGACAGCGACATCCAGCGTGTTGGTTTCAGCATTAATGCTGATAACGTCACCGTTGCGTACCAAACCGATCGGCCCACCCTCCTGGGCTTCCGGCACCACGTGGCCGATAATGAATCCGTGTGAACCACCGGAGAACCGCCCGTCGGTGATCAATGCAACCTCCTTACCCAGACCGGCGCCCATAATGGCCGAGGTTGGTGTCAACATCTCCGGCATCCCCGGGCCACCCTTGGGGCCTTCGTAGCGAATCACCACCACATCGCCTTTCTGGATTTCACCCCGCTCAAGACCCGCCAACATGTCTTCTTCACAATCGTATACGCGCGCAGGCCCGGAAAATTTCAGGCCTTCCTTACCGGTGATCTTGGCCACAGAACCACCCGGTGCCAGATTTCCCTTCAGAATCTGGATGTGCGCAGATTGCTTAATCGGTTTGTCTATCGGCATGAAAACATCCTGACCGGCTGTCAAACCCGGCAATTCATCGAGATTCTCTGCCACGGTTTTTCCGGTCACCGTCAGACAATCGCCCTTGATGAACCCCTGCTCCAGCAGGTACTTCATCACCGCCGGTGTACCACCGACATTGTGCAAATCCTCCATCACGTACTTCCCGGACGGTTTGAGATCCGCCAGCAAAGGCACCAGGTCACTGACGCGCTGGAAATCATCGATATTCAGCGGTACATCGACAGACCGCGCCATGGCAATGAGATGCAGCACCGCGTTGGTCGACCCCCCCAGCGCCATAACCATCACCATGGCATTTTCGAAGGCCTGCCGGCTCATGATATCGCGCGGTTTGATATCCTTCTCCAGCAAATAACGGATCGCGTGCCCCGCCTGAAGGCACTCCTCGAGCTTGCCGGTATCCACTGCGGGAACTGAGGAACTGTAGGGCAGACTCATGCCCAGTGCCTCAATCGCAGACGCCATGGTGTTGGCCGTATACATGCCACCACAGGCGCCCGGCCCCGGGCAGGTATGTTCGACGATCTGCTGGCGATCCTTATCGTCTATCTTGCCGGCGATGAACTCACCATAACTTTGAAAGGCGGTCACGATATCCAGGGTCTGGTTGTGCCAGTGCCCGGGTTTGATCGTGCCGCCGTATACCATCAGCGACGGACGGTTGATACGCCCCATGGCGATCACCACACCCGGCATGTTTTTATCGCAGCCCGGAATGGAAATATTGGCGTCATACCATTGGGCAGCCATCACCGTTTCAATGGAATCGGCGATGATATCGCGCGACTGCAGCGAGTAGCTCATACCCTCGGTTCCCATGGAGATACCGTCACTGACACCGATGGTATTGAAGCGCAGGCCGACCAACCCGGCCGCCTGCACGCCTTCCTTGATCTTTGCCGCCAGATCGTTGAGGTGCATATTGCAGGTATTGCCTTCCCACCAGACGCTGGATATGCCGACCTGGGCTTTACCCATATCCTCCGCGGTCAGCCCGGTGCCGTACAGCATGGCCTGGGATGCCCCCTGTGAGCGGGGTTCAGTGATCCGTGCGCTGAATCGATTCAGTTTTTCCGACATTTTCCTGCCTCAAGAAAGGTGCTGGTGCATTCAAAAAGGTGACATTGTACCTGTCACAGCCAAAGCCTCCAATTTCACCGGAAATACAAGAACCCGTCTTCACGCATGCAGGCTTACATTTCCACACCAGACCTACGCAAGAGCCGGGAAATGGTGGCTTTGTTTCAACGGGCGCTGCCATACAACCTTGCGATGCAGATACCCAGGTGCGGCGATATGCCGCATGTTCACTGATTGTCTCGATTGGTAGTATCAACGGCTCCGCGGCATCGATGGCGGCGGCAGCGCAAAAATCAAAAATCCAAGAACAAAGTAGAGGAAGCAATGATATTCGCCCTTACACACCAGGCACCCCGTCAACTGGGTGCAATAAGCTGTGCATTAATTTACTTTTTTTCTTTCGGAGCCCAAGCCGAGCAAGCCCGGCAACTGCCGGAAATGACCGTCGAAGGCGAATCGGTCGCCGGACCCGGCATTTTCCAGATCGATCTTGAGCAGGCGCCGGTCACCACACCGGATGCGGCAGAACTGCTGCGGCGTGCCCCCGGTGCCAACGTCAACCGCAACGGACCGCTGACCGGCATAGCGCAGTACCGCGGTATGTATGGCGACCGTGTCAATGTTGAGGTCAATGGCATGAACATCACAACCGGCGGCCCGAACGGCATGGACCCCCCGCTGTCCTATGTACCCCGCGGCCAGCTGGAATCGCTGGAGGTGATTCGCGGCATAGCACCGGTCAGCTCCGGCGTGGAAACCATCGGCGGCACCATTAAAGCCAAGGCCAAATCGAGCAGCTTCACCACACAAGACCGCATCACCCCGACGTTTGACATCAGCACCGGCGGCGCAACGGTCGATACGTCGACTACCGTCAGCGGTATCGCCAGTGCGGCCAACCGCAGCCACCGACTGCACCTCTATGGTTCGCGCGACAACGGCAACAATATCAATATCCCGGATGGCAAAATCAGGCCGTCCCGTCACGAGCGCAATAACTACGGTGCGGGCTACGGCTTCCGCAGCCAAAGCAACCACGAATTGTCGTTTGACGTTCGCCACAACAATACCGACCCGACCGGGACACCTTCGCTGCCGATGGATATCAAATTCATCGATACCGATATCGTCCAGGGCGAGTACAGCGGATCAGTGGGAGACTACGCACTACACGGCCAGCTGTACTGGAGCGACGTGAATCACGAAATGTCGAACTTCGAATTGCGTGATCCGCCTATGCCGACGATGACACGCCTCAACGACGCCAAAAGTGACGGCGTCGGTTATCGCGCCGACGTGGGCTTTGCGGTTGCGTCGGGCACCCTGCTGCTCGGCGTCGACGGACACCTCGATGATCACGAAGCCACCGTGACCGATCCGGTCAACAACCCGGCCTTCCGGGTGGAAGCCTTCAATGATGTCAAGCGTGATGCCTTCGGCTTTTTTACCGAATGGAACGGCGACATCGCCAAGAGCTGGAACATGCAGCTGGGCGCACGCTATAACCGGGTCCAGGCCCAGGCAGGGCAGGTTTCCCACTTCATGGCTATGATGAACCCGGCCATAGGCACCCTGCAGAACCGCTTCAATTCGGCAGACCGGGACAACAACCAGGATAACTTCGACCTGGTTAGCAAACTGGACTATACCCTGACATCGCAGATCAATTTTATCGGCGAGGTCGGCATGAAAACCCGCGCGCCCTCCTATCAGCAACTCTATCTGTGGGTTCCCCTGCAGGCCACCAACGGCCTGGCCGACGGCCACAACTATGTCGGCGATATCAACCTGGACTCCGAAAAAGCCTACGAGGCCGGCCTGGGACTCGACTGGCACAGCGGGCGGGTATATGCGACACCACGGCTGTTTTACCGCTATGTCGACGACTATATCCAGGGCATACCGTCAACCGACCCCCTCGTCATCGGGGTGAGTACCGCCAACGGTGATCCCAATCCGCTGCAGTGGAGCAACGTCGACGCCAAGTTCTACGGCGCCGACATGGACTGGGGCGTGACGATTACGGGCAACTGGCGCCTCGACGGTGTGGTCAGCTATGTACGCGGCGAGCGCGATGATATCGGTGATGACCTGTATCGCATTGCGCCACTGAACGGCAGTGCCACCGTGACCTACAACCGTGCGAACTGGTGGGCGGGTCTCGAAGGTGTCGGCTACGCGAAACAGAACAAGGTATCGGAAACCAACGACGAAGAGAAATCCGATGGATACGCACTGCTGAACCTGCGCGGCGGCATCAACGTCATGCGCAACCTGGCGATCAGCCTCGGCGTGGAGAATGTCCTGGACAAGAACTACCAGCCCCATCTTTCCGGCATCAACCGGGTCAGGAATTCCGACGTAGCCGTCGGTGAGCGTGTTCCCGGCCCGGGCCGCAATTACTTTGCCACGCTGCAGTACAAATACGACTGAAGCCCTTTTCCCATCGGCAGGGATGCAGGTAACCGTAGGAGCGGCCTCCTGGCCGCTCCTACAACACAGCCATTAGCCGTAATGTTGTAGACTACTCTGCCTATGAAAACATATCAGTCAATCGCTCAGGCGATACCGCTGTGCATGGCACTGTTACAGCCGCTTGCATTGACAGCTGACCCACTGCAGCAGTCAATTTCCCTGGGCGGTAAGAACAACCGGCAGGAGCAACTCACGCAACAGCGCATTGATCAGCTCAGTGAGCAGACACGGGCCATGCTGGACGAGTACCACGTACTCAACCGCGAGCTCGAGGCGTTAAGCGTTTATAACGATCAGCTGCAACGGCTGACCGTCTCCCAGCAAGAGGAAAAGGCGCTTATCCACCAGCAGATGGAGGATATCGAGCTGACCCAGCAGGAAATCGTGCCGCTCATGCTGCGCATGATCGAGCAGTTAAACGACTTTGTTGTCAATGACACCCCTTTTCTGCCTAAGGAGCGTTTGCAGCGCGTCAGCCTGCTGCGAGAGCTGATGGACAGGTCTGACGTCTCAGTGGCTGAGAAATACCGCCGTATACTGGAAGCCTATCAGGTTGAACTCGACTATGGCCGCACACTGGAAGCCTACCGTGACGAACTTGAAGTCGATGACACTCTGCGCACCGTGGAATTTCTGCGGGTAGGCCGCGTCGGCCTGTACTACCAGACCCTCGATGGGCATCAAGCCGCGTTCTGGGATGCTCAAGGCCACTCATGGGTTCCTGTCAAAGCAACCCAGCGCCTTGCCATCCGGCGGGCGTTGCGCGTCGCCAGCCAGCAGGCCGCTCCGGAGCTGCTGGAACTTCCCGTTGCCGCTGCGAAGAGTTATGACTTTGAATAACGTCCGACTGCTTGGCTGCTGGCTGCTCATTTTCAGCTGTCTGCCGGCACTGGCAGACCACCCGACTGACCTCGACCATCTACTGCGCCAGGTAAAACAGGCCAGCGACCGCGAGAGCAGCGTTCGCCGCGAACGGGAAAAGCAATTCCTGTCGGAACAAACCAACCGGCAGGTCATGCTCGATGAGCTACGCCAACAGGTCGAGCAGCAACGCAGCCGAGGTGAACAGCTCAAACAGCAGTTTGCCGACAATGAAACGGCTCTGCAGGCCTTGCAAGAAAAATTAAACGCCAAGACAGGAAATCTGGGTGAGCTGTTCGGCACCGTACGGCAGTCGGCAAACGACCTGCACGCCCTGCTGCAGGATTCGCTGGTCAGCGCCCAGTTCCCCGGGCGAGCTGAATGGTTCGATGTTCTGGGTAAAAGCAAGAAACTCCCTAATGTCACAGAACTGGAACGTTTCTGGTTACTCATGCAGCAGGAGATTGAGCAGTCCGGCGAAGTCAGTAGTTTCCAGGCGGCGGTCACAGCCGCGACCGGTATCACGCAGACCGAACAGGTAATCAGGGTTGGCGTTTTCAACGCCATCTCAGGCAATCGTTTTTTACGTTATCTGCCGGACAGCAGCCGCCTGGTCAGCCTGTCGCGCCAACCGGCGCAACATGAACGCAAACTGGCAGCATCCTTCGCCAGGCAACAGTCCGGCTACGCACCCATCATCATAGATCCGACGCGGGGTGGATTACTCGGACTGCTGGTGCAGACACCCACCCTGCCGGAACGCATTCAGCAGGGCGGTGCCGTCGGCTACCTCATTATAGGTATCGGGATACTCGGCATGCTGCTGGCACTGGTACGACTGGGTTATTTTTCCTGGATCGGTCGGCGGGTCAAACAACAATTGCTGGAACCGGACGCACCGCAAGACAATAATCCCCTCGGTCGTGTACTGCTGGCGGCCGGCAATGCACAGGACAGGGATATCGATGCCACCGAGCTGCTGCTGGATGAAGCGATCCTGCGCGAGACGCCAACCCTGCAACGTGGCCTGGGTTTGATCAAGTTACTGGCTGCGGTCGCCCCCCTGCTCGGACTGCTGGGTACTGTGACAGGCATGATTCTGACCTTTCAGTCGATCAGCCTGTTTGGAACCGGCGACCCGAAACTGATGGCCGGTGGTATTTCCCAGGCGCTGGTAACCACGGTAATGGGCCTGGTCACCGCCATACCCCTGCTGTTTTTACATACCCTGCTCGTCAGCCGCAGCCGTACACTCATTCAGATACTGGACGAGCAGTCAGCCGGTGTCGTTGCGCAACGGGTGAACCACCATGATTGAGTCCTTGTGGTGGCAACTGGAGAATGTACGTGCCTTCCTCACCATGGGCGGTCCGGTGATGTGGGTTATTGTTGCGGTGGCAGCGGTGATTGGTTTCCTGGTCACCGAACGCCACTGGTATTTGCTGCGCGTTTTTCCCGACGAGATGCGCGCCTGTCTTAAAACCTGGCAGCAGCGGTCTCAGCGCAGGGAGGATCTGGCCAGGCATGTACGAGCAGCACTGGTGTCAGAGGCACGCATTCGCCTGAACCGCTCACTACCCCTGATAAAGACGCTGGTCGCGGTATGTCCGCTGCTGGGCTTACTGGGCACGGTCACCGGCATGATCCAGGTGTTCGACGTCGTGGCTTCACTGGGTACCGGTAACGCCCGGGCAATGGCCGCGGGTATTTCCCGTGCCACACTGCCGACCATGGCCGGCATGGTGGTCGCCCTGCCCGGCCTGTATTTCTGTCTACAGCTTGAGCACCAGGTCAAGCGCTCGGTCGACCAGCTCGGCGATCAGCTGCGCTTTCGGTAAGGCATCTGTAAATGCGAAGACGTCGCCATACCGATCAACCCGCGGACGAGTCAGATATCAATCTGGCCCCCCTGCTGGACATTGTTTTCATTATGCTGATCTTCTTCGTGGTAACGACAT
This sequence comes from uncultured Gammaproteobacteria bacterium, assembly GCA_965603065.1. GTDB lineage: Bacteria > Pseudomonadota > Gammaproteobacteria > DSM-19610 > DSM-19610 > Thiogranum. The sequence continues at coordinate 7,125 of CBFDBP010000122.1, forward strand.
CTTTTGTCAAGGAATCGGGCATCGAGGTTAACCGCCCGACAGCACAGACCGCAGAACGCCGCGAACACAGCAACATTCTGATCGCCATCGCGCCCAACGGTGAAATCTGGATCGACAAGCGGCCGGTGGATATTCGTTCGGTGCGCGCCGTGGTTGAGCGCATGATAGCGGAGAATCCGGAAGGCTCCGTTATCGTTCAGGGTGACCGCGAGGCGCAGATCGGATTGCTGGTCGAGGTCATGGATCAGGTGCGCAAGGGCGGCGTCAGTAACGTGTCCATTGCCGCCACCCCGCTTGAATGACCATCGCCAGACTCTCCATTGCGACGCTGTCCGGTCTTGCAAGCGCGGCCGCCATGCTGTGGCTGATGCAATGGCTGGTCACCTCACCGCAACGCAAACTGGCAGCCGTCGAAACGGCACCCATCATCAATTTCATACGCCTGAAACAGGAGGACCAACTGCGACTCAAAGAACGCCTCCAGGCTCCGCCGCCGCCTCAACAGATCAAACCCCTGCCGAGACCGCAGCTGGATCTCAATCCCGATATCAAACCCCTTGCGCCTCAACTGGACATGGCCTTTGACCTGAACCTGCCGATGAGTCTTGCAGACGGTCCCTATCTCGGTCCGGTGGCAACACAGCTGGACAGGGACTTCATGCCACTTTCCCGTCAGCCACCACAATATCCTTACAAGGCGGCGCGGCGCGGCATCGAAGGCTGGGTTCGGGTCTCTTTCCGGGTGACGGAGACCGGAACCGTCGAGGACGTGCAGGTACTGGAAGCCGAGCCAGCCGGTGTGTTTGATCAGGCGGCAATAAAAGCCGTGTATCGCTGGCGTTTCAAACCGCGTATCGTCGACGGCCAGGCGATGGCCGGTACAGCGGAGCAAGTGGTCGAATTCGAACTCAACCGATAGCCATGCGTCGCCACTGGCCAGAACCCCGCACATCGAACCACTTCCTGACAAGGATAAGCGCTGCCGTATCGCTGACGCTGTTGGTGGGGGTGTTTTCAGTCAGCCTGTCTGCAGCAGCGGGGCAAACCCTGTCACCGTCGACCTATCAGCAGCTTACCGAGGTTCACAAGCACATCGACCAACAGGCTTACGATGTAGCCTCGAGGGCGCTGCAGGGATTGCTCGAGCACGTCCAGCAGCGCCCTTACGAGAAGGCTGTGGTACTGCAGACACTGGGCTATGTTCAGGTCAGCCGTGAAGACTATCCCGCGGCGATCCGTGCACTGGAGCAAAGCCTGGCGCTGCAGCAACTTCCCGACGACACCCAGCAGCGTCTGCGCTACGACCTGGCACAACTCTATGTGGCGGAGGACCAGGCTGACAAGGCCGCCCGCACACTCGAGGCGTGGTTTCAAAAGGCCGACAAGCCACCGGCCGAGGCCTATGTCCTGCTCGGACACGCCTATGCACAACAGCAACAATACCGGAAAGCGATTCCGCCGCTGGTAAAAGCTATAGAGCTTGCAGACAAACCCCACGCTGACTGGTACGAAGCGCTGCTGGCCATGTATTACGAATTACCGTCCTATCCCGACTGTGTGCCGTTACTCGAGAATATGATCAGCCTGTTTCCGCAACGGCATCGCTACTGGCAGCAACTGGCGGGCGTGCACCTGGCGCTGAAGGACTACGACGCTGCACTGACAGCACTTGAACTGGCCTATCGGGACGGCGCCTTGAAAAAGGAACAGCAGCTGATCCAGCTCGCACAGCTGTATCTCTATACAGGAATACCCTATAAAGGAGCACGCCTGCTCGAAGATCAAATGCGCACGGGTGGCATACAGAACAATGCCCGCCACCGCGAGTTGCTGGCACGCGCCTGGTCCAGCGCCAAACAGCGGACACAGGCAATACAGGCCCTGGAAAAGGCGATATCGGCCGAGTCGACACCCGAACTTCGACTGCGCCTGGCCCAGTGGTATTTTGAAGACGAACGCTGGCAGGCGGCAGCATCCATCCTGGAACCGCTGGTGCACGACAACACCGGTGACTCTACAGGCCAGGCCTGGCTGCTGCTGGGTATAGCGCGATTTGAACAAAATGATCGTGCGGCCGCTCGTGAGGCCTTTCTGAATGCCGCACGGTCTTCTGACGCCGGAACATCAGCGCAGCAATGGCTGAATTTTATTGGAGAACCCTCTGCTGGAGCGCCGTGAATCATCCACAGGCAAAAAAAGCGGGCCATGCGGCCCGCAACAAGTGTCGGTCCAGTGGGAGGGAAGGATAAGAATTACTGAACCGAATTCGAGAATACCAAGTGCATTTAACTCTAACAGGCCAGGTCGA
>CBFDBP010000123.1:0-9407 GCA_965603065.1 uncultured Gammaproteobacteria bacterium
CGGCAATGGCATGATGGGCAGTGGCGCACCGTGTACGGCTGGCAGGGGCTGACGCGGCGCCGCTACCCGGCGCCGATGGGTCGGCGCTGGCTGGCTTACTGCGATGTCCCCGATCTCGAGTTGTTCCCGGCACGTTATCCCGGCGTGCGTGAGGTGGTGTTTCGCGCCGGCCTGGCGATTCCGCTGCTGCACCTCGGCACCTGGCTGTTGTCCTGGCTGGTACGCGCCGGGCTGGTGAACAACTGGAGTGATCATGCGCCGGCGCTTAAACGCATCAGCGAAGGGTTCGAACACTGGGGATCCACTCGCGGCGGCATGCACGTGGAACTGCGGGGACTGGACCAGGATGACCAACCCCTGCGCCGCTGCTGGACCCTGCTCGCCGACAGCGGTGACGGACCGCAGATCCCCTGCACGGCGGCGGTGGTGATGGCGAAAAAACTGGCGCGTGGCGAGATCGACAGCTCTGGTGCTATGCCCTGCCTGGGATTTTTTAGCATCGAGGAGTTCATGCAGGCGTTGGCCGGGTTCGATGTGGTGGCGCAACTACCCGCCTGATCCACGATAACACTTGAAACGTACACTGTTTGTACATACACTCAAACCATGGATTACGCTTGGGACCCAGGGAAGGACCGCAAGGAGGTCAGACAGTATTATCAGGGCTTAAGCTTATGAGTGAAGATTTCAGCAAAGGCAAACGGGGCGCCGTGGTCAAATCCGGTCCCAATAAGGAACGTATTACGATTCGCCTCGATGCGGACGTCATTGAACACTTCAAACGAATTGTGCACGAAGCGGGTGGCGGCAATTATCAAACCCTCATCAACGATGCCTTGCGCGAACACATCCGTATGCACAATTCATCACTGGAAGACACACTGCGTAAAGTCATTCGGGAAGAACTCAGGAAAGCCGTGTAGTTCAGCTTGTTCTGCGCGCATTCTTCGCTGCTGCTTCGATGCGTGAGCGCAGGTCTTCGGTTGCGTAAAACACAAAGGCACGACCGCGCTTGCCCCGGGCCATTAAACCCAGCCCGACTAAATGCAGAAGGTCGGTGCGCGACGTCTGGTGAGTAATATTATGTGATCGACGGTGGCTTTCCACAGTATAACCATGGCCGGCGTGGCGCAACGCGTGACTCAAGAGTGCAACTTGTCGGTGGTTCAACTGGTCGGACAGCACGGGTGCATGCCGCAACAAAGCTTCCGCTGAACGCTGTTCAGCGGTTTTGCGCTTCAGGTAATCATACAAGGCGTGAATCGCCCGATCGATAACAGTCAGCTGATGGATGATGAAATAGGTGGCGTCGTTGTCATCAGTTTCAGTATGGAGATAGGCACGTCCATACCGGGCAGGTGCTTCTTTCAGTAAACGCGAAATGGACACGTATTCCATCAGCCAGTATCCGGCGCGTGCCATGCTCCAATAAAACAAGGCGCGTGCAGTACGTCCATTGCCGTCAATAAAGGGATGATCGTAACCGAGCATGAAATGCAACAGGACCGCACGAACGACCGGGTGCACAAACGGCCTGCTGTCTTCGCCCTGGTTGGCAAAGTCACATAAGCGCTTCAGGCGTTTGGGTAGACTTTTCGCGTCTGGCGGATCGTGCAGCACGGTGGAGTGTTGGGCGTCCACGACTTTGATGCTTTCGCCTGGCTCGCGTAGACGTCCGGCTGCAGTCAGATCGTCAAACGTTTCCTCGGTGACGATACGATGCAGTTCCAACACCAGATCGGGTGTGAGGATTTCATCGCGTAGTTCACGAATGGCCTGCATGGCGCGGAAGTTATTCAAGATCATTTGTTCCGAACGGTCACTCGGTTTGCGGCCGCTGCGTAGCATGGCCTTGGCGATTTCACGAGTTGTGGCGGCACCCTCCAGCTGGCTGGAAGTGATCGCCTCTTCGATTAGCGAACTGACCAGATAACGGTCCCGGTCCTCGCCAGAGACGATAGGCGATTCCATGGCCACGCTGCCCGCCGCGCGGCGGTCGATGCCGTGCAACAACTGTAATACGGGATCGGGCATACCGAACTTGATGGGCCTGCCGTGCTTGTCCGCAAAAGGCAAAGACTTGAGCAGCCCCTGCCGGGCAATCTTGACGCCCGCCCACCATTCTTTGTGGGACAAACCGTTTGGCGGGTTTCGATGGCGCAGCTCGTCCCAATGAAGATACCGGCCTTTGACGAGCGGTCCCTGGCTGAACAACAGGTTGATGTTGCCCGTTTGCGGCAAGAGTTGCTCCAGCGGTGGCGGTGACAGCGGTATCTTCATTAACCCCCCCCTAACTGCTAAATCTTGATCGATTAGCAATTGATTCACAGTTTAGCAGGTAACTGCTAAATTTTCCAACATTAGCAGTTCCTTTGCACTTAGCATCCCGGGCAACCTGCACGCAACAGAATCAAACGCCCTATCTATATGATATTGAATCATATCTAGCACTACAGGCATGTACTGGACGATAGTATCCCACTCGCAGCCAAGGGGGCAGCACCTACAGGCGCCTGGAAATACCACCTGTACGAAGGTGACGAAGTTCCTGAACCCCACAGAAATTACTGAACATATCAACCGCAACGAGGATAGTATGACGTGAACGCACCCTCGCCATCCCCTGCACGGCGACGGTGGTGATGGAGGGGTTCGATGTGGTGGCGCAACTGCAGAAACCACCATGAACCGGGCCCGGTCCTTTGACCTGGGCACGAACAAAGTACTCACGCATTTCCGCAAGAATACGTTGCCCATCAGTCTGGCTTATCGGGTTCTACGCTCAGTCATGACGAGGTCGTTGCCGGTCACCGGGTAGGCCTGCGCAAAACCACGGATATAGTTGCCTTCAAGCGCCTCGAAACAAAACAGCATAAAGTCCGGCAGGCCGGCCAGCAGTTCAACCGTATTGCCGAGCTGTTGCTCCATCTGCTTGAGGATGCGCTTCCACGCCTCGCTGTCGCGTTCGATGGCTTCAGCCCTGCAGTGGAGAATCAGACGGCGCCGTGCGAACACATTGCGCTTCGCTACCTTGTCCTCGATCCACATCAGGCTCGCCAGCGGGTGTGACACCAGGTTTTGCGTATGTTGGGCGAGCCGGCTGATCAGGACGTGACATCGGCCCTCGCCATCGAGCACGCAGGGCGCATAACTGGCATCCGGCATGCCTTCGGACGACGTGGTCGACAGCATCACGGCATCCAGCTCGCGGCGCAGGGCGATGGCCTCCTGCTGCAGTTCTTTCACTGTTAACTGCTTACTCATAGCGGGATTCTGTGCTGCGCGCTGGTGCATTTCAAGCGCTGTGCCTGACTGCGATTCACAGTGGTCTTGCACCGGCAAGTAACCGGGTCTGACTGGGCGTGTTTTCATGTTATAAAGAGCGGAAGTCGGGCGGGTATCGCTGCCATGTCGGCTTGCCGGGCGGCGCGAGGCGCGGGAGGACAATCGGCTTGAAACGTGAGTGGCAAGAGGCCGTACTTCGAGGTTCCATCGATGAGCTTCAGCGCCTGTTGGCGAGCGGGACCGATATCGACGCACGAAACGGCAAAGGCCAGACGTCGCTGATGCTTGCGGCAGCCGAAGGCCATGCCCATGTGGTCGAGTGGCTGGCTGAGCGCGGCGCAGATCTGGATCACACCGCAAAGTACGGCCTGAGCGCCTTGATGCTGGCCGTTGTCCGCGGCCATATCGATGTCGTGCGCAAACTGACAGATGCCGGCGCCAGCGTCAGCCTGCGCGGAACCGGCGCACCGGGCTTCTCGGAAAACACGGCCCTGGACCTCGCCGTCGCCCGCGGTGATCTGGAGATGGTCGAAATTCTGCTTTCCGCTGCCCGGCGTCGGGGCACATGACCGACAACCCTCACTTTGAAACCGTGCATTCCTGGAAGGCGGCCCGAACGATGCTGGTGTTTCAGCCACTTGAACCCGGAAACACGGCGGGACGCCGGTGGGAATGATGGGCGGGTGCACCGCCGGGTCACCGTCGCCTGACGAAAAGGTGACGCAAAATTCGGCACTTTGTGACGCATTGCGACAGTATAGCGCCTGCCACAAATTTCCGTACAACCGCTAACGTATTGATAAATTTCAAATACACTTGTTTCGCCACAGTTGGCATCAGCTTTGCTACATACCATGTGACCGCAGCAATCATCGATTCAATTGTTAATACCGGTGGTCGCTGCATCAGCAGGACGAAGGCGATGTGTTTAAGTCCTCTGTGGCATGAGTCCGGATTACTTTGGACCCTAAAAGTATCTGGACCGTGACGGGCGGTTGCTGACATGGTGTGTAGATCCGCAAGACGGAACTCCTGAAGTGTCACTCGGCCCATATAGGTGAGTCGGACAGGTTCAACTGCACGGACTCATGCCACAGAGGTTCATAGACTGACGGCACCTGTTTCATCGACTCCTCCGACGCTGAAAAGCGTTTTTACCCCGCCTTAGGGCGGGGTTTTTTTTGTGGGCGCGAAGGTACTTGAGAAAGATTCTCATCGACTTCCAACCCCCCCTTCTTTTATGGTCAGTCACATGCAGATCGCAGCTGAAGTCACCGAACCCGCCTGTCCCGAGAGCGATATCTACAATGCACTGCTGTCGCTGGATGACTGCAACATCGTCGAACTGGGCTGTGGTGCCGCCGAGTTGACGCGCGACATAGCCACTGGCGGGAGAAACCGCTCGATCCTGGCGCTGGAAGTCGATAGAGCTCAGCGACTTCGACGATTTCGAAAAACGTGTCATACAGGCGACGCATTCGGATCATCAATTGTCCACGGACGTGTATCGAGAAGTTCAAAAACGCTTTGCCGGCAGGATGACCGAAAATGGTGGCCGCTTCACGATCCCCATACGCGTCGATCTGTTGCGTAAACCTGCGCTGGACGCGTCGGGCCTGCACAGCGTTACATGAGCGGGAGCGGATTATGTTTTTTGTAAACGCGACGCTAACTACCAGGTATTATGATGTTTTATCTGGATGATGAAGAATAAAAGAAACTATTACAGAATTCTGCACGTTCAGCCGGATGCGCCAGAGGCGATAATCAAGTCCAGTTACCGCACTCTCATGCAGCACCTGAGGCAGCATCCCGACCTCGGCGGCGACCACTGGAATGCCACACTCATAAACGAGGCCTATGCAGTAATCTCCGATCCCCGGAAACGGGCCGGGTATGATCGCACTCTCCTGCGTGCCAACGCGGCTTCAAGCGTTAACGTGCAGAGAGAGAAGACATCGACAACATCAGTGTCCCCGCGCAAGCAAAGCAGCCAACATCAGTCTGCCGTGCAGGACGCGTGTACCTTCTGTGGTACGGCTCATCGCTACGGTAGGAATCCGCACCAGGATGCGGTGTGTGGTGAATGCGCAAGTCCGCTCAAGAGCATTGAAAAACTCAGGCTGGAGAAGTCCGGTCGGCGCATGGTACACCGGATCGAGAAACACATTCAGGTCGTGTTCTATACCACCTGGCCTCAGCAAGTGGGACACACCGGCGTCGTGCAGGATATATCGCCGAGGGGCATGCAGTTCTTCACAGATAAACCGCCTGAAACGGGCGTGCACATAAAAGTCGAATGTGAAATCTGCACTGCGGTTGCGCGCGTCACAAACTTTGAAAAAAGAGCGGGCGTATTGGGGATGGGGTGGATGGTAGGGGTTGAATTTGTAACCATTCTATTCAGCGAAACCCGTGGCAGTTTTGTGTCCCTGAAGATATAGATTTCCCCGTACGCCACGCTGGATGAGGTGGATGCTTTTATCAAAGCGAGTCATGCCGGTGATGCAGTACCACAGGTTGTCTGGGCCTATATGCCATCAAATCGCCGGGAAAATGATAAGATGATGGCGTGAAAACGTTGCCAGACTCCGGGAATACAATTACGACAGCGGACGAATCCCGCAAGCAGTTGTATTACGAACTGATCAGCGGCGGTAGCGGGCTTCTGCTTGCGCTGTTCATGTGGGGCCACCTGCTGCTGGTGGGTTCCATCCTGCTGGGTAGCCGCGGCTTCGACTGGGTGGCGGCTACACTCGAAGACTACTACATTGCCCAACCGACGGTGGCGGTGATTATTTTCGCCTTTCTGGTTCACGCCGCAATGGCCAGTCGCAAGATTCCCGCCCAGTTGCGCGAACGCAAGGCGATGCTGCAGCTGGCGAAGGGATTACGCGATGCCGGCCGCGGCCTTCCCGTGACAAGTCATGAATACCCGGCTTTTCGGCCGCACCTGGATTCCCTGCTGTGGATCTGGCAGGTGCGGACCGGGATGGTCATGCTGGTGCTTGGCAGTTTCCACCTTATCCTCATCGGCCTGGATATATACACCCCGCTGTTCGGTGTCACGACCGGCATCGAAGCCGTCAGTTCGCTGCAGCGGGTGCAGGCGGGCTTGTGGCCCGTGTACGGCCTGCTGCTGCTGTGTGTCGAATTCCACGCCAGTGTCGGGCTGTATCGTCTCATGGTGAAATGGGGAGTCGGCTCGCGGCTCACGCGCACCACCCTGCACCGGGTCGAGCGGGTCATGTTCTGGCTGCTGCTCGGTGTCGGCGTCCTCACGCTCGTCGTACTGGCGGGCTGGCTGCCCCCGCCCCTGGCCTTTCTGATGGCAGGTTGAGTAGACGCATGGAGCCTATGGAAACCACAGACGTACTGGTGATAGGCGGCGGGCTGGCTGGTGAGCGTTGCGCCATCGAGGCCGCCGGCGCGGGGCAGGATGTGGTGATTCTCTCGGTCGTGCCGCCACGGCGCAGTCACAGCTGCGCCGCCCAGGGTGGCATGCAGGCTGCACTCGGCAATTGCGTCAAGGCCGAGGGTGACAACCCTGATGTCCATTTCCTCGATACCGTGCGCGGCTCTGACTGGGGCGCGGACCAGGAAGTCGCCCGCATCTTCGCTGAAGAGGCGCCGATCGCAGCGCGTGAACTGGCTCATATGGGTGTTCCCTGGACACGGCTTCGTCCCGGCAGGAACAGCTATTTCATCAAAGGCCAGCGCGTTGAAATCGACGAGCCTGCGGAAAAAGCCGGCTTGATCATGCACCGGAATTTTGGCGGTACGGCTAAATGGCGGGCCTGTTATGCGGGCGCGGGGACCGGCCATGCGCTGCTCTATGCGGTGGACAGCCAGGTGCTGCGCCTGGGCATCGATGTGCGCGATCGCATGGAAGTTGTTGCCCTGATCCATGAGGGTGGCCGCTGCCGGGGCGCCGTCGCGCGTTGCCTGCGTAGCGGCCGTCACCGGGCATTCCTGGCCCGCGCCACGGTGATTGCCACCGGTGGTTATGGGCGCATCTATGGACAATACACCACCAACGCAACCATCAATGAGGGTACCGGGGCGAGTGTGGCGCTGGATACCGGCATCGTGCCGCTCGGCAACATGGAGGCCATCCAGTTCCACCCCACCGTACTCATGCCCAGTGGCATTCTGATCACCGAAGGTAGCCGCGGTGATGGTGGCTACCTGCTGGATAAGAACATGCACCGCTTCATGGTTGACGCGGAACCCGAAAAGCAGGAACTCGCCAGCCGGGATGTCGTCTCCCGGCACATGATGCAATGTATGAAGGATGGCAGGGGTGTTGATACATCCTCCGGACAGCATCTCTGGCTGGACCTGCGTCACCTGGGGGAAAAACACCTGACCACCAAGCTGCGCGAGGTGTGGGATATCTGCCGCGATTTCGTCGGTCTGAATCCGGCCAGGGACCTGATCCCGGTGCGGCCGACCCAGCACTATTCGATGGGTGGTGTGCGAGTCAACAAGGACGGTCATGCCTACGGCATGGCCGGTCTGTTCGCCGCGGGTGAAGCCGCCTGCTGGGACATGCACGGGTTTAACCGCCTGGGCGGCAACAGCCTCGCCGAAACCATCGTCGCCGGTCGCATTGTCGGCCGCAGTGTCGCAAAGTTCGCAGCCGGCACCAGCCTGAGCGTAGACACGGCGCTGGCACTGAATGCTGTCAAAGACGCCGAACGACGTGCCGGTGACTGGCTGGAGCGCAGCGGAACAGGCCCCAGCGTCTATGCTATTCGCGACGCCATCGCGGAAACCATGATGCACCGGGTCGGCATTTTCCGCGAGGGTAAAGAACTGGAACAGGCGGTAGCGGAACTCAGGGAGAGTCTTGCCCGGGTCGACCAGGCCGTGCTGCGCTCGAAGGTGCCGGGGATGAATCCCGAGTTGTCGTTTGCGCTGCGACTCAAAGGCATGGCGCGACTGGCACTGGTCACGGCCATGGGCGCGCTTGCCCGTACCGAGAGCCGTGGCGCGCACTTCCGGCGTGATTACCCGCTGCGTGATGACGCCGGATGGCTGAACCGGACGCTGGTGCGCTGGCCCCGTGATGCTGCCGAGCCGGACTTCAGCTACGAGCCCGTGGGACTGATCGATCTCCCCCCCGGTCATCGGGGTTACGGAAGCACCGAGCGCGTAGAGATGACGGTGCCGATTACAGAATACAATGACCGTGTCGCCGCCGGGCAGAACGCGCAGGGCCGGCAGACAAGCGACGAGCCCCTGGGTTCACGCATGAAATGGGGGGAGCATTGATGGGCAGTACATCAGCACAGAAGCGCCGTCAGCTCCGCTTTGAAATATTCCGCTACAACCCGGAAGATCAGCAATCCACGCCACATATACAGACCTTTGAACTCGACGAGACGCCTTACATGTCACTGTTTCTCGCACTCAATCAGATTCGCGAGCAGCAGGACCCGAGCCTGCAATTCGACTTTGCCTGCCGCTCGGCGATTTGCGGCTCCTGCGCGATGATGGTGAATGGACGCCCGTCGCTGGCCTGCCGAACGCTGACTGAAGATCTGCCGGAGCTGATTCGTCTGCACCCGCTGCCGGCATTCGCGCTTATTGGTGATTTATCCGTGGATACCGGCACCTGGTTCAGAGCCATGAACGAACGCGTTGGGGCGTGGATTCACGAGCAGCAAGCCTTCGATCCCGATGCCCGGGAAGAGCCAATGAACGATGATCTCGCCCAGGCCATCTACGAGGGAGACCGCTGCATCGAATGCGGCTGCTGCGTGGCAGGATGCGGGATCGCCAACATTAAGCCGGAATTCTATGGCGCAGCGGGCCTGAACCGCATCGCACGCTTCATGATGGATCCACGCGACGAGCGCAAGGCGGACGACTGGTTCGAGGTCGTATCCAGTGACGAGGGCGTATTCGGTTGCGTCGGGCTGATGGCCTGCCACGACATCTGCCCCAAAGAACTCCCCTTGCTTGAGGTCCACGCCTATCTCCGCCGGCGGATGCTGGTCAGCCGGATAAGCTGAAGCGGCCGCAATGACCGTGTTGTGCCGGAACCAGATGGCAGAGGGATCGCTACACTCTAAAGAAACGATGTCTCATTCCGACTGATCTGCCCCGTATCCAGC
>CBFDBP010000124.1:0-9397 GCA_965603065.1 uncultured Gammaproteobacteria bacterium
TAAGGGAGCGATTTGGCAGAATAATTGTCCTAAACTTACCCCTATAAATCTGTAGAAACCGCCATAGAGGCAAACGAGGAGTCAAACATGAGGCGACTATATTTCCTGTTACCGGACCTGGACGTTACCCACGCGGTGGTGGACGAATTATTACTGGCGCGGATTGAGGAACGCCATATCCATGTCATCGCCAAAGAAGGTACGCAGCTCAAGGACTTGCCGGAAGCGTCGCTGATCCAGAAAAGTGACTTTGTGCCGGCCGTTGAACGCGGTGTCGCCATGGGCGGGGCCACCGGCATAGCGGCTGGACTGGTGGCGATTGCGCTGCCCGGGGTGGTTATCGCCGGTGGCGCATTACTGGCGATGGGGCTGGCGGGCGCCGGCATGGGTGCCTGGCTGGGCGGAATGATCGGTATGGATGTCGAAAACACCCATATCAAGCAATTCGAGAGTGCCATTCAGGAAGGACAGATTCTGGTGCTGGTGGACGTGCCCAAAGACCGCGTCGACGATATACAGCACTCGGTCAAGAAGCACCATTCCGATGCGGACTTCGAAGGTACCGAACCGACCATACCGGCATTTCCCTGATCCTGTCGGTATTCCATGTTCGATATCGGTTTCTGGGAGCTCAGTGTGGTCATGGTGGTCGCGCTGCTGGTGATCGGTCCGGAACGCCTGCCGTTGGTGGCAAAAAAAGCCGGGCTATGGGCAGGCAAAGCCAGCCGTATGATACGTAGCGTCAAAGCCGATATCGATTTGGAACTGAAAGCCCAGGATATGAAAAATACTGCCCCGGTTGATTATTTAGTCGCCTCGATCACGGCAGCAACAACGTAATCCTCTACCCCGCTGCCAGGCGCCCAGTCCTTGATGAATTCACGGGATTCATCTTTGGGCTGGATGCGGATATCGGAAAATCCGGCCCCGGCCAATATGGATTGCAGTTCATCGATGGTGGAGGCACCCGACACACAGGCGGAATGCAGGTAAGGGTCATGCCGCAGGGTTGCGGGTAAATCAATAGTGGCGACCACGTCGGAAATGGCAAGCCGGCCTCCGGTCTTTAGTACCCGGTATGCTTCCCGGAAAACCCGGGCCTTGTCCGGTGAGAGGTTGATGACGCAGTTCGAAATGATGACATCGACACAGTTGTCGGCTACAGGCAGGTATTCGATTTCCCCCAGCCGGAATTCCACGTTGCTGAACTGAGCTTTTTCAGCATTGTTACGTGCCTTGCTGATCATGGCCGGCGTCATGTCAATACCGATGACACGGCCGTTCTCGCCGACTTCCTGCGCGGCCAGAAAAGCGTCGAATCCCCCCCCGCTGCCCAGGTCCAGTACCACTTCGCCGCTTTTGAGGCTGGCAATGGCGCGCGGATTGCCACAGCCCAACCCCATATCGGCGCCTTCCGGTACCTGGTCGAGTTCCTCCCGGGTATAGCCGAGCCGTGTTGATATCAAGGCATTGATCTGCACGTCGTCTGACACCCCGCAGCAGGAGCTGGCCTCGCCACAACAGCCGCTGTTGTCACTCGCCCCGGCGACCTCGCTGTAGGCCGAGCGCACACGCTGCCGGATTTCATCTGCTTTTGTCTGGTTCATGTGTTTCAATTCTCCATTTATCTGAAAGTTCCGGTTTGGCAACTAATAAAAGGCACGAAAGATAATACAGCCAGGGAATTTGGACACCCATCCGTAACATTCACGATAACAGACTTTATTCAACCCAATCATTGCAAATAATCTTCATGTAGGAGCGGCCTCCTGGCCGCGATTCGCGCCGGGGGACGGCGCTCCTACAGGTTCCGGTCATGACAGCCCGGGATTCACGCTGCCAGCGCTCCAGATCTTCGAGTCTGTCGAGATCCCATAAGGTGTGGAGTTCCGTGTACGGCAGTTTCAGCGCCTGCAGGCGTGCACGGGTCAGCTGCAGTACACGGTCACTGCTCCAGGGGATATCCGTAAACAGGCGCTCATCGCAAGTGCGCGCACCAATCAGGATATAGCCGCCGTCTTCCGCGGGACCCAGCACAACAGCACTGCCGGCATCCAGCTGCCGACAGGCCCGTTGCAGGTAATCCGCAGTCATCGCTGGACAGTCCGTGCCGATCAACAAGGCAAAATCAGCTGTTCGCAGTGTGGACGTTATCGCATTGCACATACGCTGACCAAGATCGCTCCCCTTTTGAAGTCTTACCTCAACCGCCTGCCTGTCGGCAAGAGAAACGAACAATGGGTGACGGCTTTGTGAAGCGACGTGCAATTCAACCGGTGCCAGTCCCGACCCTAGCGCCAGGCCGACGGTATCACGCAGCAGTTGTTCATACAGCACGGCCGCTGCCTGCTTGCCGATGTGCGCAGCCAGGCGGGTTTTCACCTCACCCGGCACGGGTGCCTTGGCAAACACCAGGATCCGGCCGCCCGGGTACCGGTAGTCAGGCTGTCTGATCATAACGCATCGCAAGACGTGCCGGCGAAACACCCAGGAAATAGGCCAGCCGCAGATACCACATCAGCGCAACCGTACGCAAAACCCCCTTCTGTTCCCAGCGCCGGCTCGACGTTGTCAGTGTGTCCCGCAAACATACCGGCCATTGTTCGCTTTTCAGGCGCCGGCTCAGGTCGATGTCTTCCATCAGCGGCAACTCGGCAAAGCCGCCGACGGCTTCAAACAGCTCGCGGCTAACGAAGATGCCCTGATCCCCGGTAGCGACCCCGGTGAAGCGCGAACGCCAGTTCATCATCCGTTCAACCAGACGCAACAAAAATCCGTCTCCGGATAATCGCACATCAAAACGCCCCCAGCTTCCGGCGTCCTGCAAGGCTTCGATGATCAGACGCGCCGCCTTATCCGGCACCCGGGTATCCGCGTGCAGAAACCAGAACACCCGACCGCTTGCCGCCTTAGCCCCGACGTTCATCTGCAGCGCCCGGCCTGCCGGCGCCGGCAACAACTGATCGACCAGCGGCTGGGCCAGGGCGATCGTTTCATCGCAGCTGCCGCCATCGACCAGGATGACTTCGTGACCCTGCGCACGTAGCGCTTGCAGTTGGCGCAGGATGTCCAGGATACAGCCGGCTTCGTTGAGCGCAGGAATAATGATCGATAGCTGCAGGCTCACTCCAGTGCGCCGCCGCAACTGCTGCCCTGCCCCGCCGTACAGCCATAGCAGTGGTCGGCGACCACGACAGGCCGGTTTTCCAGATCGGCCGCTATGAGCTCGCGGAGTTGTACGCGCGGCTGTCGGACCCGCTGCAGGGGTAAATCCAGCATCTGGTTGAAATCACAATCATACACATAACCCTGCCAGTCCACGCTGATCAGGGAACGGCACATGACGGTATCGAGATTAGCATCCTGGTGGGCCGACTTGAGAAGCTGCATATACTCATCGAACTGCCCTCTGGATACCAGCGTACTGCCAAACCGCTGAATAGGCATGTTGGCGAGGACAAACAGCTGGTTGAAGACAATACCGGCGCGTTTGTCGAGTTCGCGCCTGTAATCGGTTTCAAGCTGCTGTTGTGGGGGTGGTAACACCGCTCCGGCCGGATTGAACATCAGGTTCAGAACCAGACCGCTGCCCGGCCGCCCGTAGCCGAGGGCGTTGAGTTTCTGTAACGCCTTGATGCTCGACGCGTACGCACCCTTGCCACGCTGTGACTCGACGTTTTCTTCAAGATAACAGGGCAACGAAGCCACGATTTCCACCCGGTTCCGGGCTAGAAAATCGGCCATGTCGGCGAAACCGGGTTCATTGAGAATGGTAAGGTTACAGCGGTCGATAAAGTGCACACCCAGACCGCGCGCCGATTCCACCAGCAGGCGGAAATCCGGGTGCAATTCGGGCGCACCACCGGTGACATCCAGTGATTTAATCCCCGACCCTTGCAGAAAAGCGATAATTTCGTCAATCGTTTCGCGCGCCATCTGCTCGCGGCGATGCGGGCCCGCATTGACATGACAGTGCAGGCAGGACTGGTTGCAACGGTAACCCAGGTTAACCTGGAGTGTCTGCAACCGGCTGCGCCTGATGGGCGGAAAATCTGTGGGTTCCAGTAGTGGCAGAGTGGCGTGCATACATTATGGTATCAGGCGATTGACCCATCGTACCAGACCCCGGGTTGCGGCGCTGAACAGCCTTTTTCCATACAGCGTATTGACGGTTCGTCGATGGATCTGCGCCAGCGTGGGATAGGCGTGAATGGTCGCCGACAGTTCACCGATTTTTATACCGGTTTTCATCGCCAGCACGACCTCATGAATCAGTTCTCCGGCATGCGGGCCCAGCAGTGTCGCACCGAGCAATCTGCCTTTGTAGGTAATGAATTTACTCATACCATGGGGTTCGACTTCGGCCAGCGCACGGTCGATATCCCTGAATGGGAAGTGCAGCACCGTCGGTTCGATGCCCTGGTCTCTGGCCTGTTGTTCGGTCAGCCCGACCCGCGCCAGCTCCGGGTCGGTGTAAGTCACCCAGGGTACCACCCGGTAGTCGGCTTTTTTCGGAAAGCGGAACACCGCATTGCTGATCACGATACCGGCCTGGTACTCCGCCATGTGGGTGAAGGGATAGGGTCCGCACACATCACCACAGGCATAGACGTGTTTCTGCGAGGTACGCAGGCGTCGATCCACCTTGATGCCCTGTGCGCCATATTCGATGCCGGCCGCCTCCAGACCGAGCCCGGCTACGCCGGGCCGCCGGCCCGCAGCGACCAGTATCAGGTCTGCTTCCACTTTCAAACCACCACTGCACTCGACTATACGCGTATCGCCCTGTCGGCTGACGCGTTCAGCACTGGTGGATGTGTGCACACTTAAGCCTTCGTCCAGCAACAGGTCACGCAGGGCATCCGCGATATGCGGATCTTCCTGTGGCAACAGATGCGGCAGACGTTCCACCACGGTAACCCGGCTTCCCAGACGGGCAAGGGCCTGCGCCATCTCCAGACCGATAGGGCCACCACCCAGCACCACCAGGCGCCCTGGTAAATCACGCAACGAAAACAGGTTTTCGTTGGTGATATAACCCGCCTGTTCCAGGCCTTCGATCGGTGGCACCAAAGGCGTGGAACCGGTGGCGACAACCAGGCGCCGGGCTCGGATCTGCCGATCGTTGACCCGGACAGTATGGGAGTCAACAAATGCCGCCTGGCCGAATAACACCTCGCATCCGTAAGCGCGAAAGCGTTCGGGGTCATCGTGCACCTGGATCTGATCGATCACCGATTGCACATGGTCATTAACCTTGCCGAGGTCGACCACCGGCGCAAGCGGATCCAGACCGAATTCACCGCCTCGACGCATCAGTGAAGCGACTTTGGCGGAGTGTATCAGCGTCTTGCTGGGCACACAGCCGGTATGCAGGCAGTCACCACCCAGTTTTTCGTTCTTTTCGATCAGGGTGACTTTCAGTCCCAACTGGGAGGCCACACTGGCGACCACCAGACCTCCCGCGCCGCCGCCGATAATCACCAGGTCCCGTTTATTCATTGTCCCCTCCCCCCCTCAACACGATACGCTGTTTGAACACTTCGTAAGCCGTCGGTTCCTCGTTTTCATAACCTATCCGTGTGCGGCGGTTTTCCCCGACCAGGTAATACCAGACAACCGCCTCCAGTACCGCCGCGTCTGTTTTACCCGTCGCTGGAACCTCCATGGTAAAACTGCTTGGCTGCCAGCGCTGCAGACGCGCGTCCCACAGGTCGATAATAAAGGGCCGCCACATGACCATCCGTTCCAGCCCGTTAAGGTGCATTGAACGTCAGTAAGGTCAAGTACAAAAAGCTAATTGCTGTGTTAATGGATTACAGGACATGAAGCGTCAGTTATATGGATAAAAGAGAATTCCTTCTCCCTCCGGAGGGTGTTAACGGGACAGCAGTGAACTCCAGAGTAACTTGGATGGAACCTTATTAACACCGCTTGAGTCTCAACGATTAAGCTTATAAAACTTGCACCTGTGCCGATATAGGCTTAAATTGAAAAACAATGCGTAACTTACCGAAAAACCTGATGTCACTGTGGCTGGCTGTGGCACTGATCATCGCACCGCTGCAGGCCATGGCCGCCGGTATTGCCGGGGCTGGCACTGACGCCGCGCCCTGTGCCATGAACATGGGCGCCGAGGCAGATTCCCGGTCAGGCTCCCATGACTCGCATCGAGTCGGTCAGGATTCAGCCGCTTCCCAGTGCCCGTCCTGTTCGGATCACGATTGTAACCAGGGTGGTGAGTGTTCCAGCCAGGGCTGTGTCAGTTTCCACGTACAGCCCGCTGCCATTGCCGGAATCCGCCTTCATCACATTGGAAATTCGGATCCACGCACCATACTTCAGCCGACTATTATCGTTTCCAGATCCGATCCGCCCCTGCTCCGCCCCCCCGTTTGACTCCATAGCCAGGGCCTGCCCCTGATTTCGTTTCTTTCTCACGCTGAGAAGGAGCCTGCGTTCCGCCTGTTGCTGTGAACCGGGCGCACTGTTATGGAGATTGCTTATGTCAATGCCACAAACCCGAAAACCGGGACGTACTCACCGTAGAGCGGTACTGCTGCTGCTACCGCTACTGCTCCCGTACACTTCAGGCGCCTGGGCAGAGCTGAGCCTGGCGGATGCCGAACGCCTGGCACTCGAGGCTGATCCGGCTGTCATCGCCAGCCAGTCACGTGCACTCGCCCTGCAGGAACAGGCGGTTGCCGATGGGCAGTTACCGGATCCAAAACTGACCGTTGGCGTCTGGAACGTACCGCTGGATGATTTCAGTATGAAAAAGGAAGGCTCTTCCCAGTTTCGTAGCGGGATCAAACAGGCTTTTCCTCGCGGTCAAACACTGCACTATCGGCAAAAGCACACCGAATGGCTGGGCAGAGCGGAACAGGCGCAGACTAAATTTACCGAACAGGAAATCCGGCGGGATGTCCGTCAGACCTTCCTGGAGCTCTATTACCAGAACCGGGCCACACAGGTCATCGATCGAAGCCGCCAGCTGTTCAAGCAGCTCGTCGATATTGCCCGCGCCCATTACGCTTCCGGGCGTGTCAGCCAGCAGGACGTGCTACAGGCACAACTCGAACTGTCACGTCTTGAAGATCGTGCTACAAAAATCAGCGCACAATCCGATGTACAGCGGGCCAGCCTGTCGCGCTGGATCGGTGAAGCCGCCTGGCAGCCTGTTGACCCAGGCTTCCCCGGACTGCCGGATCTGCAATCCCAGGCCACGCTGAAGGCATCACTGGTGCAGCACCCGACCATCGAATCGGCCACCGCCCGGGTTGAGGCGAATCAGCAGCTGGTCAAGGCGGCACGCGAACAATACAAACCCGGCTTCGACGTCGGCCTGGAGTACCGCAAGCGTTTTGGCGATAACGCCGATGGCAGCGACCGCCCCGACATGATGGCCGCCATGGTGACACTGGACTTACCGCTGTTCACCGAAAAGCGCCAGGACAGACGCCTGGCGGCACACCAGCAGCAGGCAGAAGCGGCTATCCAGACACGCGAACAGAAACTGCGCGAAATGCAGCGCCTGCTCAACTCCGACTATGCACGCTGGCTGCGGCTTGGCGAACAGGAGACCCTCTACCAGGACCACCTGTTACGTGAATCCATGGAAAACGCAGAAGCCGCTTTGCTTTCCTATCAGAGTGGTATCAACGAATTCAACACGCTGATGCGGGCACGGATCACAGACCTCGACGTCAGGCTTCAGGCACTGCGAATCCGTGTGGACCGTGCCAAAACACAGGCACGCCTGCTGTTCCTGCACCCTCCATCCGTCAAAAGCTCGCTGTCGCTGCAAGGAGAAGTCCAATGAAACTGCCGACTGCTCTGCTGCCGGTCATCCTGCTCACCGCTTCCGGCCTGACTGCCGACCCTGCCGGCTCAGCTGAGAACGGCGAAGCCGGGGTCCTCTACTGGGTGGCACCGATGGACCCCAATTACCGCCGTGATAATCCGGGGAAATCGCCGATGGGCATGGATCTGGTACCTGTCTATGCCGATGCGGCGGGTGACGTGGGTACGGTGCGTATCGACCCTGCCATGGTACAGAATCTTGGTGTGCGGACCGCCCCGGTCGAACGTGGAAAACTATGGCGCCAGATCAGCACGGTCGGTTACGTCGCCTTCGACGAGCGCAAACTCAGCCACGTTCACCTGCGCACCGATGGCTGGATCGAGAAACTGAACGTCAAATCCGACGGCGAACAGGTCCGCAAAGGCGATGTGCTGTTCGAACTGTACTCGCGCGAGCTGGTCAGCGCCCAGGAGGAGTATATCCAGGCCTTGCGGGGTAGTAACGACTACCTGAAACGTGCATCCCGTGAGCGACTCGAGGCGCTGGGGATAAGCAGCGCACAGATCAGGCAAATAGCCCGTGACCGGCGTGCATCGCAGCGGGTCCGTATCCTCGCCAGCCAGGACGGCGTGGTCGACGGCCTTAATGTGCGCGAAGGCATGTACGTCAAGCCGGCGACCGAGGTCCTGACACTGGCAGACCTTTCCAGCGTCTGGTTACTGGTCGACGTGTTTGAACGCCAGTCCGACTGGGTTGCCGTCGGCCAGCCCGCCGAAGTCCGGCTGGGTTATCTGCCCGGCCGCGTCTGGGCCGGTGAAGTGGAGTTTGTTTACCCCACCATCGACCCCAAGACCCGAACCCTGCAGGCGCGTCTTCGTTTTGACAATCCGGACGACGCGCTCAAACCGGACATGTATGCGAATGTGCGCATCTATGCCGGCCCCAAGCAAGACGTCCTGAGCATCCCACGTGAGGCGCTGATCAAGCTCGGCAAGGCACAGCGTGTCATTGTTGCCATGGAAAAAGGCAGGTTCAGGGCACAGCAGGTCACAGCCGGCCTGGAGAGCGGCGACTTCGTGGAAATCATCAGCGGTCTGAACGAGGGCGACAGGGTGGTTACCTCCGGTCAGTTTCTGATCGATTCGGAAGCCAGCCTGAGAGCCAGCTTCAGCCGCATGGGTAGTGACGATGGATCTGATGATTCCGCGGATACGACAAAATGATCGCCAACATCATCCGCTGGTCGATCAAAAACCGTTTTCTGGTTCTGTTACTGACCTTCATCCTGACCGGCTGGGGCCTGTATGCGGTCAACAATATGCCCGTCGACGCCCTCCCCGACCTGTCCGACGTACAGGTCATTATCAAGACCAGTTACCCGGGTCAGGCGCCCCAGGTGGTGGAAGATCAGGTCACCTATCCGTTGACCACCACCATGTTGTCGGTACCCAAGGCCACCACGGTGCGTGGCTATTCCTTCTTCGGTGACTCCTACGTCTACATTCTATTTGAAGATGGCACCGATCTGTACTGGGCACGCTCGCGCGTGCTCGAATACCTGAGCCAGGTGCAGAACCGTCTGCCGGCCAGCGC
>CBFDBP010000125.1:0-9372 GCA_965603065.1 uncultured Gammaproteobacteria bacterium
CAGATTTTGAGCCAGCCATTGATTATTGTGATGCTGGCCGTGCCGATCCTGATACAGGTCTATTTCAATTCGGGGTTGGCGTATTTACTGAATCGGAGCCTGGGTGTGGCGCACTGTGTTGCCGCACCCTCAGCACTGATTGGGGCCAGCAACTTTTTTGAACTGGCCGTGGCCACGGCCATTGTGTTGTTTGGCTTTGACTCCGGAGCCGCGCTCGCAACCGTCGTCGGTGTGTTGGTGGAAGTGCCGGTTATGCTATCCGTGGTCAAAATCGCAAACGGCACGCGTGCATGGTACGAAGGCGGGGCCGGAACATCCGTGAGTCGCTAATTTACAGGCCATGGGATCTGTTATTGTGGAGTCCCTCGGCCTTGTCGCCTGGGTAGTATCCCGGGTTGACTTGTCGTCGAGTGATCATCTCCTCAAAAGGTGTTATTCACAGTGGTCATACAACTATAACCATATGTCTGCACGAAACGACAGTAACTTGACACTCAGTCTATAAAAGGCGTGTAAGGTATTGTAATTAAATATAAAAGAAGTATTGGCTAAAAAATAGTCAATTTAATGGAAAGACCGCTTTTATAAGGTTTAGAGTGCGTTTTCACGATATCATCCACAGACTTATCCACAGTGTCTGTGGAAAACTTTTAGAGCTTTCTGCGAATCTATCAATATATTTAATATATAGATCAACCTCGCTTTTGGGTTTTGTGCAACCCAGCCCCGCCAATCTCTACATCGCCGCGTTTGTTTTGAAGTTGCAGGCTGTTTTGGATGTCTCCCTGGCCAACTATTATTCAAGCGACAACCGGAAGTTGGCCTTCTGCCGCAATCCAAAAGGAGGTCGATCAACGTGTGCAAACCTGTCCAGAACAGGCTTCGTATCTTAGGTCGCTCAAGGTCTAAATGTTCGTGGTATCATCGGAATCAGTCGAAATACTGCTGTTCGTGTTAGTACTTTTGATAAAAATAATATGCATTGCACTGAGATGCCGATTGCGAAGGCAATGAAAGTAACCGGTATACACCAGATCGATATAATTTCCGATACTTGACAGTTCCGGCCACGGCCCGGGAGTAGCGACATGAAATTTCTGTATCCCGCCGCATGGCTCATGATTATTCTGTTCCTCGGCTGGAGCGGCAATCTGTTGCTGAATATCGAGACCATCTGGTCCGAGGCCAGCGACTTGCACAAGCTGAGCAGTGACTTCGATACTCTGGTCGAGACCTGGCGTGACCTGAACAGGCCCGGAAACGATGTGCTGGAGAAATACGAAGTCGACAAGCAGCGCGAGGTGTTTGACGTTTACGCAAAGAATTTCGAACTGGCCTGTGATGTCGTACGGAAAAGAATCCGCGGCAACCACGCGCTGGCACCTTTCCTTGACTCCCTGGAACGCGAACGCGCCACCGTCACCGGACTCGCCCAGGATATCTTCACTTTCACCGACCAGCGGGAGTCATTGCGCCTGTCCGGAGCCCCCGAAGAATCGATTCGCGAAAAGGAAACCGAGGCGGCCAATAGGATGGCTGTCATGGACCAGGCGTTCCAGAACGGGCTGGATCATATCCTCAAGTCTAACGAGACTGTGGTCGAGTATGAACAGGGTCTGGAAGTCCTGCAGCGGGACAATTTCAAGCGTCTCTACATGATGCTTCTGGTGGCGCTGATAGCCTCCGCGCTCAGCGTACAGCTGCTGAGGCGGACCTTGCGCCAGCGCCAGGCGTTGAGCGACAGTGCGGCGCGTATCAATACCATCATGGATAACGTGATCGACGGGGTTGTCACCGTGGACGAGAACGGGCGGATCGAATCGATCAATCCCCCCGCCGCAAGGATGTTTAAATACGCAACGGGCGAGTTGCTCGGTCAGGACTTTTCAATGCTGCTCTATGAGGGCTGCCAGAATGTCTACCACAATCACCTGAGCAGTGGAGCGGAGCAGGTCATTCCTTCATTTGACTCCAATGAATGCGAGATGCGCGGTCGCCGCCCGGACGGCTCCACATTCCCCATCGAACTTGCCCTCACCCGGGTGGTCGTGCATGGCCGGGAGCTCCTCATCCACCTTGTACGTGACATTACCGAGCGCAAACGAGCGGATGAGCGGCAACGTCTTGCCGCAAGCGTGTTCGAGAACACCACCGAGGGGATACTGATCACGGATGTCGAAGGTATGATCCAATTCGTAAATCCGGCCTTCACGGCCATTACGCAATATGAAGCCAAGGAGGCCATTGGCGAAAATCCGCGCATTCTCAATTCCGGCAGACATGATCGTGAATTCTATGAATCAATGTGGAGTGCAATTCTTGAGTTTGGTCACTGGCAGGGGGAAATCTGGAACCGCCGCAAGAACGGTGAGATATTTCCTCAGTGGCTGACGATCCGCGCCATCAAGGATAACTGGGGTAACACCACTAACTATGTTGGGGTTACCTGGGATATCTCCGAGCGTAAACGGGCCGAGGAAGAGGCCAAGCACCACCAGGAAGAGCTGGTACATGTCATGCGCTTGAGCACCATGGGAGAAATGGCTTCCGGCATGGCGCATGAACTGAATCAGCCACTGGCAGCCGTGGCCAGTTATTGCGAAACGGCCCAGAAGATGGTGCAGGAACAGTCGACCATGCCCGGGAATCTCGGTGATATTCTGGGGCGGGCCCTGGAACAAACCCATCGTGCGGGCGATATCATCCGGCGATTGCGCAATTTTGTCAGCAAGGGTACGACACAAAAAGAACCCGTCGATATAGACAAGCTGATTCGCGATGTCATGGAATTGCTCGAATGGGAGCTTCGCAACAGCCATGTGATAATTGATTTTAGTAACTGTGGCCACGACTGCAGCGTCATGGTTGACAAAGTCCAGATTGAGCAGGTGCTGCTGAACCTGGTGCGCAACAGCCTTGAAGCGATACAGAATGCGGATATCAGGGAGGGCCGCGTGTTGCTGAAAACGCGTAGGCTGCCCGGGGACCTGGTCGAGGTGACCGTCAGCGACAACGGGCCGGGTGTCGATGAAGAGATGTTCGGTACGCTCTTCAATCCCTTCCAGACAAACAAGGGGACCGGCATGGGGATGGGGCTTTCCATCAGCCGCTCGATTATCGAGGCTCACGGAGGTAAGCTTTGGGTGGCCAAAGTGCCCTCGGACGGCGCGGTGTTTGGCTTCAATCTCCCGCTGGCCGATGCGTGAGAGATGGCGCGATGACGACTATTATTTTTGCGTTCTGGTCGAGAGTTGGCAATGATTCCCTCTCGCCCCGGAGGGAGAAGGGGCTATAACCTTTTGCGACACCTTGCGGGTGGGAGAGGGAGTGATAATCGGCCAAATGGCCGATCGATCGGGTCTTTAGCCGTGACCCGAAGCCACCGGTTTTAGCCGGTGCAGTGTTTACTTTGTGTAAGCCCGTCGGAGATTGGCAATATTTTCTCTCATCACGCTGAGAAAGTCGCCCTTGGCGGGACGGTTGGCGCAGGGGTCAAAAACGGCAATACCGATCCCCATACTGTCGAGTTGCTGTGCAATCTTTGGCAGTGGCTGTTTTTCCCACAGCATCCAGTCGGCCGGGAAGCTTTCGTGCACCAGCCGCAGCTGCTGCCAGTGTTGATCGTCGGGCATTTCGTCCGGCTCCCATACCATGTCTTCTATATGCAGTTCGTAACGCCGAGCCAGGTAGTGATAGATCGGGTGTGACGCAAACAGGCGCTGGCGCGGTTTTGCGGCAACCGTTTTCTGCAGTGCCAGGTCCAGCGTCATCAGATCCTTGCGCAGGGCTGCAAGATTTTTCTCGAAGTCCGATTGATGTTCCGGTTGTTTGCGGATGAGGGCTTCGGCAATCGCCTGCGCCTGCTGCACCGCCTGATAGAAATCCAGCCAGGTGGTGAATGCCGTACCGGTATGCGAATGCTCACCGGCCGGGCCATGGCTGTGGGTGACGGTATCATTAACCGTGATAAATCCATTCTTGAAAGCCTTTGACGTATTGACCTGGCGCAGGCGTGGCAACGATGCCTTGCTGACCCACCCGGCATAAGCGGCGCCATTCAGTACGATCAGATCAGCCTGCTGATAGTCTCCGATGGTTTTCCGGTCCGGCATCCAGAAGGCCGGATCCACATCGGCGGGGGCCGGAAAAACCACCCGGGCGTGGTCACCGGCGATGCGCTGGGTAAAGTATTGCAGTGGATAGTTGACGGTGTAGACGGTCAACGGTTCTGCAAACAGTACCGACGGCGAAGACAACAGCAGCAGAAAGCTCATTACTGCGAAAATACATCGTCTCATCATTTTTAACCTCAATAAAAATTCCGGCGGCTCAACCCGGCCTGTTTCTGCTATTAAACCGGCAATAAAATACCCGACGTACAGGTTAATAACTAGATAAACAGCGCCCTGACCAGCTGCTGATCATAAAGTGAAACCACTGAAAGAATCAGCAGACACAGCACAGCACTGATTGCTGCAATAGTCAGTATCTCCGCTCCCAGCAACTGAGCAATAGTCAGGCGGCTGCAGCCCAGTTTGAAAATGGTATCGATCTCGCGCTGTCGCAGGCGCAGCGACAACGCAAACACCAGCATCAGGGCCATCAGCGTGGCCAGCCCGACAAACAGGATCACCGCATCCAGCACGTTGCGGATGCGAAAAATAGTGGTCATCAGGGTATCGATGACATCAGCAGGAGGTACGATCTGGTAAAGGCTGTCCGTGTCCTGGTAGCGCCCGCGCAGAATCGTCGCGGCTTTGTCGTCGTGGGGTAATGCAATGACAGCCGTCAGCGGGTAGTCCGCAGGATTGCCATGCAGATGAAAAGCATCGATATTCGCTTCGGTAATTTCCGTGTACTGCATCAGCTTGGCGTTGGCGGTTACGTTGCTTTCACTACGCTCGATAATGACAGAACTGTCCCGGCTGCGGGTGACATCCTCGTGACCGTGAACCAGGCCTTCGATGACCCAGGCTGTCTTGACGTCCACCAGTACCGCCAGGTCATCGGCGCTGTGGGTCGGCGCCAGTACCCCGGTTACGCGCATCTTCAACGGGTAGACTCCGGCCAGGTCGAAGACGCTTTCCGGTGATGACAGCAGGCTGTCGCCTGGTTTCAGTCCGATCTTCTGTGCCACCGCGGCGCCGATGACGCATTCCCCTAGCAGTCCGAACGGCGTTCCCGCCGCCAGTTTCAGCTGGCGGAAATCGAAATAGTCCAGCGTGGTGCCGACAATCGGAAAACCGCGCGCCTGAAAGCGCACATACAGCGGGATTGCAACGGCCAGATCCGTGGCCGTGATCTCATCGGCGCTTGTCAATGAAATGGGTTCCGGCACCTCATCCGAGAAATACAGGCTGTTCATCACCAGGTCCAGCGCGCTGCCCTTGGCGCCGACCAGCAGTGGCGTGTACTCTGCCCGTTCCACCAGTTGATGTTCGCTTTCATCCAGGATAATTTCCAGCGCCAGCGGCAGCACTGCGATCAGGGTGATACAGGCGACCAGCGTGGCGCTGCGCGCTTTGCCGAATAACAGGTATTTCCAGGCGATATAAAAGCTGTCGATCACACAGCATTCCCGCTGTGAAAATCATGGAAATCCACCACGCGGTCAAAACGCGGCAGCAGCTCGTGGTCGTGGGTGACGGCCAGCAGGGTGGCACCGTGCTGGTCAACCGCCTCAAACAGCAGATCCAGAATATGCAGTTTGTTGACGGGATCGAGATTGCCGGTGGCTTCGTCCGCCAGGATCAGTTTCGGTTGTGGCAACAGTGCCCGGCAGATGGCCGCACGTTGTTTCTCACCCTGGGACAGGTCGCCGGCATGGCGCTGCAGTTTGTCGCCGATACCCATCTGCCCGGCCAGTTCGCGAGCGCGCCGACGCACCCCTGGCGTGAGCTGCAGGGCACGAGTGATGCGATACGGGTGCAGGATGTTATCGAGTACGCTGAGATAATCCAGCAGCTCGAAGTCCTGAAAAACAAAACCGATCTGCGTAATGCGAAAGTCACGTCGGCCGGCGTCGGCGAGTTCGTGTACCGATGTACCGGCGACCCGGATATGGCCGCTTCCGGGCTGGACGATCCCGGCAATCAGGTTGAGCAGCGTAGTCTTGCCTGAACCACTGGGACCGATGACGGCGAGCTTCTGTCCGACCGGGACGGAAAACGCCGGGATCTGCAGGTTGAAGCCGTCTTGCGGGTAAGCGAAGTGTAGTGACTCAATACTGATCATATAGATCAGAAAACATAGCGCAGCGTGCCGCCCAGGAACAACGCCATGTTGGTATCGAACTTGCCCTTGAAGCGTACCCCCTGGGCTGTCTGGTCAACCTTGCCTTCGCCGAAATAAATCAGCGTACTGCCCAGCGCGAAATCCAGTTGCTTGCTGCCCTTCCAGCCGTAGGCGGCAGAAAGCTTGTACGTCTCGTCAAAAGGGAGATCGATGGTGCGGTCTTTATCGTCTACCGGCGAACTGTCATAGGAAAACCCGACTGAGTAGCCGTTGGTATTGCGACTTCCATCGACAAATGCGACACCGGCACTCCAGGTATCCTTGAAATTGCGTTCCAGCACACCCACCGGGTTCAGCGCCCCGCCGGTAATCGCCAGCTGATTCTCGCTGAATGCCGACCAGTCCTCCCAGTCCGCGCTGAACAGCAGCCGCTTGCCCGGCGCAAATTCGTAGCGCAAGCCCGCCTTGAGCACCTGTGGGTTATCCCAGTCAATTTCGATGTCGTTGGCCGGTGGTGTCGGGAACGCCAGACTGCGAAAGTTGAGGTCGCCCTCCAGGTTGACATCCATTTCCGCACGGTAGACGACACCCAGCATGAGCTGATCCGACAGGTAGTATGTCAAACCCACAAACGGCTGATAACCCAGGTCAGTCATATTATCGAACTTGACCTTGCCATCCGCCAGCGTACCCGGCCCCGGGACCAGTGCGCTCTGGTTAATGGCAATAGTCTCTTCGAACTTGGTATAGATGATCGAAACGCCACCCCCCAGCGACAGGCGATCATTGACCTTGTAGGCGACGGATGGCGAACCGCCTATCGCGGCAAGCGATACTTTGGTGGCCCCGTATCGCCCGACGAAATTATCACTGTAGTTCATGGCGCCGCCCTGTGGGGCAACCAGCGAGAACCCCAGCCGAACCCGGTCATTCAGCTTCTTGACCATAAAGAACGCGGGAATCGCCGCTATATTGCCGGCATTGCCACCATCGCTGCCGCCGGCTTCGGCCACCGACGAGTCAAACTCGATTTTCGGCAGCAGCAGCTGCAGTCCGGCGAGCATTTCATCCTGCTTCAAACCCGTCATACCCGCCGGGTTGGTCCAGGATGAGTCAGCGGAAATTGTGTTGACGGGATTTGCCACACCCGCTGTTCCCAGGCTGCCCGGTGTGCCCACTTCGGAAATATAGAAACCTGCCGCCTGGGCGGATGGCGTCAATAGCAGCGCAGTGCAAGCGATAAATGCATGGACGGCTGTCGTGTAGTGTGAGTTCATGGTTTCTTTCTCCCGTTGAATGACTCAGCGCGCTGCTGCAGCACGCGTCGCCGGATCAATACGCTGTTCTTCCAGCAGTTCCAGGCCCGATATTTTCCAGTCACCCTGATCGGCTTTGACGGTGACAATCGCATCATACTGGTTCTGGCGGGTATGCACATGCCCCCAGTGACCCACCGTACCGGTGGCCGTCCACTGCCCGCGGATGGCATAGGTCGGGGTATCGCCTTCCCGCCGTTCGGCCTGTGCATGCTGAATGTCGACGTCCTTTACCTTGGCTTGTGCGCCACCGGCCTTCTGCACCGCAAACGACTTGCGGTTCTGCAAATAGATGTCAGTCAGCAGATCACCCTCGACACTCAGGGCCAGTTTATCGTACACATCGTTTTCGTCGCGAAAATCGAAGGCCCGGTAGACATTCTTCAACAACGCCTGCAACAACTGCTGTGCCTGCTGGTCATTCAGTTCACCCGCCATCAGAACCGGTTTGGCAACGCTGACCTGCGTGTAGGGATACGACGCCAGGGCGCCACCAAGCAACACCAGGATCATGACAGACTGGGCCACAAGCGGCTTGCCTTCCCGACTGGCCGCCCTGAGTCGCCAGCCAACTGGCAGTATAGCGACTGCAAAAAGTATTGAACCCACAGGGATGTTCACATCACCCAGGGTATCGGCCACCGCGACCTGCCGGACGGTTGGCATCTGGTAGTTCTTCAGGAAGTTGGTCCAGGTCAGCAGGTTATCATCCGGGCTCACAAAGGACGGCAGCGGCCCGGCCGGGTCCGTGGCGGTTGCCGGGACTTGCTGAACCTGGTCGGTGAACAGCTGCCAGTCCACTGTCACCTGCTGCGGCAGTCCCTCTGTGATGTACGCAATAATAACGCCGACGATAGCCGTCGAGATTTCCAGCCGCTGCGGCTTTTCGACCAGCTGAATGCCGGTTATGCTCACCTTGACGTAATTGGTCCGGTCCAGAATCGGCTTCAGTGCCTTGCCATCCACCAGCACGGGGTTCTGCGTGAGCAGGAAATCACCAATGCGCTGTTTGAGTGGCTCCAGTTCGTCGACTTCGATGTATTCATCGCCGCGCAAGCCCAGATCCATCCAGGTCTCAAGATCCTTTACCCTTGTGAGAATCTCGTGGCGTACCTCGAAGGGTTCCACGTAGAGGAAAGACATCAACGCCGACTTGTGATGCCGCTTGAGGTTAGGATTATCAAACTTCGAGTACCAGGGATCCTCCCAATCCAGCAGCAGATGCGCCGCTGCGCCAAGGTAACGGAAATCGATGATGGGAACCGCTTTGTGGTAAGCGATAAAACCGATGCTGACCCGTGCACGGCCGTCTTCATCGAGGGGCGGAATAATCGTCAGTTCCTTTGGCTTCGACGCATACGGGTAAATAATTTCCGCATACAACACCCGTTTGTCCTGCGGCGCTTCCGGTACACGCTGCCGCGTCATGGGGTTGATCATGCCGGCAAACGGCGACTGGCGGTCCTTGCGTTCCCTGGGTTCCACCAACTGCATCTGCGCGGGCAATTTTTCGCCGCTTTCAGTCACGAACTGAAAATGCTGTTCGGCGAAGCGTTTGAGGCGCGCTTCGGCATCAGGCCGCTCGGCTGCAACATCCTTCAGCCACTCGTCGGGTACCAGGTCTTCGAACCTGTCGAGGTCGCCGATATACACTTCGAGCACCAGTTTTACGTGGTCATCGAGCACATAGATTTCGGCGATATTCGGTGAGGTCTCTGCGCCCGTCAGATTTATCCAGTCCGCACTGGCTGGAGCAGCTATTCCGAACACAACCAGAAAGAAAATCACTCGCCGAAAATATGAATACGTCATAGTGGCGAGT
>CBFDBP010000126.1:0-9346 GCA_965603065.1 uncultured Gammaproteobacteria bacterium
AGGATGCGCTCGATCACGTCATCGAAATCGAGGACATAAAGCTTTGAGGCGTGCCCTAAGAGCTGCGGCGGAGCACAGGCGCAACATCGAAACCACCGGCTCGGATGAGAGCATCCAGTTGCTGCCTGTCGGGTGGCGTTCTCCGGTTTGGCGCACAGCTTTGAACGAAGCGCTGCGCGCATTGCGCGATCAGCAAGACTCGAGTAGCTGAATGATTTTCATAGACGAAACACTGCATCCGCTCGGCGCTACCGGTTACGATGCGCTTGCTGGTACTCAAATCGTCAAACACATCAAGAGTGTGGATATCATAGCCATCGCAACGGCAGTGACAGTCTGGACGGCTGTTCTGACGGTCGCCATCGGTTGTTTTGTGGTGATGATGATGAAGGGGCACGCCTAAGTCGCTGACGCCTGTGAGCTCATGGATTCCGAGCGCCCAAAATCCCGCTGATGGTTTCTTTCCGGCTGGACCCGTGACAGCCATCCCTGGCGGGTATTTATGCTACGCTGTCGTGAAAGATCCCGACTGCAAAAACAACCGCTGCCCGAGAATCTATGACTGAGCTTCCTGAAACAAGTACCCCGGCTATCCGCGTTGCAACCAGCAGTTGTCTGCTCGGTGAAGAGGTGCGTTTTGACGGCGGGCACAAGCACAACGGCTACCTCACCAAGACCCTGGCCCGCCACTTTGAAATGATCCCGTTTTGCCCGGAGGTGGCGATTGGGCTGGGTGTGCCTCGTCCTCCCATTCGTTTGATGAAAAAGGGCGGGGATGTGCGCGTGGTCGGTGTAGACGATCCTGCGCTGGACGTCACCGAAGACCTGGTGGCGTATGGATATACGGTTGCAGCCCGGTTAAACGACGTCAGTGGGTACATCTTCAAGCGTGGTTCACCCAGTTGCGGCATGGAGCGGGTCAAGATCTATTCTGACAAGGGTATGCCGGTGAATTCGGGTGCCGGGTTCTATGCGCAGACGATTATGCAAGCGCTGCCGTTGCTGCCGGCGGAGGAAGAAGGGCGTCTGATGGATCCGGTACTGCGCGAAAACTTCATCGAGCGTGTCTTTGTCTATCATCGCTGGCAGTCGCTGTGTCAGTCCGAACTGACGCCGGCTAATCTGATCGACTTTCATACCAATCACAAGTTCAGCATCCTGGCACACGACGAGACAGCTTATCGCGAACTGGGTCAAATAGTGGCCGAGGCCGGCTCCGCCGATCTCCAGCCGCTGGTGGAGCGTTATGCCGCGCTGCTCATGACAGCAATGAAGAAGCGTGCAACGCGTAAGCTTCACAGCAACGTGTTGACGCACATCATGGGTTTTCTCAAGGATAAGATCGATAGCGGTGACAAGGCTGAGTTACTCGACGTCATCGAAAAATATCGACAGGGGCAAATTCCCCTCATTGTACCTATCACGCTGTTGAAACATCACCTGAGGCGTTATCCCGACCCCTACATCGCGCGCCAGTATTATCTCAATCCGCATCCGGAGGAGCTGATGTTGCGCAATAGCCTGTAACGATAAGAGTCAACTAAAGACCGGGGTTTTCGGTTGCGGGTCTGGAAACCACCAGCCGAAAGCCAATATCGTCTTTGCGATGCGCTGCGATGATTGAGCAGCCGATCGTAGCGAGAGGAGCGCACCATCTCGATGACATGGTCTTTGACTCCTTAGGGCTCGCGTAGAAATTAATTTACATTTTGGGGCGTCGAGATGCCCGTCCAGCACGGCGAGAGGAGCGCGAATAGCAAGCCTATTTAAGCGACGAACAACGCAGCTGGGGGGGATAGATCGGCGTTCCAAAATGTGAATTAATTTTGAAGCGAGCCCTTAGTAGAACAGAGTGGTCAGGATTGACCTGCGTCGGACACTACGCTCAGGCGATGGTTTCGTAGCTGAGAGCGCCGGCGACCCGGCCTCGAGATCCTCCTGTCCGGCCGCGCTAACATGCTTTCCCCGTCGAAGGCCTTTGTCCATGCTGATACAAGCCTTCTGTTAGGGCGGCGTGCATTCCTGCACGCCGCTGTTGTTCACAGGCTTGGCATCACAACATTGCCGATAATGTGGACGATGCCGTTGGCGGTCCCGATGTCAGCACTCACGACGTCGAGGGCAGCAATCGAGAGTGTCTGCCCCTGCACGGTCTTAAGCTCGCGCTGCTGCAAAAGATCCGCAGCGGTCAGACGACCGGGTACAACGTGGTAACTCAGTACCGCAACGAGCATGTCCTTGTTCGCTAACAGCTCGTCAAGCATTCCGTCGGGCAACTTGGCAAAGGCACCATCCGTTGGCGCGAACAGGGTGAAGGGCCCCTCTCCGCGCAGCGTGTCGTAAAGATCTGCAGCGACTACCGCTTTGATGAGCGTATTGAAATCCCCGGCTGCTGTTGCTGTTTCAATGAGATCCGGTTCATGTGCGTGCGGTGGTGCCGTGTTCGATGAAATCCGTGTGTCCTGGTTTTGCCTGGTCTCGTCGGCGTTCTTGTTGAACCCTTCTCGATAAGCAGGTGCCCGGTAGCCATGCGCGGGGTAACCGTATGGTTTCATCGGGCCGGAATATCCCTGCAGGTGGCGTGGGTGCATCGGTGTCATGTAGCCTTGACCATACGGCTTCTTCATGCACATGTCGGCGTTGGCGATGCCACCGATCGCACTGAATGCCAATGCGCATGTGCTGTAGACAAAGACTCGCTTGATTCTTGGGGTTGGTTTGGTCATCCTGAGTTCCTCTTGCTGTGGATTAAACATTACGAGCAGAAAATAGTGTCAGGCTGTGCTTAAATAGCCGTCATGAGCTTCGAATGGCATCCCGCCTCTGCACAAGCATCGGATGCTACCGGGGCATGAAAGTTCATCACAAAGAACCAGAAAAATATTTATGAAAGGATCGATTGGTTTTATCGGTGTGAACGGGTGAATAAAACCGGGTGCCGGTGGACCAGCCGCATTGAAACCGGATGCGTCAGCTGGAAACTTCGCGACCACGACAATCTGTTAGTGGCCCGGTTGGAAAGCCAGCTCCTGCGCTCACGTGCCGCCAGCGTGCCAGGTAACAGGCTGATGCAGTTAATCAGCAGTGCTCGCGCCAAAGGATTGTTCAGCCGCGGGCGGCAACGTGTAAACCCTGGCTGTATACGCAGTTTCGGTGCCAGTGTGCGTCGTGCGACATCAAGCCCTCCACGTACCGATTCGCGCAGGAACAGCGCGACGAAACCCGCCAGCCCGGCCACAGAAATCCTGGGCAACGACGTGCGACCGAGGCGAGCGCTCGCCATGGCGGCTAACGCCACGGCGGGCAGTCCGATTATCCAGGCACTCGTCTGGCCCCCGGCGATGACGTACCACAGCAACGCCAGTATTGCCGTTTTCGCCAGGAAGCCAGGGACTATCGCAACGGAGTTGCATGCCTTGTGATTGGTTCTGCTCACGCCGGATGAAATTTAGACATGTACGTCCAGTCTTGGCGGTCGGGCCGGAGCCCGTGCCGATGCCATCTTGCGCCGCCGGGTGCAGAACATTTTTTCCGTGCACGCGGGTTGGAGCGACTTGCGGTCGAAGACCACCGTCGGGATTATCCTCACCGTTTCTGGAAGCCCGTAAAGCGTGGGTGAGGAGACGCGCATGGCGAACCTCCCTGCCAGGATCATTGAGACGACGTTAAGCCGGGTTTCTCGAACACCATGAAATGCTGCGTCGGCAGGAAATCCCTGTTCTCAACCCACACCAGGCCGACGGCCTGCATCGCTTGAGCGCTCAGTCAGACCAGGAGTGAAGTGTATGGGGATGCCACGGCAGGTGCCCCAGGTGCGTGGATCGCTGATTCATAAAATGTCGTTTTTCCTCTCTGATGTTTCGTGCAAAACAGGGGCAGCGTAGGTTTAATGTCGGGTGACTGACGTGGGTGCCTGGTGCTCGCTGCCGAGCAAAGCGGTGAAGGTGTATAGCCGCTCCTCGGGTTCGACAATTTCTAACAGCACTTGCTTGTCTTGTTCGCTGAGTGGTAGTGCCATGCTCAGGCTATTCATCAAGCTTACCGTTGGTAGCCGTTCGAGCATGGTCCAGTCGGCCTCCAGCTCTTTGACCTTGAAGTAACGTTTCAGCGTTCGGATCAAGCGATCGTGCTCACCGCGCAGGTTGCTCTCCTGGTCGGCGTAGTCGTCGCTGAAGCGTGACCAATTCGGGACGATCAGGCGATAGCCGCGGGTGGTTGGCAGTTCCTCACCGAGATCGTAACGACATACGCCGCTCAGCAGCATCTCGATGCGGCCGTCATTGGTCTCACGATACTGAGTGATCCGTCCGGCGCAACCGGTGTGGCAGAGCGCGGTTGCATCTCTGGCATTCGGGTCCGGTTGAATCATACCGATCATGCGGTGGGTGCTGAGCGCGTCGCTGACCATGTTGAGATAGCGTGGTTCGAAGATGTTCAAGGGTAATTCATTGCCCGGCATGACGATCGCGCCGGGCAGTGGAAAGATCGGTAGGGTCTCCGGTAGTTGGTTATATGGAGCAATGAACGGATTGTAACTCATGGACCACCTCCCGGGCGCCGATCGCCCTCTCTGCCCCGCTGTTCAACTTCAGCTGGATTTCAGTCATCCTGCATGGAAAACACATCTTCCGAGTAGGGTGTCGCGTGAATTTTGCCTCATTACTCGGGACCTATTCGCCTGAATAATTCTGCTCGTAACCCTGTTTACAGCGCCTGCCGGGCGTCGTATCCGATCCCCGGCCACTCAGGAGGAGCCAACGCGCGCCGGTGCGGGACCGAAATCTTCACGGACTCGCGGTGTGTTGGCCGTTCGGCAGGGATGACGGCATCGGTCACCCGGCAATCCTTGAACTCACCCTCGCGCTGGCGCGGTGGAGGAGATTCAAGCCAGCACCCGTATCAACACCGCGAGCACCGCAAGCCATTGGCAAGCATTGATGATGACACTTATCAGGTGCAGGCGTCTGAAGCGACCGGCTGCACCGGTTTCGCCGGTCATCTCCGCATCACGTGCCTGATTGATCAGCGGCATAAGCACCTGTCGCGCAAATGCAAACCCTGCCAGGACGAACGATGCCAAGGCTACTTCCCACGTCGCGCTGATATCCGCACCCAAGATCAATGCAGTGAGAGCGATCAGGATGGTCGCTCCCATGCTGAGATAATACCAGGGAAAGACTTGCCGAATGAAGGGGCCGGCGATCTTCAGGGGCAATTTACTAAAGACCAGCGGAGCCATGACCGCGGAGAAGAAAGTCATTCCACCAAAGGTGAGTGCAAGGGCGAGTCCGGCGACGAGGTGACTAACAGGATAAAGGTCCATGGTGCGATATCCCTCAACAGGCTGCAGCAGTGAATTTCAACAATCTGCAATGGGTAAAAAAAACAGTTCTCCACAGGAGTCACGAATCCCGTTTCTGACGAACCCAACGCCGGTTTTGTTTGGCAAGATCATGATGCTTTCCTTTTCAAATGTCAAGGTATTGTCCAAATATAAGCGTTGACAGCATAGAGATGTATAAGTATTGTAGAGATAATTCCACCGATTTTGCCTTTACGAACGCTAAAACCTGGAGCAGAAGCTCGCAGAAACCGCCAGTGGCAACACCAATCATTGCCGGCACTACCAAGTGGTGCGGGGCGATATGAATGGAAGGGTATTATGCGTATGAAAACATTCACGGAATTCTGGAGGGGGATGTTCTTCCTTGTTTCCACGCTGACTGTGTCAGTCATTTTTTACCTGGTCGTGGTCAAGTGGCAGCCGCTCTGGACCGAAGGCTTCAGGGATTTCGGCGATATATCCGACTCGATCATGCACCTGGACAAGACGGCCAAACCGGTGGCCGAAATGGCACCGCTGATGCTGGGCGAGATGGATGCGATGCGCAAATCGATGATGAAAATGCAACAGTCCATGAAAAGCATGGAGCAGGTAAATCCTAACGTCAGGGAAATGACCCGCACCATGACCCGCATGACCTGGGTCATGGATCAGCGCATGGGTATGATGAACAATGGAATGGATCGGGTGGGAGACAAGCTTTCCCCCCCAGGCATGATGATGCCCTTCAACTGGTGATCGTTGGGCGCAAGGCAGCTGACAGACACCAAACTCAGTAGAGACCGCCGCACATTATTCAGAACTGCGTATACTGAAACACTATCGACCAGATTTCGATCATTGATGGATTAACAACCGAGCACCAGTTCTGCGTGTGACCGGTCGTTGACGAAGCCTGCCATGGCACAAGGAAGGGAGAGGACAACAAAACAATGAAAAATACCGACGAACCGCTCTTCGATGAGGGCGACATAAAGGATGGTTCAGGCGCAACAGCTCACCGGGCTGTTCGGGAGCGTATTCAGCAACTGGCTGATAAACAGCCCTATGCGGTGCTATGCGTCCAGGGCGAAGGCCAGCCGTACGGCGCACTGGTGGCTTTTGCGTTCTCGGAGGATCTGCGTCACGCGGTTTTTGTCACGCCGGTCGCAACCCGCAAATACCGTTTGCTCAGTGAGTGCGATCATGTCGCACTGGTTATAGACAACCGGCCGAACAAGCCAGATGAGCTGATGGAGATCGAAGCTGTAACCGTCACGGGACGTTCACAAATGATAGAGCGCGGGGGTGAGTTTGACCAGTGGGCCGAATTGCTGGTGACTCGCCATCCGTATCTGAAGTCATTCGTGAAAGCCGCCACCTGCGCGTTGTTTCGTGTTGATGTTGTGCGTTTTCTGCACGTCGCGCGATTCCAGGAGGTCAACCAATGGATTCCGAGCGCCCACTCCTGATCCCACTCGATGCGCCCGGACACTGGGACGAGCAGATTGTCGGTGGCAAGGCGGCGAAGCTGGCACAACTCGCGTGCGGCGGTTTCGACGTACCGAGGGGGTTCTGTCTGACGACCTGGGCTTACCAAACGTTTGTGCAAGATGCCGGGATTACCGCGGCGATTCGCATGGAACTTGGCCGTAAGTCGATGGACGACATGCGCTGGGAGGAAATCTGGGATGCCGCTCTGCGAATTCGAGCGACCTTTCTCGCCCAACCGCTAACCCGGTTGCTGCGTGAAACTGTCGCTGCCGGTCTGCGCGGTTTCGATACGTCCACGCCGCTCGCGGTCCGTTCCTCGGCGATCGGTGAAGACTCCGCCGGACGCAGCTTTGCGGGCTTACACGAATCGTTCATCGGGGTCCGCGGCAGGCAAGCCGTGGAAGACGCCGTGCGGCTGGTGTGGGCGTCGCTCTGGTCCGATGCAGCCTTACTTTACCGCAAGGAACTGGGGCTGGATCCCGCACACAGCCGCATGGCCGTGCTCGTTCAGGAGATGATCTATGCCGATCGTTCAGGCGTTGCCTTTGCCCGTGACCCGCGCGACATAGGCAAGGAACACGCGGTCATAGAGTCGGTACCCGGCCCGTGCAGCCTGCTTGTTGATGGCGTGGTTGACCCCGATCACTGGGAGCTCGATCGTAAAACTCACGGTATCATCGCCTGGCTTCCCGGTCAGCGCGATGATGCGGAGGACGATGCTCCGCTGCTTGAATCGCGCGAACTCGAGCATATCCTGGAGACATTGCTGTCGGTCGAGCAGCTGTTTGGCTGGTCCCCCGACATGGAATGGACGGGAAGGTCTGATGCGTTGACCGTCCTGCAGGCACGGCCGATTACCGCCGCGGCCCTTGACGAGGATGATAAGCGAACCTGGTGTCTCACTTTGCGACCCGGTGATGCTCGCCTGAAACAACTGCGCAAGCGTGTCGCTGAACAGCTCATCCCGGAACTGGAAGCGGCCGGCCAGGCACTCGCGGCCGAGGAACTGAATCTGCTCGACGATCAGCAACTGGCGGATACGATCGTGCAACGTAGCGCAGCGCTTGCCAACTGGAAGAAAATCTACTGGGAGGACTTTATCCCGTTTGCGCATGGCGTCCGCCGACTGGCGATGTACTACAATGACGCGGTCCAAGCGGAAGATCCCTACGAATTCGTGGGTCTGCTCCGCAATCAACCGCTGGTCGCCAAGCAACGTAACAACGCCATTGGCCAACTCGCTCAACAGCTGGCAGCGAACGATGTGCTGCGATCAGCCGTTGAACGCTTACTCGCACAGTGTGCCGGGTCATTGCATTGGCCGACATTCCGTGACTCGCTAATGCGGATCGCTGACGGCGCTGAGAATTTCCTCCGTGGCTTCGACGCTTTGAATGAGCGGTTTCTCGACATCGTCTACGACCAGGAACGGCTGCACGATCAGCCTGAACCCATGCTGCGTAACCTGATCGAATTATCGCGAGCGCCGTACGCGTCCCTCGGCGATGAATCGGTAGCGGGCGTCTCCGTTGCGGCGCTGGAAAAACGCTTGCTGGACGCGGTTGGCCCAGAACGACGAGACGAGGCGCTTGACGTTATTGAAACCGGGCGGGTTAGCTGGAAACTTCGCGACGACGACAATCTGTTAGTGGCCCGCTTGGAAAGCCAGCTCCTGCGCGCGCTGGATGTGGCCGCGAAACGTCTTCGGGCGGTTGGCAGGCTCAGCGGCGAAGTGCACCCCAATGACGCGCATGTCGAGCCGTTGGTTCGCGCTCTGCGCGAACCAACGACCTGTCCCGTTACGCTTGAACTTGTTGCTAAAGTGCGCCCGAAGGATTTGTCTAAGGCGCCACCGGGCGAGACCCCACGGCAACTGATCGGACAACCAGCGTCACCGGGTGTTGCCACCGGCGCGGTTCGCTGTATTCATGGGCGCGGCGACCTCGGTAAGTTCCGACAGGGTGAAGTCCTCGTCTGCGACGCGATCCAGCCAACGATGACACACCTGGTCCCGCTCGCCGGCGCCATCGTCGAACGCCGGGGCGGAATGCTGATCCACGGCGCGATCATCGCGCGAGAACTCGGCATCCCGTGTGTCAACGGTGTCCGCAATGCAGCTGAGATCCTGAAAAACGGCACCCTCGTCACTGTCGACGGTCACTTGGGAATCGTAACGGTTGGGGCTGCCGAATTCGACCTGGAATTGGGCGTCGAATGCATATAACCCGGAGCAAGACAACGGGCCATGGATCCAGCGCCTGGTCGGGCTGCCGCTCAAACCGTTGCTGTTGCGACAGTCTTATGAAGGTGTTGTTCAAGAATGGCGCGCACGTCGATCTTTGCACGCAGGCGTGCGGCCAGCAAGTACAGTCCGCCCAGCTTGCGGTGCAGGAATATGGCGTCGGCAGGCGGCGTGTGCCAATAGCCTTGATCGAAGCTCAGAGCCATACCGGCATCGCGTATGCGTGCCGCCAGATCACTGGCGCCAAAATCAAAGCGGCCGCGTATTCGGGCCGGCTCGGTGGCTAG
>CBFDBP010000127.1:0-9311 GCA_965603065.1 uncultured Gammaproteobacteria bacterium
CGAGCGATATCATCATCGGAGTAGAGGCGGCCACCGCTGGAGGTTCCGCCGGTTTTAACGACAGCATAGCGCCGTTCCCAGACTCGCAAGGCATCGGGTGAAATACCGGTCAGTTTTGCCACCGCACCAATCCGGTACCCTGTTGATCTCATTTCACTTTGTGTATTCATTAATTCGCGCGGCCTCCTCAGCCCCATTAAGACCATAAAATGTCTTGTACAATACCTTGACAATTACTAAAATAATCACTATTGTCTAAGACATTATCGGATTACCCGGTACTTTCGCAAAAGGAGGACAGTGTCATGAGCTTCACAAAAGACCGTTTCCTGGAAACCCAAGATTGCCATGCTTACCAGCTTCTATTGGGCTTTCTGTCAACTCCATTGCTTCTACTCGTCGGAGCAGGCGCATTGATCACAATCTGAATTACCAGACAACTCAGGAACTGATAACACTCTTTATTGGACAATAGTTGGACAATTTACCGGGAAATGGGTGGCAATGGGGCCACCCTATCTCGTCAACCCCACCAGTGGTAACTGTTACTACGGAGGGTTGAATGCAACCAGCCGCTCGGAGGTGTGTGACCATGAACGCTACAGATAACAACTCGGTGGACGGTAGGATACCAGCAGCAAGGTGCTCATTGAGTGCCTCACCACCGCTATCCCATCGCGAACAGGAACGGCTGCGAAACGCCCGTGCACGCATAGAACTGGAACGACGGTGTGAAGAACGTGATCTGCAGAAGCAATTAATGGAGATCTGGGAAGAATACGTTCAGCGCAGGCAGAAAACCCCATCGAAGTGTATTTCTCGACGGGATTATGAGGATAAACAGTGATGAATAATTTACTCAACACGAGGAACGCGGATCGACTGCTGGGCTCCGTCGCCAGGGATCCTGAGTCCGGTTGCTGGCTATGGCGCGGACAGATCTCAAACAGCGGTTATGGAAGAATGATGCTCAAAACTGAGTCTGGAACCTGTATCGAGAGCGCACACCGCGCGAGTTACGCCTCCTTTATCGGGCTGATACCAGAGGGCGCAATCATAAGGCAGACTTGCGGAAACAGATTGTGCGTCAATCCCGAGCATCTCGAAATCATCGACAAGGGATGACCACAGCATCCTTACCGGGGCTAACTACCGGACCGGTTAACCGGTTATGCAAGCAACCCCGTCGTAACAACAACCCAGACGTTCCAGTGGAGGCAAAATCGATGTTTGAGAATCGCGAAGGCCAAGAAGTCCCGCAAGTCACTTTCCATACCCGTAGTGACCACGAGTGGCTTGATGTGACCAGTGATGAAAAGTTCAAGGGCAAGACCGTGGTGGTTTTTTCACTGCCAGGTGCCTTTACGCCAACCTGTTCTTCGACTCACGTACCTCGTTACAACAAGCTGGCATCGACATTCAAACAGCACGGCGTGGATGAAGTGATCTGCATCTCGGTCAACGATGCCTTTGTCATGAATGAATGGCGTAAAGAACAAAAGGCACTCAGCCTGACGTTCCTGCCCGACGGCAATGGCGATTTCAGCCGTGGCATGGGCATGCTGGTACCCAAGGGCGACCTGGGCTTCGGTGAACGTTCCTGGCGCTATTCGATGCTGGTGAAGGACAGTGTTATCGAAAAGATGTTCATCGAAGCGGATGTGCCGGGCGATCCTTTTGAAGTCTCTGATGCCGATACCATGCTGGCCTATATCGCGCCCAATGCCGCCAAACCGCTGGACGTCACCGTCTTCAGCCGGGATGGCTGCAGCTACTGCGCGCGTGCCAAGGGCATGTTGCACGATGCCGGCATTCAGTTCGAAGAACTGGTGCTAAACCGTGACTTCAGCGAATCCACCATCCGTGCAGTCTCGGGTATGTCCACCGCTCCCCAGGTGTTTATCGATGGCGAGCATATCGGTGGTTCGGAAGATCTGGAGGCCTATCTCGCCAGGCAGGCTATAAACGCGGCATAATAGCCCTATCGCCCTTGCCAACGGGATCACACGGTGTATCGCACCTGATGGTCAGCTGATGATGCGCTTTGTCGTTATTACAGTAGTGGTCCTGCTTGGCTCCGCCTGCAGCCGTACTGACCTTGCCTACCGTAATTCCGACCGGCTGCTGGCGTATTATTCCTGGAAGACCGTCAGGACCAGCGATGCTCAACGCGAGCACTGGCAGCCGCTACTGCAAGCCACCTTGCGCTACCACCGCGAAAGTGAACTGCCCCTTTTGATTGCCTACCTTGATCTCGCCGGGCGAGTGGTCGAGCAGAGGGACGATTCGGTCGGCGCGGCGTGCCTGGTCGACGGCGCCCTGCTGATCTACCAGCGGCATGCCCGCCTTGCCGCAGAACTCGCGGCCCCCTTGCTGGCGGAGCTTGGTACTGACCAGCTCAGGCACCTCGCAAAGTACACGACGCAGCGCCAGCAAGATGCCGTCAAGCATTACCTCGATCCGGATCCACAGCGCAGGAACGCGGCCCGCCAGAAAAGGATCACGGAGCGGATCGAGAAATGGGTGGGAAAACTGAATGATAGCCAGCGACAGCAGGTTAAGGATGCGCTGGAGAAAATCCCTGATCTGAGCGCGGCATGGCTAGCCTATCGGGCAGAGCACACAGACACACTGCTGGCTATGATCGCGAACGGCGTCGACACAGAAGCACTGCGAGAATACCTCGACGGCTGGTGGGTACGACGGGACGGGACATCAGCCGAAACCAGCCAATCCTGGGACGTCGCCAGGAGTGAATTCATCCAGCTGATGGACAACATCACCACCTCACTCACCGACACGCAGCGAGCACGGTTCGAGAAGCGGCTCGGCGAGTTGCGCGATGATCTGGCACCTTTTCTGTCAAGCCCGCAACAGCCAGCAGATCTGCAGCTTGTGCCTGCGTGTGCTTCAGCGCCGGTCTGATGTTGAAGGGGTTGCCATTTTGGTCTAAGTCTCATCTGCAACCGTCTGATCCGGGCTCATCCCGTAGCGACTGCGCATGTCTTCGACAATCAGGTACAGACTCGGTACAAGCAGAAGCGTTATCAGCGTTGCAAACAGGATCCCATAACCCAGCGATATCGCCATCGGGATCATGAAACGGGCCTGGCGGGAGGTCTCGAAGATCATCGGCGCAAGTCCACCAAACGTGGTGATGGTGGTCAGCAGGATGGGGCGAAAGCGGCGAATACCAGCCTGCTGAATGGCCTCGATGGCATTGGTGCCCTGGAGGCGCAGTTGGTTTGCGTAGACAATCATCACCAGCGAATCGTTAACCACCACGCCGGCCAGCGCGACCAGGCCCATCATGCTGATGATACTCAGGCTGTAACCCATAATGATATGCCCGATAACCGCACCGACCAGACCAAACGGAATCGCCGCCATGACGATAACGGGCTG
The DNA here is from genome assembly GCA_965603065.1 of uncultured Gammaproteobacteria bacterium. Lineage (GTDB taxonomy): Bacteria > Pseudomonadota > Gammaproteobacteria > DSM-19610 > DSM-19610 > Thiogranum. The sequence goes on from CBFDBP010000127.1 coordinate 3,406, forward strand.
TATGTAACTGCGAAAAGGAATCGCCAGCAGTGCATAGATCACAATCATCGCAATCACAAAACCGCCCATGAGACTGGCCATGGACTCTCGCATATCAGCCTGCTGACCCTCAAAGTCATAGCTCAGACCCGGGTAATCACGTGCCAACCGTGGCAGGGTATCGGCCTTCAAAGTGGCCAGCACCTGGCTGGTCGCCCTCCTGGGTTCCACGTCTGCGGTCACATTCACCGTACGTCGGCCATCGCGCCGCTCAATGCTGGTATAGGCACGGCTGCGTGCGACCTCCGCCACCTGCTGTAGCGGCACATCGCCACCGGCTGGCGTATGTATCAGCAACTGTTCGATATCGTATTCGCTGGCACGTTGCGAGGCGGGCAACATAACCATGACCTTTATTTCGTTACGGCCGCGCTGCTGGCGCAAAGCCTCGGCGCCATAAAAGGCACTGCGAACCTGTCGTGCCACCTCGCGCGCCGTCAAGCCAAGACTGCGTCCCTCCGGCAGGAGCCTGAAATCGAGCTGCTGCTTGCCCGGTGAAAAACCATCATCGATATCCTTCAGGTTGGCGTATCCGTTCAATTCCGCGGCGAGGATGCTGCTGGCCTGGTCGAGCACATCCACGTCGCGATGACTCAGTTCGACCGTGAGCGCCGCCCCGGAGGCAGGCCCTCCCCGGTTGGATTGAAACTTGAGCGACTCCAGGCCCGGCAGCTGGCCGACGCGCTCGCGCCACATCCGGGTAACTTCCGCGGTGGACAGCGGGCGCACGCCGGGGTCTGTCAGATACAGCCTGGCAGTGATTTCGTTGGCGTCGACGACTGTGAGTACGCCCCTGGATAGCCGGTCACCGCCATTTTCCTCCACCAGGGTTTCGGCCGCGGACAGCAGTTGATCACGCACCGCGAGGCTGTTTTGTAACGGGCTGCCATAAGGCAGTACCGCCTCGACCACCGCCCGGTCTGAATCCGTTACCGGCATCAGCACAAAACCCATGCGACCGCTGGCCACATAACCGACCATCGCCACCAGTACCGCGATACCGACGGCCACGGTCAGGTAGCGATTGCGCAGACACACCGTGACCACGGGTCCGTAGCGGTCGCGGATGAAGTGGCGCACCTCGCGACTGAAGACCTGCTGGCGCTGGTGCAGCCACTCACCGGCACCGGTACGGCGATTGCTCCTGGTATGCGCCAGGTGCGAAGGCAGAATGAACAGCGCCTCGACCCACGAGATCACGAACACGCTACCGACCACAAAGGGGAAAATCACAAATATTTTCCCGACCATGCCTGGTACGAAATACAGTGGCATGAAGGCGACGATGTTGGTCAGTATGCTATAGCTGATCGGTACGGCAACATCGCGCGCCCCGCGGATAGCGGCCTCGACCGGGCCCATGCCACGCTGCCGGTATTCATAGATATTCTCACCGGCGATAATGGCATCATCTACCACGATTCCCAGCGCAATGATAAACGCGAACATGGAGACCATGTTGATGGATACTCCCAGGCCGGGCAGAAACAGGATGGCACCAAGAAACGCCGTTGGAATGCCCATCGTCACCCAGAAGGCGAGTTTTATTTCCAAGAATATGCCGAGCATCACCAGCACCAGTGCCAGGCCGATGAGGCCGTTGCGCGTCAACAGCTCAAGGCGCTGCTGGTAGATCCTGCTCTGATCGGTATTCACGGCCGTGTGGATACCGGGCGGTAGATCCGCCTCGAACGCATTCAGCGTCTGGCGTACATCTTCGGCAATGCCCAGCGGCGTCTGTTCGCCGACCCGATAGACCTCGAGGCTCATGGCGGGCTGACCGTTGAAACTGCGCACCCGGTCGACATCCTCGAAGGCATCGCTCACCCTTGCGATGTCGCGCAGCCTCAGCACGGTACCGTCACGCGAGGTAATGATCGGAATCTCGCCGAAGCCCTCGGCCCAGTCGCGGCGCTGCTTGACGCGAAGCAGAATCTCGCCACCACTGGTCTTGATGCTGCCGCCGGGTATCTCGATGGCCGCGTTATCGATGGTCCTGGCAATGCCCTCCAGTGTCAGCCCGTAGCGGCGCAGAGCTTCACGACTGACTTCCACCCGTATTTCATAATCACGGGCAGAGACCAGGTCCACCTGGGTAATCCCCGTCCGCTGCAACAGGCGATCACGCAGTTGCTCGGCCAGCTCGCGCAACACCCATTCACTCGCTGCGCCATACACCACGACGGCCTGCACCAGCCGCCGGTGCAGGGCGAGATTTACCTCGGGCTCTTCCGCATCATCCGGAAACGTGGTGATGCGGTCGATCTCCTGCTTGATATCCTGGTTGGCCTTTTGTATGTCGGCGCCTTCCACCAGTTCGGCGATCACCAGCGCGCGCCCCTCACCCGCTGTGGAACGTATTTCATCGACCCCCTCGATACCATTGATCGCCTCTTCCACTGCCAGCACGATGCCCTGTTCGACCTCTTCGGGGCTGGCGCCGGGATAGGCGACGCTGACGCGCACCTCATCGAGTGCGAAATCGGGAAAGACTTCTTTTTTGATCTGATTGGCCATCAACAGGCCACCGATGAGCAGCACCAGCATCAGCAGGTTCGGTGCAACCCGGTTGTGCACCATCCAGGCAATCGGGCCGTGCAGCACGGGATTCACCGGGGCTTGTGTATCCGGCTTCACTGGCCGGTCTCGCTGCGGGTCGGCATTGAGCGGCTGTCATCATCCTTTCTGCGCAGCGGCATGCCGGCGACCGGCGCAGCAAGATCTGTGACCACCAGGTGTTCCCCGGCCCTGACACCATCAGCGACGAGGACCTGGTCGTGCCCGCGGAAAACGATGTCGACCTTGCGAATCTCGAGTGCCGCGTCCGCACCCATAATCCATAGCCTGTCCCCGTCGCGCAAATGCTCGCGCGCAATGGTCGCGACCTGTTCCAGCAGACGGCCCTCGATTTCGACACTGACATAACTGCCCATGAGCATGACCGGTTTGTCACTGTTTTCAGGCTTGAGCGCGAACGGATCGTTCACCTCCACGATCAGGCGCGCCATGCGGCCTTCCTTTTCAATATCGCCGGCCAGGCGTATAACACGCCCCTCGCGGAAGGCGCCTGCTCCCCAGGCGACCGGATTGGAGATACGCACCCTTGAACTCGCCATCACCTTGCCGCGCGGAATGCTGATCCACCGCAACTGCTTGACAGGTACGCTCACCTCCAGCCAGCAGACATCGGTCCCCACGAGGGTGGCCAGTGTGTTGGCGCTGGTGACACGCGCACCGACTTCCACTTCACTGGATTCCACAATGGCATTGAATGGGGCGCGTACCCGGCTGCGCTGCAGATCGAGTTTTGCCTGTTCCAGTTTCGCCCTGGCAAGCGCGAGCTGGGCCTGCACACTTTCCAGTTGCGGCTTGCGCAGCACCAGTTCGAGATCATCATCCTGCAAGGACTCGTTGAGTAGTTCGAATTCACGCTTGGCGATGGTCTGCTGCCCCTGTTCAAGTCGCAGGGTGCTCTGCGCCTGCGCCACCTCGCTTTCGCGCTGCAGTACCGCGAGTTGGTAGTCGCGGGGATCGATGCGCAGCAATTCATCACCGGCGCGTAACAGACCACCGGGCTCCAGATCATCGCTGACAAACACGATTTCACCATCGACCTGCGATTGCAGGGTCACCGACTGCGCCGGCACCACGGTTCCCATGGCGTCGATGCGGGTGCGAGCACTCCCGATCGCCACCGGCTGGATTGCAACCAGACGGGCCTGGCGTGGTGGCGGCTCGCGTTTCGCGCTGGGCCCGGACTGCATCAGAGCCACGGCGGCAACCACACCGGCCAGCAGCATGATGACCGGCGCCAGCACCCTGAACCACCGGGGACGCTGTGCCGCGGGTTGCTGCCGGTTATCTCGGGATGACATGGGTGATCCTCGTGCCAGCCGGGTTGCCCAGCACGACCGGACGTTCCAGGGTCCAGCCACCGGCCAGTGCGCGGCACAGCGCGATGCGGTTATCGATCAGATCGCGCTGTGCGGTGAGCCGGCTGCGTTCGAGGTTCTGGTTTGTGATCAGGACATCGAGAACCCGCAGATAGTCGACCGCACCAAAGAGGTAGCTGTCGCGAACACGGCCGATGACCTGCCCGGATAACACCAGTTGCTTGTCGAGGCTGTCGATAAACGCGCGCTGCTGCTGTTCCCGGAGCAAGGCATCCTCGACTTCACCCAGCGCATCGATCAGCTGCTGGCGGTAGTCACTCAACGACTGTTCCGTCACCGCGCGGCTGCGGTCAACCTCGGCACGACGGCGTCCTCCGTCGATGACCGGCGCCACCAGGTTTGCCGTCAGATTGCTCAACCAGTTATTGAACAGGTCATCGACATCGCTGGCGAGGGAGTCGGTACTGCCCAGCAGGTTGATGCGCGGGAAGCGATCCGCCACCGCCGCCGCGGTACGCTGGTCGGCGGCCTGCAGGCTGTAGAATTGCTGCCGGAGATCCGGCCGGCGCTGGACCAGTTCAGCCGGGATGCCGGTCACTGGCAATGGCGGCAGGCTGATGAGTTCAGCTTGCGGTTCGCTCACACGGCTGTCCGGTGTGGCACCCAGCAGGATGGCAAGCTGGTGTTCCAGTACGCCGATGAGCGATTTGACATTCGCCAACTCACCCCGGTTGGACTCAGCCAGCTGGCGTTGTTGCAATACATCGGTCGCACCCACCTTGCCGCGGCGGAAGCGCAGGGTGATGAGTTCCAGCACCCGGGTGTTGGTCTCCAGCTGGCTCGACACCAGCACCTGCTGGCCGTATTGCTCCACCAGCTGGTACCAGGTAGTCGCGACCTCTGCCGACAGGCTGATGGCGGCGGCCGTGAGCTCTGCCTCAGTCGCCTGTCGGTCGAGTGTCGCCGCTTTGCTGTTTGAATCGATACGGCCCCAGAGATCCACCTCGTAGCCGGCCATCGCGCCAATCGAATAGACATTGGTGGTGGTCCCCCTGCTGTTATGTGACCAGCTGCGACCGGCACTGCCGTCAACATCCAGAGAGGGGTACAGTTCGGCACTGGCGATACGTTCCACAGCAGCGGCCTGGTCCAGGCGCGCCCAGACACTCTGCAGGCTGAAATTCTTCGCCAGTGCCTGCTCGATAAGCCTGTCCAGTACAGCATCCCCGAAACTCTCCCACCAGTGCTCCGGCAGATTGTCGGCACCACTGCCGGAAAAATCCGCCGGCAATGGCACAGCGTCCGGATCCCGCAAGGGTACCGTGGTGCAGCCGGCGAACACTAGCAACACGAATGTCAGCCAGAGGCAGTGATGAAATCCCTGCAAGCCTTTCGATCTAAACTGTGTGCCTGACATCACGGCGTTACCAGGGCCCGGCCTTATGTCGAACGGATAGAATGAAATTTACTCAAAGCACGGAACCACCCAGCGAACATTTGATTAGACATCTATGTCTATGATCAGCTGGTTTATTTTAAATGCTTACCTGAAATAGTCCATGGATATAAACATGCGGTCCTGTGCGGTTGACCGAGGCCAATCGCAGGGTGAACATCCTCTCATTGGCAAGAAGTCCATGATACACCAGCAAAGCAAGGAGTAAGCCCAAATGAAAGCCTTGTTAATTAGCCCTGATACGCAGTCCACTAAAGCGATCGATATCAACGGGCACGATGACATCGTCAAACTGATCGGTTTTGACACCATCACCTCTGATGAGATTGGCCCGGAGGGGGATCGTCTTTACTTTGATGAAGAATGCTTTCTACGCGGCACCAGCGGTCGTTTCCAAATCGATGCGGTGGTTCCTGTTTCAGGTCCAGGTGTGATCGTGGGCTCAGGCGATGGCGGCAATACACTTCGTGATGTGGTGTCCGATGTTGACAGTATGTTAAGTCGCATCAGGTACCTCT
>CBFDBP010000128.1:0-9309 GCA_965603065.1 uncultured Gammaproteobacteria bacterium
CGTACCACGCTATTCAATATATCTCTGGAATTCACCAATAGTGTGGTCCTGCATTGAGCTGTAGGAGCGCCGTCCCCCGGCGCGAATCGCGGCCAGGAGGCCGCTCCACAGAAACATTATTGCAACGATTGGGGTGATTTAACTAGTCGAGTATAAGAAAAATTTCGTCGTTGCTGATTTCCAGTGACACAGGGCTCAGTGCCTTGCCGGCACACGGACCGGCTATGCAGGTGCCATCTTCAATACGAAACAAGGCATCATGTGTCGCACACTGAATCAGCTCACCGTCCAGATTGAGAAACTGGTCTGGCACCCAGTCGAGCGGACCCCCGGTATGCGGACAACTGTTGCGATAGGCGAACAGCCGGCTGTTTTTATGTACCAGAAAAACATCTTCGTAGCCCGAGGGGGTGTTGACACTGAAACCCCGGCTGGACCCTTCCGGCAGATCTTTCAGACTACATAGCGCTTTGATGTTTTCAGAAACCACGGGCAGGGACATCCAGACCGTGCAATCCGGCCTGGGCACACTTATTTCCCGCCAGCTGACAGGCAAAATGCAAGGCATCGACCAGCGGTGCGCCACGCAACAAGACATCAATCATGGCTGCGTTAAAGGTATCACCTGCAGCAAGCGTATCGACCAGACGCCGAGGTGGAAAAGCGTCGCTGCGGATAGCCTCACCGTGTCGACTCAAGGCAACAGCGCCCTTTTCACCGAGAGTACACACGATATCGGCGTTTGCTGCCAGTTTTTGTGTTTCAGTCAGCAGCTGTTGGGCGGTAAAACCATGGTGCCTTGCAACGGCCGCTGAGAACAGAATCAGATCGGCGTGAGGAAACAGTGTTTCTATATTCTGCCTCGGCTTTTCCACTTCCAGCGAAACCGGCAGTGCCGGCAGCTGTTCCCGTACCCACCGCATCATCGACAGTGTTTCCGGAACGTTGCGACCCTCAAAGTGCAGCCAATCGAAATCCTGTAATGGAATCTCGCAAAAGGCTTCAAAATCGTATTCCGGCAAATCACGGTAATGCACAATGGTGCGAGATGCATTTGCACGGCTGACAATGACACAGGAAGTCGGCACTTTACCCTGGTCCAGCTGTTTACAGTACTGCGTTGCTATACCATAGCGCTTGAGTTCGCCGAAAATTGTCTCTGCATCGGCTTCCTTTACGGACACCCCGGCCCATTCACAGCTGTGGCCCAGCTGACTCAACACCACCAGCGTGTTAGTTGCATTGCCGCCACGCCGTACGTCCTGCGCGAGCGCACGCACCTCGCCATCCTCCGGCGGATAACTTTCGACCTCATTGATAATATCGAGCGTGGCGATACCCACTGCGAGAACGTGTGCCATGGAGAAAGCAGCTTAGGCAGTGCGGTACCGGATTTCAAATCAGAATTCCCGAACCACCCTGAAGCCGAGATTATTGAGACGCACATCCGGCGCACGCTGGCCCCGGCTGGCGCTGCGCAGCAAATCGGCGGGACTGTCATACCCCCCGCCGCGAACCACGCGTTCCTCACAGCCGGCGAGCTCAACAGCACTGCCATCATCCGGTGCCTTGGCGTAACCGGACCGGTAACAGTCCTGCACCCACTCCATCACGTTGCCGGCCATATCATGCACGGCAAAGGCGCTCGCCGCGAAACTGCCGACCGGCGCAGTCTTGCTGCCTGACCACTCACTGCCGCAGTCAAAGCAGTTGGCATTGGCTTCACCGACTTTGTTCCCCCACCAGAAACGTTTATCACTGCCGGAACGAGCGACGAATTCCCATTCCGCTTCAGTTGGCAAGCGGTAGCGGCTACCGGTCTGTTCTGACAACCAGCGCGTATAAGCTACGGCATCCTGCCAGCTGACATTGATCACCGGACGGTTGCCGCGTCTCCACCCGGCACTACTCGGCTTCGAGCGACCGGTCGCTTCCGCGAACAGATCGTATTGGTCAAACGTCACCTCGTGTTTACCGATGGCAAACCGTTTCAGCTTGACCTGGTGACGTGGCCGTTCTGCAAAGTTGGGTGAAGCCGAACTACTGCCCATTTCAAAGCTGTCGGCCCGCAACTCGACGATTGTTGCTGCACTGGCGCCGCTCTTCAGGGTCTCACGGAAGGACCGTACCGGCTGAGTCGGGGCAGCTGCCGCCTGTTTTTCCACCTTGTCAGCTGGTTCTTGGGCAGCTTCCTGTTCCGGGTCGGCCGGTGTTTCCGGCGCGGCGGCCTGAGAACCGATCGATTTTTCAGCACTGGCTGGTATTGGCGATTCGGACATACCCTTGCCGAAAGATGGCAGTGTTTTCGTTTTGTTAATTGTTTCCTCTGACACTTCCTTTTGTAATTCCGTTTCAGCCTTCTGCGGATTTTCTACGGCAGTTGGCGCATCTTCCAGGCGCGGCACATTAAGCGCCTCCGCGCTCACCGCTTCCGGGGTAGACGAGGACTCAACTAAAGGCTTCTGAGTGAACCACCAATAGGCGCCCGCCGCCAGACCAACCGCCAAAACTGGAATCAGCAGCATCTTCGAGCCACCGGTTTTCTTTGTTTCGGCTGCCTCCATTCCAATTGAAGACAGGCGCGCGCCATCTTCTTCCGGCAAGTCGTCACTTTCTTCAGGTGTTGCCACATCATATTTCTGATTATCGAATTCAGGAATCAGCAGCGAAGATGCCTGTGGATCATTTTCATCCAGGGAAGGAATCAGGGCTTCCTGTTCATCCACGCTATCAGTAGAACGGGACTGGCTCAGTTCAAGCTGCAGACGATCAACTTCCTGTTGCAAGCCGGCGAGCTTATCCTCGGCCTGGATACGCGAACGAACCGCAATATCGACATTCTTTTTGCTTTCCACCAGCTCTGCATGGAGCGCTTCTTCACTGCCCCCCATCGTTTCCTGCATATTCACCAGACCCCGGCTTACCTCGGCTTCGGCGCGCAGCTGGTCGACTTCCTGCTGTGCCTGCTGTTGCAAGTTGCGGGCTTCGTCACGCGCCAGCTCCAGCTGTTGCACCACCTCACGTAATTCCTGCACTTGCTGTTCGGCATCCTGCACAGCCACTGCACTGTGCTTAATTGCCATTGCTTCGGCCTGTGCCTGCTGAACCGCATCACGTAATTCCTCAAGCTCACGGCTCTGAACAGTAAGCCGCTCCTGGTTCTGGTTGCGTTCCGAGGTGGCTGTTTCCAGCTGATCACGCAATGCCTGCTGCGCCTGCTGCTCGGCGTCCAGCCGAATTGTCATCTCCTCATTGGCAGTCTGATTCGCTTCAATCAGCTGCTGCTCAGCCTGGTGGGCACTGTGCCGCGCCTGTTCCAGTTGCTGATTGAGCTTTTCGACCTCGGCCTGAGCACTTTCCATTTGCGCACTGCGCTCACCAAGCTGAATTTCCAGATCGTCGCGTTGTCGCGCACCCTGCTTGAGTTGCTCCTGTGCGGCATCCAGTTCGGCAACGAGCGCTGAACTCGACTCTCCTGCCGCCTCCTTCATTTCCTTCCGCAGTCGGTGAATTTCAGCTTCACTATCCTGGCGTGCACGCTCCAGATCGCGCTCTGCTTTACGCAGAGTACCCAGCAGGCGCGTCTGTTCGCGCGAGACGTTTTCACGCTCATTCTCGGCGCGGGTCAAGGCTTTCCGCAGGCTGGCTATATCCGACGCGTGTTCTTTCTCGGCGCTGTTGAGCCGGGAATCCAGTTGCGAGAGCTGCTTCTCAGACCCTGCAAGCTGTTGCTTCGCCTCATCCAGTTGTTTCCCCAACTCATCGGCATCGGCGATGGACTGGTCAAGAGCCTGCTGGATCTGGCCGGAACTGCCTTCCCCTTGCTCCAGCTTCTCCCCGAGCTGACGTTCGCGTTCAGCGGCTTCTTGCAGCGACTGCTGAGCTTCTGTGATCCGCTGCTCCAGTTCCTCGCGCTCTGACTGCTGCTGCTGGAGCTGGTTGTTCTGATCGTGAAGTTGACCCTGTAACGTTTCGATGCGTTCATTCAGTTCAAGCTGTTGTGTCGAAGCTTCGGATTGCGAGCGCTCCAATTCATCCGCGCTTTTCTGTTCTGCCTGCTGAAGCCGGGCCTGAAGCGACTGTTCACGTGCAGCGGCATCTTGCAGCGACTGCTCACGTTCCTGCAGCTTTTGCTCATTGGCAGACAGTTGTGCTTCCAGTTCCTCGTTCCTGGACTGACCGGCATCGGCACGCTTGGTAACTGATTCGATCTGTTGCTCCAGTAGCGTCTTCAGTGACTCCTGCTGCGCACCGGCTTCACCCTGTTGGGCACTCAGTTGTTGCTGTGCCGATGCCAGATCCCGCCTGACTTGTGCCAGGTCCTCGACCGCGGCATCCCGTTCGCCGGCAACCGCATCGCTACGCTGACCAAGCTCTTGATTATCACCTCGCAGCCGGCCGAGTTCCTGTTCCAGCTCGCGGTTTTGCTTGTCGTGCGCCTGCTGTTGCTGATCCAGGCGTTTTGCCATCTGCTCCAGCTCAGTACGCAGCGCACCATCACGACCATCGGCTGACTCCTGTAGCCGTGAAAGGGTCTCCTGCAGGCGGTAGAATTCCTCCTCAAGCCGCTTCTTTTCACCATCGACGGCGTCAAAACGGCGCTGGCTGGCTTCCAGTGCCTGCTTTGCAGCATCGGTATCGGCCTGAAGCCGGCCTTTTTCCTGCTCTGCGGCCCGTGAGTGCTCATCAATCTGTCGCTCACGCGCCTGCAACTGGGAGCGCAGCTTATCGATCAGCGCCGTATCGACCGCTTGTGACTGGGCACGCTCAACGGTTTCACCCTCGACAGGTTCAGCAGGTGACTTGCTATCGGCGTCAAATGGAATGATGTCAGCATCTTTGACTGTATCCCTGACCGGCTCATCTGTACATTTCTCGGTCAGTGCTTCATTGGGTACATCCATCAATCCGTTTTTCAGGGTATAAACATTGAAGCCGCGCTGACTCAGCACAAAAGCGCCCGCAGAACTGCGCCTGCCGGTATCGCAACACACAATATAGGTCGCACTACTGTCCAGATCCGCGCTCTGGTCACGCAAGGCAGACAAAGGCAGGTTGATACTGCCTTTAATCGCCTGATTTTCAAATTCACCCGGCAAACGAACATCCAGCCATTGCGCACCGTTTGAAACCAGTTCCTGTGCCTCGACGAAAGCAGCATCGTGTACCAGCGGCGCAAGAAGCAACTCGTTAAAGTCATCCTTGGAAAGGCGCATTAACAGACCGTCGGTGACCATTGTCACCGATGCATTTCGCTTGGTTTCCGATACCAGCGCTTCTTCACCAAAACACGCCCCTTCACCCAATTCCGCGAGCAGCACTTCGTTGCCATTGGCGGACGCCTTGCGGGTTACCGCGAGGCGTCCATTTTTAACGATGTAGAAATAGTCACCGTCTTCGCCCTGGCGAACCACAGCATCGCCGGCACTGGCATTGACGGACTCGAGGCGCATGAGTAGCTGGTGGATATTGGAGGGCGGCAGTTGCAGGAACGCCTGAGACTGCAACATACGGGTCATCCAGTCATCATCATCATTGGCGTCGATTTCGACTACGTCATAACCGGCAGACTCATCCCAGGTGAGTAATACATCCAGCAGACTGGAATCGATGCGGGCAACTGTGACCTTTCCGGAAGCACGTGCAGACAGTTGACGCGGCTGCTTATGGGCCAGTGGATGGAGGGCATCCTCTGATCCCGCCTTAACGGTGCTGACTACGTTACGCCCGTCACCGATCAGTTCTACAGTGCCATCGAGCAGATATACCGACTGGTAGTCGCGGTCGCCCTTCCTGAATACGTAACGCCCGGAGCGCACGTCTTCGATTGCGGCCTTCTTTGTGACTTCCCCGATGTGCGCCTCGGACAGCGCGTTGATCGGAACAAGATCGCGCAACACTTTCTTAGGATTAAGTTTTTTTGCCGCTCCCATGGTCTGCTGATCCATCCAATCTGCTTGTCTGTTGTCGATTTGTAGACACCCAACGCGGGCCGACGCGGCGCTCCACCACGCTCTTCTGCTATCGGCCGATGGGGTCAAAATCTTAGTGCCACCGGACCTGTTGTAAACGGGAACAGGTTCACGGAATCGTCGCCGATTGCGCTGTTGCAACAGGCTTGTCATCGCCCACCAGAAGCAAAACCATGGCATAGCAGTCACAGATTCCGTTTTCGCCATACTCGGATAAACCGGGCAGGTGCTTTACCATGCTTTGTAAAACGCGTAGCCGTACTACATGATGATGGTACTGGCCGTGAAAGGCCGGCAAATCAAACAGGAAATTCCACTGAAGGTATCGAACATTCCGTGTCTGCACACACTTGAAAAGCATCTGCCACTGTATTTTCCGCACATTAACAACACCACGGTCATTTTATACTTAAAATACAGGCATAAAATCGCACAAAGGGGTTCCACTTTTTTTTCTTTGTGCTATCGTTGCGCGGTCACGTCCCAGTCAACTACTGTAAGGAGCACATGAATGGCTGTAAAGAAGAAGACTGCCAAAAAGACCGCCAAGAAAAAGGTTGTAGCCAAGGCGGTTAAGAGACCTACCACCAAAGCTGAAACATTTACCTTTATTGCAGACAAAACCGGCCTGACCAAAAAAGACGTCAGCGCCGTATTCGAATCCCTCAACGCCCTGATCAGGCGCGACATCAGACGCACCGGCCCAGGTATGTATACATTGCCCGGCCTGATGAAAATCAAAGTTGTTCGCAAACCGGCCACCAAATCACGTAAAGGCGTTAATCCGTTCACCGGTGAAGCCATGGTTTTCAAAGCCAAGCCTGCACGTAATGTTGTCAAGGTGCTGCCGCTGAAGGGTCTGAAAGATATGGTCTGACCAGGGCACCGCCTGAATTTGGCAAAAGGAAATGCCAATACCCCGGGCCTGGAAGGCAAAAAGCAAGAAAAGATTTGCTCCTTGAAAGGCAGCCAAACCGGCTGCCTTTTTTTATCGCACGGTTTCGAGCACGCGATGCTTGGCCTGCATGAATTCGCGGTGCGGGACATGAATCAGCTCGGTAATCTTGCGCACCAAAGCCTCTTCGTAGCGATCCAGGCGACCGTCTGCATACGCGACCTGCCACAGCATTTCCACCACCCGGATTTTCTCATCCGGCGAAAAATGCCTGTTAATCAGACCGGTGAACTGATGCAGGGAAACTGACTCGGCCGCTTCACGGTCGGCAAGCTGCGCCAGCTGGCGCGTTTCACTTTCGCTGAGAGCAAAACATTTCTGCAACGCCTGCTCCAGCGTATGGCGCTCGTCGGGATGCTCGTCGTCATCGGCGCGCAACATTTCGAACATCAATGCGGCTGTCGCCAGCTGCAAACCATGCTGGTCGGGCCCGGCTGCCGTATCGGGCTCAATCTTTAAACGGAAAAAATCCTGGATGGCGCGTAACACACAAACTCCGGTCGTATAGATGGGCTATTCGGGAAACCCGCTTTTCCTGCCTCGACGACACCCGCGCAGGCCGGCCGCCATCAGCAACAGAACAAACAGCGGATCAAACCTTGAAGATCCGTTAGCGACGAGTGCACATCCGCCACCACCACCGCTCGTGTTAGCGGTGGCAGCAGCAAATACCGATGCCGGGTCGTCAAGCGCAGCAGCCAGTGCGGCATCGGCATCCAGAATACCGCTTCCGCAGATGCTCGTATCACAACTGCTGTCTGGAAATACCCGTGTCGTGCTGCGCAGGATTTCCTGGATCAACCGGGGATTCAGTTCGGTACCGTTGGCAGCCCACATCAGGGCGGCCACCGCAGACACCTGTGCAGTGGTAAAGCTGGTACCCTGAATCTCGGCCAGCGTGTCCGCGACGGGCACTGTTGAGCCGGTATTAAACAGGGTCAGGATACCGTCAGCATTGGGAACATCCCCATCGCCACCGGGGCCGCTCAGGTCGACCTCTTCCCCGATATTCATATAAGAGGCACGATTACCATCACGGCCCACCGCACCGACAGTGACGACATTACCGCAATTGGCGGGGCTGATGTTTGCCACATCCGTCGCCTCATTGCCAGCCGCAACCACGACCACGGCCCCGGCGTTCACAGCAGCGTCGATGGCGATCTGTTCTTCGGATGAACAACTGCCGACACCGCTCAGGCTGACGTTGATCACTTTGGCGGGTGTCGGATTGTCCGGAACGCCGGCAACCGGCAAGCCCACTGACCAGCGGATGGCATCAACCACGTCCGAGATAGCGCCACCACACTTGCCCAACACCCGAACCGGTAACAGTCTGGCGGCAAAATCAATGCCGGCGATATCTGTGGCGTTATCCGATTCGGCCACCATCACACCTGCAACGGCGAGTCCGTGCCAGGAACTGGCCTCGCCGGGAACACCAACTCCGCACTCATTGGCAAGTGTGGCATCTCCCGGATCAGTGGGGTCCGAGTCCCTGCCGTCACCGTCATTCGCGGTGTCAGCGTCGGTGATCAAATCGTAGCCGGCGAGAATGCGGGCCGGGTTAAGGTCAGGATGTGGAATAATCCCGGTATCCAGCTGCGCGATCACAATACTGCCTGAGCCGGTTTCCTGACCCCAGCCGGCCGGCATACGTATGCCGGCCGTATCTTCAAACAGATGCCACTGGTTGGTGAACTCGGGGTCATTCGGAACCAGCACCATCGCGGGATACACGCGCTTGTCCGGCTGTGCCGATGCCACGGCCGGATTTTCCGCCAGTTGTTCAGCGATACGCCGCGCCTCTTCCAGGCTGACCTCTGCAGGTAAACTAACCACCATGCCGTTGCCATTGAAACGCCGGATAAAGGAGAGCGGGCGGCCGTCCGGCAGGCGGAGTTCCGGGACTGTGTCGTTACGGCGCACCGCCTGGACGCGGCGCAAATCGTTATCCTTGAGGCGGACAATGAGCTGGCGGGTGCTCGCCCCGGGGTCGGGGTCCGCTGCTGACAGCGGATAGCTTGCCAGCCCGACACACAACGACAACCCCACGGCCAGAACATTATTTAACATCGACTGATTCCCTGAATATTATTGTGCTTGTAACCTGAATCTCTGCCCGCTAAACGACAATATCACGCCTTCCGCTGTTATTTCGTCCAACTGCGGCCCTTCCTGTAGCTTTTCGCCTTGCCTGTATTTCCGCATGTTAATCAGCACGAAACTTTTCTGTGGCTGATCACTGAATACATGCACATCGAGGCGCAGGTTGCCGCTCAGTTGCTGGAACAGGTGGGTCGGAATCTGAGGCCAGACAGGCAGCGCGGGTGCGTCGGCCTTGACGGCTGGCCTGGGTGGTTGCTCGGCTTGTGGTTGCTC
>CBFDBP010000129.1:0-9262 GCA_965603065.1 uncultured Gammaproteobacteria bacterium
GGCAACTGCTCCATGCGTTGCCCTAGCGCTTACATCCCTGTAAGCGTCCCGGGGGGGAGAGGGGACTTTTACAACACTCTCCGGTGGGAGTTAACGGGACTGTAATGAATCAGTATGGAAACACCGTCGCAACAAGATAGCTATGCATTGATTTCAGCGCTGTTTTTGCGATTGCTGGCACTGATCTACCTGGCCGCTTTCATTTCCACCGGGTCACAGATTATCGGCATTGCGGGCGAGCAGGGTATTCTGCCCGTCGCAGAAAAGATCGAGTCTCTGCGCGCATTGCACGGCTGGTCAGGTTTCTGGTCTTTTCCCACCCTGTTCTGGATCGATGCCGGTAACGACAGCTTGTTTGCGGTCGCGCTCGCCGGCTGCCTGTTCTCTGTCGCGTTGTTTCTGAATGTGATGCCGCGCCTGTCACTGGTGTTGCTGTTTGTGCTCTATCTGTCGCTGTTCCATGCTGGGCAACTGTTCATGAATTTCCAGTGGGACTACCTGCTGCTGGAAAGCGGGTTCGTGGCCATCTTTCTGGCGGGCGGGGCGCCACGGCCTGCGGTGTGGTTGTTCCGCTGGCTATTGTTCAGGGTCAGGTTCCTGTCCGGTGTATCAAAGCTGGCCAGCCAGGATCCGACCTGGGCCAACCTCACGGCGCTGAGTTACTTTTTTGAAGTCCAGCCACTGCCACACTGGGGCGGCTGGTACGCCCACCAGTTGCCCGACTGGTTGCTGCGTTTCAGTACCGGCTCGGCGTTGTTCATCGAGATCGTTGTGCCGTTCATGATTATAATGCCACGCAGGATCCGGCTGGTGGGTGCCTGGCTCACCATTGTCATGCAAGTGACGATACTGCTCACCAGCAACCATAACTACGCCAACTTTCTGGTACTGGCGCTGTGCCTGTTCCTGTTCGAAGATCGGGATATAAGGCGGGTGTTGCCGGATAGCACACAGCGCTGGCTATCCGGCGGTTTAGCCGTGGCGGCCCCGGGATCGTTTGGCAGAACAGTTACCGCGGCCGTCGCAGGCGTGATTGTCACGCTCAGCATCTTTCAGATGTGGGAGACGTTTTCAGGCAGGCACAGTCCACAGCTTGTGGCGACGGTAGAAAAACAACTTCGGCCCTTTCGTATCGTCAACCGATATCACGTTTTCGCGACCATGAAGACCGAGCGCATTGAGCTCGTTATTGAAGGTTCAATGGATGGTGTTCATTGGAAAGGCTATGAATTCAAGTACAAGCCGGGAGACACCTATCGGCGGCCGGAGGTCGTCGTCCCCCACCATCCGCGTCTGGACTGGTTGATGTGGTTCGTGCCCACACACCCGGTGTTCCTGCCCTGGTTTGAAAAATTCATGCTGAGGCTGGCGGATAATTCACCTGCCGTAGTTGATTTGCTGGCACACAACCCCTTTCCGGAACAGGCGCCCCGCTACTTGCGAGTGAGCGTCTATCGTTATTATTTTTCCAGCCCGGATACTCGCACCACCACAGGTCAGTGGTGGCAGCGAGAGTATCTGGGGCCGTTCTTCCCCCTGGCGGAAATAGAGGGGAAAGGGAGGTAACTATCCGGCGGAAACGTTGGTTGCCTGCAATCCTTTGGGACCTTTTTCAACGTCAAAGTTGACAGTCTGGCCTTCGAGCAGCGTCTTGAAACCGTCGCCGACAATGGCTGAGAAGTGTACAAAGACGTCTGCGCTTCCATCAGAAGGTGCGATAAAGCCAAAACCTTTCGATTCGTTAAACCATTTAACCGTGCCTGTAGCCATGTAGTAAAACCTCTAAATTAAACCAGTAATAATTGTTCAATTGCCAAAGCCGGAAGGTAAGTTTACAGCGGATACTGTGGTGAAAACCGCTGAAAAAGCCTGCTCAATGTGCAATTGGTGCGATTTTAGCCGGGTGGCGTGGAAAACGTCAACATGGCCTTGTCCTGAAATTCATTGTAAAAACAGTCAGTCTCCCGGGCTGCCCAATAGCCACAGCATATGCAGCGTCATGATATCCTCCAGTTCCTTGTCGCTGCAGGCGTTGGGGTTGTTAATGGGATGACAGCGAGGTTTGGTTTTCTTCTCTTTCAAGGCGGTTATTATTTTTTGACTCCTGTGGACCACGTAAGCAACGGCCGCTTCAACTTCTGCATCCGAAAGATTGAAAAAGCCGCCTTTGGGTGGCATCCGGCCGTGCCCGTCAATGGCGTGCCGGATCAGAGTGTCCTGATCTTGTTTCAGGCGTTCTTTCCAGTCCGAAGCACTGTCAGGCCTTGGCGCACCGTCTTCACCTTTACCATGGCAGGACAGGCAGTTGGTGGTAAACACCGTTTCCCCCAACGCCAGATCATGGTCTGGCACAGATTCGCGGTCTGCGGTTTCAAGGGTTGCGGCTGTGACTGGCGTTGTGCAGGCGGCAAGCAGAATAAGCGCGTTAAGCACCCCTACTGATCGTTTACACGCTATGCGATGCGCGGAGAATGGCATAAAGTTCGTCCTTTAAAAACAAGCGGTGCTTTTTCCGTGTTTCAAGATAATCGTCCGAGGTTGTTTCAATCTCCATTTCGATACGCCGTACTTCATGGTCGGCATCGTGGTATTCCTCTGGATCTGATCCCGGTATTCGGGGAACTCGTGTGCCAGATCGTGTTTTTCGACCCGCATGCGTTGCTCCTGTCTGCGTAACCTGTTGTTACTAAGCCGAACATTGGATAGCCGACATACCTTGATGGGACCGTCGGCAGCAGGGATGCTGCCGTCGAGCGTACAGGGAGGTATTTACAGCGTGTCCCGTCAAGGTATGTCGGCTATCTAATGTACTCATTAGTATACTATCCGGTGCCGCCGAATTGTTGCCTTGATACAGATCATGATTTCTGCAAATCCGTTTCCAGCGCGGCCGCATAGTCAGAAACGATAGTCGTGGCAGACTGGATTTCCCGGATACCCGATACACTTTTACCGGCCTGAAAATAGTCCTTGTAGCCGGCACCCTGCAGAGACGCATGTTTCAGTTTCCAAATCGACTGCAGTGAGTAGATTGCCCGCATCCAGTGTTTGGTTTTCCGGCCTTTCAGCATCCATTTCGCAATGGGGCCGGCTTTGGTGCCAATACGCGCGATATAAGCTGTTCTGATAATTGCCACGGGCACCCCCGATATTTTTTCGCTGAGAACAATGTCTTGCTCTGTGGCATGCAGGATGGCGTTCTTATAATCCGGATGTGCGTTGCATTCCCGTGTGGCGATAAAGCGAGTTCCCAACTGGGCACCGCTATAACCCATACCAATGGTCTTTGCGAATTCTTCCGGTTTTCCTATCCCTCCGGCACAGATCAGCGGTTTTTGAAGCGGTGCCAGCTCGTCCAGCAACTGTTGGGGCGATAGGCTGCCGGCGTGTCCGCCGGCGCGATTATTCACGCAGATAAAGCCATCGACTCCGCCCTCCAGGGCTTTCTCCGCCCAGCGGCGGCTAGTGACATCATGATACACCGTGACGCCCGCGGGTTTGGCTTTATCCACCACCCAGCGTGGATTGCCCAGCGCTGTGACAAAAAAGGGAATGTCTTCCTCCAGGGCGATATCCACCCACTGATGTACACGTTGCAGGTACTTTTTCGAGCTTTTTTCAATGATGAAATTGACGCCCACCGGTTTGCTCGTGAGGCTGCGGATATAGCGTAGGCCGTCACGAAAGTCGTAACCGTGGACATAGGTCAGGCTTAACGGTTGTATTATCCCGATGCCGCCAGCCTCGGACACCGCTGCCACCAGCTCCGGGTTGGAGCAGGGGTACATGGCGCCGCAGATCAGCGGGACTTCGATGCCCAGGGCTCGGCTGAATTCTGTCTGCATATTATGTTTCGGGGCCTATCAGCCAGCACGCACGCACCGTTGCCACCAGCTCGCCCCCGGCGTCACGGATGTCCCCCTGGATGGTGTATTCTGTTTTTTCGTTACTGTCCGGAATGTCACAATAGCATTCCGCTGTGAGCCGGCCGCGCGCCTTTTTCAGATAATCGGCGGAAATGCCCGTCAGGATGCCGCGGGTGTTATCCGGCAGGCTGTTCATCAGCGCAAGACCGGTCGTCTTTTCGCCCAGATTGCACAAGGCGATGGCGTGAACGGATTTAAGATGGTTACGGACCCTGCGGCGATCCGGCAATGTCACCACGCAGTGCCCGGGTTCCAGCAATTGCACGGTGCCGCCAAGGCTGCCCGTGTAAGGCACGATCAGACCCAGGATACGGCTGAATAACCACTTGCCGCCGGGCCTGTTGGAAACCTTGCGCCAGTAGTAACGCAGGTTCGGGCCTATGGAGCGGGCCATGGGGATACTCTCGTAAACAAGTTGGTGTTATCTTTAGCCGATTGACCATACTTTGCAAAAATACTTCGGTTCATACCATACTAGGCCGACCACACGCCAGGCAACATGTGTATTAAAGGAAACCCGTTATGCTTGCCCAGTGTTTCCGTTTGCTTCCGGGTATGCTTCTGATGGTGCTGTTCTTCGGTGCTCAGGCGGACGATCTCAAGCCAGGGGACCCGGCACCCGCTTTTGAATTAAGAGATCAGCACGGTAAGATGCATCATCTTTCCGACTATCAAGGTCAGTGGCTGGTTTTGTATTTCTACCCCAAGGACGATACCCCGGGTTGTACCAGTGAGGCGTGTGAATTTCGGGATGATTTCATGACTCTGCAAGGCATGGATGTCAGGCTGCTGGGTGTCAGTCTCGACGATGTCAAAAGCCATAAGGAATTTGCGGAAAAGTACCACCTTCCTTTTCCGTTGCTTTCGGATAGAACAGGCGAGGTCGCTCGTGTGTATGGCTCACTATGGAAGCTGGGGCCGATCAGGTTTGCCAGACGACATACCTTCATCATCGATCCTCAGGGGGAGTTGGCAAAGATCTACCGGTCTGTGGCACCGAAAACGCACAGTGACCAGGTGATCGGCGATCTGGAAAATCTGCGTTCGAGACAATGATGCATCAATTCTTACTTGCCATGTTTTCGCTCGTCATTGCCGCGAGTGGGCAGAGCACGGTTGCACAGGACAACGATACCTGGATTCTCGTGGATACCCGGAAGATGACCTTATCCGTTCTGGAAGGAAACACTGTCCGGCGCACCTATAAAAAAATAGCCATCGGTCGCGACGGCACCACAACAGATAAAAAACAGGGCGACGATAAAACGCCGCTTGGGGAATTTCACCTGGTTCGAATAGCCCCAAAGACGCCGTTCCATCGCTTTTTCGGCCTCGATTACCCCACTGTCGGGCACGCTGAACGTGCCTTGCAGTCCGGTATTATCGACCTGGAACACTATATGGCGATTCGGCAGGCCTTTCAGAGCGGGGATATACCGCCGCAAGCGACACCCCTCGGCGGGTATCTCGGCATTCACGGCGTTGGCAAAGGGGATCCGGCGATACACACGGATTTTAACTGGACACATGGCTGTATCGCGTTGACAAATCAGCAAATTGATGATCTTTCCGGCTGGATCCACATCGGCATGCGGGTCGTTGTCCGCTGAATGATCCGCGGCTGACCTGCTCCTGCTTTCCCCGTGTTGAACTTATGTTAGTATTGCGCCGCGTTATTTTTCGTCTAATCTACAGGAAATATCAATCAAGGGAGTCATCCATGCTACGTAAAAACATCAAAATCGCCCTGGCCCTGGCCGTGACCGTCGGACTCTTCGGCTGTGCCACGACATCGGATGTCGATAAACTGCGCGATGAACTGCGCGGTGATATAAACCAGGCCAACCAGACCGCCGAGAGTGCGTCTGCCACAGCCAATGCGGCTAGCAGAGAAGCTGGTGAAGCCAAAGCTATCGCTGAAGATGCCAAGGCCACGGCAGATGAAGCCAACAGCAAGATCGATAACATGTTCAAGAAATCGATGTACAAGTAACGATTATCTGGTTATCGAAGTTGCATGAAGTTGCGCGGCTGAGCTGGAGAACGGCTCAGTCGCGCACGCTATGGGCAATGGGAACGGGCATACCGGTTTGTTCCTGCAGCGCCTTTTTCAGGGCCTGAGCGTTCAGAACCAGCGGTCGTTGTTCCCACGCCGCGTTGACCAGATCCATGGCTGATTCCACCAGTACGGCAGGCTCCTGCTTTTTTTCTTCCAGAGGGGGGTGTACCTCTATAAAAAGCGTATCGAAAAGCCAGCCGATTTTGATGGGCTGATCAACAATCTGGACCGGCGTGCCGACCGGCACATCCGGAAACAATTTCTCGATATCCTCCGGGTACATACGCACGCAACCGTGCGTGACCCGCATACCCACACCAAACGGCTTGTTGGTGCTGTGGATCAGGTAACCCGGCCGGGCCAGACGCAGCGCGTAGTCACCGAGCGGATTATTGGGGCCCGGGGGTATCACGTCCGGCAGCGGCTCGCCACGGGCTTCCGCTTCCTCGCGAATGGATTTCGGCGGACGCCAGCTGGGGTTCTGCGTTTTTGCGGTCACTTTTGTTATTCCTACCGGCGTCGACCAATCCATACGGCCTATGCTGACCGGATAGGTCTTCACCTCGGCCGGGCGGCCTCGCACTGAAGCCGGGAAATAGTACAGGCGCATTTCGGGAACGTTAAGTACGAGACCGGTGCGGTCCGCGCGCGGAAGGATATACCGTGTTGGTACCACCACCTGGGTGTCTGCACCCGGCAACCAGCGGTCCACATCAGGATTGGCAAGCACAATTTCATCCTGCCCGACGTCAAAACGACGCGCAATATCCAGCAGCGTGTCTTCCTGTCGCGCATTAACGACAGCTGTTTTACCGACTAAGTCGACATCGATCGGTGGCAGGAGCAACGTTTCCGCTGAGGCCTGCCAGGCGCTCACCGTCGCTATCAACATCAGTGTGCGACACCGGAAAGCAAAGTTGTTGAGTAATATTACAGGCAAGAAAAGTATTACCAAGAATGCTGAAATCCCGACACAACAGAAACGGGATGGTACCAGAACAGCGCACTAACGTGCACCGCTGATCGGTACCGTATCCGTGTTGGTAACTTGACTGGCAAGTTTATAGGCAACGTAGTATTTATAAATGTTGGCTACATACTGCACGGTTTCCCTGCCGGTCATTTTGCCCGCGGCCAACTCGACATTGGAAAACCAGATGTCGGGGTCCAGCCCCATCTTTTTCGCTTTGTCGCGCATTTTTTGTACTCTGGCTGGGCCGGCATTATAGGCCGCCCAGGTCAGGGCCAGGCGGTTCTCGGTGTTTATCGCGGCATCGTTGAAATACCTGTCGCGTATAAAGGCCAGATACTTGGTGCCGGCGTGAATATTGTTTTCCAGGTTTCTTATATTGCCAATATTGACGTTGGCATCACCTGCCGTGGAGGGCAGTAACTGCATGATACCCACAGCACCACGGTGGCTTTTTTTCGAGTGGTCCAACCCGGATTCCTGGTAGGCCTGGGCCAACAGGGCGAGGTGATCAAAGTCGTATCGCTCGGCATATTTCCTGAACAAGGCTACAAACGCTTCCAGTTTACGCAATTCTTCTTTGCTGACGGGATTGTTGATCCAGCCGGTGTCACGGTAATAGCGTTTGAACAGCATATTCCCGAGCAGTGTGCCTTTCCGTATCTTCAGTGCGAAGGCATCAAGGCTGCGGATCAATGCCTTGTTGTCCTTGCGTGTGGCCCAGCCTATGGTGTTAGCTTCGGTAACCTTGAGGTTTTCGTGCACCCGGATATCGGGTAAGACCTGTTCCCACAGCCTGGCTTTATAGTCGTCTACCACGGTGATAGCCACGACACCCGAGTTGACCAGTTCCAGAATATCTTCACTCAGCAGGTTGGGGTCGGCCTGCTCAATCCTGATCGGCGCCAGCTTTTTTTGACGGAAGGTTTCGTTTAGATGTCTCAGGTGTTCGACGTAACTGCTTTGATTGAGCACATAGACGGTTTTCCCGGCGAGGTCTTCAATGTTTTCCAGCGGCTTGACCGCCTTGTTGGTCACCACCAGTTCGCCGACCTTCAACTTTCCGCCGCTGGCGAAATTCACCTCTTTTTCCCGTTGTGGTGTGATGGTCAGGAAGGCAGCGGCTATATCGCCCTTACCTTGTTGTAAGGCCGGGAGCAGTTCGCTGAACCTCACCGGCAGAAACGTGATGTGGATCCTGTCTTCGGCGCGCTTGACCCCCTTGTTCAGAAACTTCTCGTATTCACGCAGGAACTCGGTCTGCACACCCATGGCACCACCCTGGTGGAAAAAGAAATCCGTCTTGCTGTAGGTGACCAGTGCGCGAATCCGTTTGCGTTTGCGCATTTCCGGCAAGTCGCCGGTGAATTTTTCCGCCACGCTCAGTTGTTCGTGTAAGTTGTCATCCGCCCGGGCCGTTGCAACAGCCGGGCCGGCCAGGGTAATAAGCAGGGCAGGTAGCGTGAACCACCTGATCCGCGCTGAGGTCAACAGGCTGCTCATATAAGGGTGATCTATTTCTTTAACAGCGATTTTAGATCGGCAAAGGGTTGGTGTACGGAGGATTGGGCCTTGCCAGACTCCGCGCTGCCGCCGCTGCGGGCATCCGCCTCGAGCAGCCGCTGGTGTTCATTGTCGTGACAATAGACGCACAAAAGCTCCCAATTGCTGCCATCAGGCGGGTTATTGTCATGATTGTGGTCGCGGTGGTGGACGGTGAGCTGCACAACGTTATCGCGGGTGAATTCCCGTCTGCAACGTCCGCAAATCCATGGATAGAGCTTGAGCGCCTGCTCGCGGTAGCCTTGTTCGCGCGACTCCCGGTGTTGCCGGGATTCGGCGACCAGCTGGTCCAGTTTGCCGGTATCTGTCTGCGTCTTCTTCGAAACCATGGGCGTCCCCCTGAACTGTGTTTGCGGTTCAAAGTGTAGCGCAGAATGATAATCTCGGGCACCTTACCCGATTACAACTTGCGGATTGTGGTTTAGCGGGCTTCTTGCGTGCCGATAATCTAAAATTAACAATAACCGGTGCGATTGAGCCGGCTGACAACCACGGCGGTAGGAGCTTCGCCCTTCGGCACGATTAGGGACCAGAATACCCCGTTGATACCAGGCCGAACACTGGATAGTCGACATACCTTTACGGGACCGTCGGCAGCACGAGCCCACGGATGGGCGTAGGTAGGGCACCAAAAGTAGGCCCCTTGAGGGGATGCAGGAGCAATTGCCGAGGGATGCTGCCGTCGAGCTTACAGGGATGTATTTACAAGGTGAATTGCCGTCAGGCAAGAGAGGGTGCCCTGGG
>CBFDBP010000130.1:0-9231 GCA_965603065.1 uncultured Gammaproteobacteria bacterium
CGTCCCAATCCAATACCAACCCGACCAGCGCGCTGATATCTGTCGTAGCGCCGCTGGGCAGCCATGCGTCTCTATCTATTGATTCCCGGAGTTACCGTCGCACTGCTTGCCAGTTTTGGCGCCATTGGCGTTCAGGCCGCGCAGCTGCAGATCAAGTTCAAAGGAGTGGACCTTGAGTACTTTACTTTCGCTGACGCCAACAACCCTGGTGGTGTGTCTGGCGATATCGTCGACGCAGGCGCTTTTGCCGGAGGGTCTGGTAGTCCGGTTGATGCAGATTCTCTCTCGGATATGGATTTCCTGGTCGACGGGGCGTCGGCTGGAACGCTGGCCAGTGACATTTACCTCGATACTTTCATCCAGGACATGTGGGATATACCGGTCGCGGGCGGCACGGTCCAAAGCCACGGTAATACTTTTTCTGGATTTGGTTTCGACCTGTTAACCAAGCCCGGGTGCGTGTCGAATTGCTGGGGTCTGGGGCTGGATATCGATACCGTCCAGGTCAACTATAACGGCAGCGAGATCAGCATTCAGGCGTCGGGTGCTGCGACGGGTATTTTTCAACAGATGTTGCCGTTTGGCCTCGAGTTGGATGCATCCAAGACGATTACGTTCGATTTCACGGGAACAAATATCTCAAACCGTAGCGATAATGGCGTCTATCTCACCGGTTTCAACCTGGCAGGCACAGGAACGATCACCGGTACATTGGTATCGGCACCAGTACCGGCTCTGCAGTGTGGCTGTTCGGGTCCGGTTTGTTCGGCCTGGTTGCTGTAGCGCGTAAGCGGACCAACACCTGATTCGAGTCACATTCGAACAATGGCCTGGCACGGCCGGTCGGCGCGGTGCAGGCAAAGGCGCATTACCCCGTGTTACGCATGCCGCTGGCAATGGCATTGATTGAACGCAGCAGCGGTTTGAGCCAGCGTTCCTGTTCGGACTCATCCAGTTGCGGGTTCCGTGCCCGGGCCAGCAGTTTGATCTGGATATGATTGAGCGGGTCGAGATAGGGGTCGCGCCGCGTCAGCGACAGGGCCAGTGCCGGGGTCTCTTCCAGCAGGCAGCGGATATCGGCAACCTTGCTGACCATCTCCAGGGTACGGTCGTGTTCCTCGCGGATGCGTGCATAGACGGCGTATGCAGTTTGCTGGTTTTCGCACAAGCTCGTGTATTCCTGTGCGATGTCCATTTCGGCTTTTGCCAGGGATAACTGGGTATTACTGAGCAGGTTGCGAAAGAACGGCCAGTCCCGGTACATTTCGCGCAGCTGTGCCAGTTTGGCATCATTCTGTTCAGTGTATGCTTGCAGCGCGCTGCCGATACCGTACCAGGCTGGCAGCGTGTGCCGGGACTGCGCCCAGCCGAATACCCAGGGAATGGCGCGAATGGAACTCTTCGAACGGTCCTGCTTTTTGCGATGGCTGGGGCGTGAACCGATATTAAGGAGACCGATCTCCGACACCGGTGTGGCTTCATAGAAGTAATCCAGCAGGCCTTCGCTGTGATCGATGAGGGCACGATAGGCCTGCTCACCATTTTCGGCGAGTCGCGCCATGATCGCCGCATATTCCTCCTCGCGGCCTTCTCTGTGTTCCTGTACTACGCTGCGGCTTGCCTTGAGCAGCCCGGTGATGCCCATGGATAACTCGTACACGGCAGTTTCCTCGTTGCTGTACTTGTCGGACAGCACTTCACCCTGTTCAGTGAACTTGATCTGGCCGTGTACGGTACCTGCCGGTTGGGACAGGATGGCATCGTGGGTGGGACCACCGCCACGGCC
Source organism: uncultured Gammaproteobacteria bacterium (assembly GCA_965603065.1). GTDB lineage: Bacteria > Pseudomonadota > Gammaproteobacteria > DSM-19610 > DSM-19610 > Thiogranum. The sequence goes on from CBFDBP010000130.1 coordinate 1,787, forward strand.
CAGCGTACCGCCACGGCCGTGGAAGAGTCGGCAGCCGATATTGTGCGCCCGGGCAATACGGATTATCTTTTGCTGGGCTTCGTACAGGTTCCAGCCGGAGGCCAGGATACCGCCGTCCTTGCAGGAATCGGAATAACCCAGCATGATCTCCTGCATATTGCCGGAGGCTTTGAGCAGTTTGCGGTAGACTGGTTCATCGAACAAGCGGGTCATGACCTGTTCGATGTGGGCCAGGTCGTCAATGGTTTCGAACAAGGGGCTGATGCGAATATGGCAGTACCAGCTGTTGTCCCTGCTTCCGGCCAGTCCGCATAGCGAAGCCAGCCACATCAGTTCCAGAACGTGGCTGGCACTGTGGGTCATCGAGATGACATAGGTGCCGAATGCCTCGGCACTGACCTCATCGCGCATCTGCGCCATCACATCCAGTACCTGCAGGGTTTCAACGGTGTGCTCACCGAGAGCGCTGCGGTTGACCGTTACTGACGGCTTGTCCAGCAGCTTGCACAGCAGTTGAATGCGCGCTTCTTCAGCGAGTGAGCTGTAGTCGCAGCCATCCACGATCTGTTCACAAAGCTCGTTGACCGCTTCACTGTGACGAGTTGATTCCTGCCGAATATCCAGGTGCAGCAGGAAGAAGCCAAAGGTTTCCACCAGACGGATCAGGTCCAGTAATTCACCTCGGCCGACATTCTGGTCGCCGTGCGAGGCCAGTGATGCCTGAATGAGTTTCAGATCGCCAAGAAACTCCTGTTCGTTGCGGTAGCGGCACGGGTAATTTGCAGGGTTGGCGGACTCCGGGTGTTCAATACGCGCCGTCGTCAGTTTCAGATTATGGCGTAGCCGGTTGCGCATGATATACAGCATGCGGCGGTAGGGCTCGTGCAAAAAACGATCAGGGCGTTCACCCATGGCCCCCGGACAATGACGCAGATCATGATCCAGTTTGTCCCTGAAGGCCTGGCTGGGCTGCACGAGTCGCGAAGAGTAAGTCAACCTGCTGCGCAGGCTCTCAACCCGGCGCAGGTATTCGCAGAGAATTTCCCGCATGTGCATGCGCAGCGCGTATTCGGTGGTCTCGGGTTTTACGAACGGGTTGCCATCACGGTCGCCACCAATCCATGACCCGAATTGCAGCAGGCTGGGAAGCTGGATGCCGATATCGCCGTAGACTCGTTGAATGGAATTATCCAGGTAGCGGTAGACGCGCGGTACTGCCTGAAACAGGCACTCGCGGAAATAGAACAGCCCGTTACGGATTTCGTCTCTGACGGTGGGTTTATCAGCGCGTACCTCGTCGGTTTTCCAGAGGATCTGTATCTGGTTGCGCAAGTCATTGATAATGTCCTCGCGCTCTGCCTTGCCAATACGTGCCCCGTCCATTTTGTCAGCGGTTATAAAAATGCCACGTAAGGTGTGCATCACCGACCGGCGTTTCGATTCGGTGGGGTGTGCTGTGAACACAGGCAGGTACAGGCTGTTGTCCAGCAGTGTCTGGATCTGGGTGGCGTCAATATTCAGGGCGTGGAATTCGCGCAGGGTATGGTCAAACGAACCGCGCCACAAAGGGCCACCTTGCCGGGCGTGGCGGCGCCGTTCCTTGTGCTGGAAGGCTTCTTCGGCAATATTGACCAGGCTGAAATAGATATTGAAGGCGCGGACCACAGCGCTCAGTGTCTCGGGTCTGAGCCTGTCGATCGTTTTTGCCATGCGCGCACGTAAGGCTGGGCTATCCTCTTTACGCAGGCGGATATAACCTTTACGCAGGGTTTCTACGGCGGCCAGCACATCGTGTCCTGCCTGTGAAGCCAGTACCTCACCGAGCAGGTTGCCGAACAGGCGTACACGGGAACGTAATTCCTTGTCACGGGGTGGCGGGTTAACACCTTCTTGTACTGGTATATCCATACTTTAACCTGGCCAAAAGCGCGTGTCGCAACCGGCTCGGGCAGGCTGCAGCGAAAAACCGACGCTATTATAGCCTGATCCGGCACAGCCCGAGCGGATATAGTGATTTATATATTAGACAGGTGCTTCTGACAGGTTTTGTAGCGGGCTTGCGCTGAGTCTGTCGGGGCTGGCATGCGGCTGTTTCAATGCCTGCTCATACAGATCAACATAGGCCGAGGCACTGCGGTTCCAGGAGAAATCCTCGCGCATGCCGGCCTGCTGCAGGTCTTTCCACACCTCTTGACGATTGAAGAGGTTGAGTGCGCGGTCAATGGCACGCAGTAATTGCCGGGGTGTGGCTTGTTCAAACAGGAATCCGGTGGCGCTGTGCCGGTAGAGATTGGGGCCGTTGGCATCGACCACCGAATCGGCCAACCCGCCGGTGTTGCGGACAATGGGGGGGGTTGCATAGCGCAGGCTGTAGAGCTGGTTCAAGCCGCAGGGTTCAAAGCGGGATGGCATCAGAAATATATCCGAGCCCGCTTCGATCAGGTGGGCGAGCTTTTCGTCATAGTCTATTTGCACGCCGATGCTGTCGTGATGTTGCCGGTGGGCCTTGCGCAGGGCCTGTTCCAGCCTGGCTTCGCCGGTGCCCAGAATTACCAGTTGCATGGGGCGTTTCAGCAGTTCCGGAAGTAAATCCAGTATCAGGTCCAGCCCTTTTTGTTCGACCAGTCGGCCGACGTGCCCGAACAGCGCTACCTCCGCTTTGACCGGCAGCCCGAAAGTTTCCTGTAGAGCCGCTTTGTTTTTGAGCTTTGATTCCAGCGTACGAGCTGTATAGGTCTGTGGCAGCAGTCGGTCCCGTCCCGGACTCCACACCTGGTAATCAACACCGTTGAGGATGCCGGTCAGTCGATCCTTGCGGTATTCGAGCAGCCCTTCAAGGCCGCATCCAAACTCAGTCGTACGGATTTCCTTCGCGTAGGTGGGACTGACGGTGGTGATCCAGTCGGAAAATACCAGGCCGCCCTTGATAAACGAGATTTTGTCATGGAATTCCAGGGTATCCAGCGACCACCAGTCATGCGGCAGCTGCAAGGCCTTGAACTGGTCCCAGCCAAACAGTCCCTGGTAGGCAAGGTTATGGATGGTAAAGACTGTCGCCGGCCGTTTCGCCTGTAGGGAAAGCAGGGCGGGAACCAGACCGGTCTGCCAGTCATTGCAGTGCACCAGGTCCGGCTTCCAGTCCAGCCCGGCCTGGTTCATGGCTACCGCGCACACGGCACGGGCAAACAGTGCGAAACGTGCGGCGTTATCGGGCCAGTCTTTACCTGCTGGTGAGCTGTAGGGCCCGCCGTCGCGATCAAAGTATTCGGGGCTGTCGATCAGGTACAGTTGTACCCGGGTGTGCGGCAGACGCCCATGCAGGATGCGTACCGGGCGTTGTGACCCCGGCAGTGAAATTTCGGACACCAGTTTCAGGACGCCAGCGTTGGCCCTGGCGACAGGATAGGCCGGCAATATCAGGCGTATTTCCTGTTTCAGGTTCTTTATTGCGCGTGGCAGGCTGCCGGAGACGTCGGCCAGGCCGCCGGTTTTGACGAGCGGATGGGCTTCGCTGCTTGCAAACAGAATGTCCATGACTGGTACGTTTCCCCGGTTTAAGGTAGGTTGCGTTAACACAATGTACTCGAAGCGCAGGGAGTTCATCAATATCGGTGACGAGGCGCACTGGTATCAGCGTCAGGTTTTGTCAAGACAGGATTGAGAAAGGGTTGGATACAGACATGGAAGATTGCACTTTTGTTATTTTCGGCGCGACCGGTAACTTATCCCAGGTCAAACTGCTGCCGGCGCTGTATCATCTGGATGTTGCGGGCCGTTTACCGCAGGGGCTTAAAATCGTCGGTTTCGGGCGTCGCGACTGGGATGACGAAACCTGGCGTGGCCAGGTACGAGAGTGGTTGGCGGGCAAGGCAACGGATGCGGAGGTGCTGGAGCGTTTTTGCGCGCGTCTGGCTTTCTTTCGTGGCGACCTGGGAGACGAGCAGGTCTATCCGGCATTGCGCGACTTTCTGCTCGGCGATTCGCGCTTTTCACCCAATCTGATCTTCTACATGGCAATCCGGCCGGCAGATTTCGGTGTGGTCAGCCGCCTGCTGGGCGAGGTGGGTCTCAATCAGGAGGATGGCGGCTGGCGCCGCCTGGTGATAGAAAAACCTTTCGGCTATGATCTGCAGAGTGCCGAAAGCCTTAATCTGCGACTCAGCCGGGATTTTCAGGAGACACAGATCTTCCGCATCGATCATTATCTGGGTAAGGGTACGGTACAGAATCTGCTGGTTTTCCGCTTCGCCAACCTGATGATGGAACCGCTCTGGAACCGGAACTATATCGATAATGTGCAGATCACCCACTCCGAGTCGCTGGGTGTCGGGGGACGTGCCGGCTACTACGATGGGGCCGGTGCATTGCGCGACATGCTGCAGAGTCACCTGTTGCAGGTGCTGACACTGGTGGCGATGGAGCCACCCGCCAATCTGGATGCAGAATCCCTGCGCGATGAAAAGGTGAAAGTGCTGCGTTCGATACGGCCCATTCCGCAGAGCGCGGTGAATGCACATGCGTTTCGCGCCCAGTATGCCGCCGGCACGGCGAATGGCGAGAAGGTGCCCGGCTACCTGGACGAACAGGATGTGCCGGCACACAGTGTGACCGAGACCTACGCGGCGCTGAAGGTTTTTGTCGATAACTGGCGGTGGCGGGGTGTGCCTTTTTACCTGCGCACCGGCAAGCGTATGAAAGCGGGCAACTCCATGGTGTCGATACGCTTCAAGCATCCGCCACAGCAGTTGTTCAGGGAAACCCAGATCGACCAGCTCAAGCCCAACTGGATTCTCCTCAACCTTCAGCCGAATGAATGTATTCGCATCGAAATTCAGGTCAAGCAGCAGGGGCTGGAACTGCGTGCGGAAACCACCCGCCTGGATGCCAGTTACTGTGGTATCAATCAGGGGCAGCTGGACGCCTATGAAGCGCTGTTACTCGATCTTATCGAGGGCGATCACTCCCTGTTTCTGCGTTATGACGAAGTGAGCTGGGCGTGGAAGGTGGTCGACCCGATTCTGAAGGTCTGGGCGGTGGAACGTGATTTTATCCATACCTACCCGTCCGGCAGCTGGGGCCCGAGTGAAGCTGACCGGTTGTTTACAAAGCAGGATCACCGCTGGCGTAATACGCTGGAAACCGATGAACAGTGAATTGTGCCGTTGATTGATTTACTCGCAGGAGCGGCCCCCTGGCCGCGATCACGCCAAAGCCGGAAAGGGAATCGCGGCCAGGGGGTCGCTCAGGGGGGCGCTCCTACGCCAGGATTTTATTAATGTCGAAATTAACAGAAAAGTCCGCCTGGAAGGCGTTACAGGAACATTTCGAGCAGGTCAAAGATCTGCACATGCGCGACCTGTTTGCCGACGATGCCGGGCGTTTTGAGAAATATTCTCTGCGCTACAACGATATTCTGCTGGACTATTCCAAGAACCGTATTAGCGAAGAAACACTGCCGTTGCTGATTGATCTGGCTGAACAGAGTGACCTGCCGGCCTGGATTGAGCAGATGTATTCCGGTGAGAAAATCAATTTCACCGAGCAGCGCGCGGTGCTGCACACCGCGCTGCGTAACCGCAGCAACACACCGGTGTACGTGGACGGTGTGGACGTCATGCCCGAGGTCAACCGGGTGCTTGAGAAAATGCGACGCTTTACCGACAACGTGCGCAGCGGGGAGTGGAAGGGTTACAGTGCGAAGTCGATTACCGATGTTGTGAATATCGGAATTGGTGGCTCGGACCTGGGACCGGTGATGGTGACCGAGGCGATGAAGCCTTACGGCTACCGGCTCAACGTCCACTTTGTGTCCAATGTGGACGGCAGCCACATCCTCGATACGCTGGCCAAGCTGAATCCGGAAACCACATTATTCCTGGTGGCTTCCAAGACATTTACCACCCAGGAAACCATGACCAATGCCAGGCAGGCACGCCGCTGGCTGCTCGCGGCTGCCTCGGACCGGCGTGTGGTGGCCAAACACTTTGTCGCCCTGTCCACCAACCGGGAAGCCGTTCAGGCGTTCGGTATCGACCCGGACAACATGTTCGAGTTCTGGGACTGGGTCGGCGGGCGCTATTCGCTGTGGTCGGCCATTGGTTTATCTATTGCACTCTATATCGGTATGGATAACTTCGAGGAGTTACTGGCCGGTGCGCACGATATGGATCAGCATTTTCGTTCTGCGCCACTGCAGCAGAACATGCCGGTCATCCTGGCGCTGCTGGGCATCTGGCAGCGCAATTTTTTCGCCGCCGACAGTCACGTCATCCTGCCCTACGACCAGCATCTGCACCGCCTGCCGGCCTATCTGCAACAGGCCGACATGGAGAGTAACGGCAAACGGGTGGAACGCAGCGGAGACAGGGTGGAGTATTCGACCGGGCCCACCATCTGGGGCGAGCCGGGTACCAATGGCCAGCACGCCTTCTTTCAGCTGATTCATCAGGGCACCGAGCTGATTTCGGCTGATTTTCTGATGGCGGTGAATGCGCACCACAGCATACCGGATCAGCAGCAGATCCTGTTCTCTAATTGTCTTGCCCAGACCGAAGCCCTGATGCGCGGCAAGACGGAAGCCGAGGCCAGATCTGAACTTGAAGCCGAAGGTCTGTCCGAGCAGCGCATCAGCGAGTTGTTGCCGCACAAGGTGTTTCCCGGTAACAGACCCACCAATTCGCTGTTGTACCCGAAACTGACCCCATCGATACTGGGCATGCTGATAGCACTTTACGAACACAAGATTTTTGTGCAGGGTATCATCTGGCAGATCAATTCTTTTGATCAGTGGGGTGTGGAGCTGGGCAAGCAGCTGGCCACCGTGATCCAGAAAGAGCTGGACAGTCAGGAGATCACACGGGACCATGACAGCTCCACGCTGGGGCTGCTGACATTTTTTCAGGAGGTGAAGCAGGATTGAATCAGGTGGATTAGAGGGAAGTTCAATGCGGCGAATGGAACGCCAGTCACTAATTTCAGGAGATTGTCCATGGATGGATCAGAAACACCTTTTGCACAGGAGCGTGCACAGCAGGTACAGCAGGAATATCAACTCGGTCTGGCATTTTTCAGAAAGCAACACTGGAAAACCGCCGCACGTCATTTCGGGCTGGCCGATCAGAAATCCGGCCGCCATGATGTCCACCAACACCTCTACAGGTCTTACCACGGTTTGTCGCTGGTCTGCAGTGGCGACGTCAGTGGCCTGAATCTGTGTCGGCACGCAGCGGCCAAGGAGACTATTCAGGCGACGGTATTCCAGAATCTGGCCTTATCGGAAATCCGTTTCAGGCACCGCAAACGCGCCTGCGCTGCTATCAGGCTCGGACTCCAGGTCGATCCGCGGCACCCCGGTCTGTTGAAACTGCGCCGCGATATGGGTGTGCGCCGCAACCCCTGCCTGCCGTTTCTGAGGCGCGAAAACCTGTTGAATAAATGGCTGGGTA
>CBFDBP010000131.1:0-9147 GCA_965603065.1 uncultured Gammaproteobacteria bacterium
CAGCGTACGGTGCGTTACGCGAACCTTGGAGGTTCCACCTTCGGCAGTAACAGTGACCGGCGACATTGAACTCTACCTGTTTACCACGACGTGACGTCGTCCAGCGTCGGTTCATCGCTGTCCGGCATGGGCAGCTGGCGCTCTTTCTTGAGCGGGTTGTCGACGCGGATGAGTTCATCTTCGTGGATGGTGATACGGGTCTTGCGGCGCGGCAGGTAATGGTTGGCCGGCCGGGTACCCCATTCCGGCATCAACTGGTATCCGCCGCGTTCCCGGATGGCGACCGCCGCTTCGGAGTCCGGGTCGTTGACGTCGCCAAACAGCCGCGCACTGGTCGGGCAGGCCATGACGCAGGCCGGTTTGCGTTCGTTTTCCGGCAGGCTGTCATCGTAGATCCGGTCCACACACAGGGTGCATTTCTTCATCACCTTCTGGTGTTCGTCCAGTTCACGGACGCCGTAGGGGCAGGCCCAGGAACAGTACTTACAGCCGATGCATTTATCGTAGTCGACCAGCACGATACCGTCCTGTTCGCGTTTGTAACTGGCGCCGGTCGGGCACACCGGGACACAGGGCGGGTCTTCACAATGCAGGCAGCTCTTGGGAAAGTGTACTGTTTCAGCATTCGGGAATTCACCCACTTCAAAAGTCTGTACACGGTTGAAAAAGGTACCGCTCGGGTGTTTGCCGTAAGGGTGCATATCGGCCAGGTAACCCGCTGTACCGGATGTATTCCATTCTTTGCAGCTGGTGACACAGGCGTGGCAACCCACGCAGACGTTCAGATCGATGACTAAGGCAAGTTGCGTCATGGTGAAAACCTTTTGCCGGCGAAATACGTCAACCAGCGGCCACGTTTCTTTTCCTGTGACTGGCCGGGCAGGGCGTGCAGGGTGTCGAACTGCGGGGAGGTGATGGCCGGTTCGCTGCTGTCAGCCGGGTAGATCCGTACATGCACATCGTACCAGCCGGCCTGGCCGGTGACCGGGTCCGAGTTGGATAAATGCTCACCGCCTTCACCGGGTGGCAGTTCCTCGCTGAGGATATGATTGAGCAGGAAGCCTCGCTGCGACTCGTCGGCGTCGCCGTCCAGGCCCCAGGCACCGGAGGCCTTGCCAATCGCATTCCAGGTCCACACGGTTCCGGGTTCAACCGTTTCGGAATAACGGCACAGGCAGCGAACCTTGCCGTGCATGGACTCCACCCACATCCAGCCGCCGTCTTCGATACCGGCGCTAGCGGCGGTTTTCGAATTGACGTAGAGGAAGTTGTAGGGGTGAATCTGCCGCAGCCAGGCGTTCTGTGAATCCCAGGAGTGATACATGGCCATGGGGCGCTGGGTGATCGCATTCAACGGGTATTTGTGCAGATCAGAGGCCTCCGCTTCCAGCGGTGGGGAATAGAACGGCAACGGATCGAAGTGAGTTTCCACCCGTTTGCGCAGGCGATCGGGCGGCTGTTTGCCGTCCGACTTGCCTTGGGCGGCAAGGCGGAACTTCTGCAGTATCTCGGAATAGATGTGGATGTTGATCGGTTCGGCATAACGCGTCAGGCTGTGGCGTTTGGCCCATTCCAGATAACCCTGATTCCAGTTGCGCATGTACTGGTAGGATTTTGGCAACTCGTACTGGAACACACAGTTGTTCTTCTCGTACATTTCCCATTGCCTGGGATTGGGCTCGCCCCGCATGAACTTCTCGCCGCCCTTGCCGCGCCAGCCGGCCAGGAAACCGATACCGGATCCCGGTGTGGTTTCATAGTTAATGACGAAGTCCGGGTAGTCGCGGTATTTACGGCTGCCGTCCGGCCGGCTGAAAGCCGGTAATTTCAGGCGTGAGCCGAGTTCGATGAGGACTTCCTGGAACGGTTTGCAGTCACCTTTGGGCGCTACCACGGGCAGACGCACGGAATCGACCGGGCCGTCGTATTCCGAAATCGGGCGGTCCAGCATGGACATGCAGTCGTGACGTTCCAGGTAGCTGGTATCCGGTAATACCAGATCCGCATAGGCCGTCATTTCCGACTGAAAAGCATCGGCGACAATCAGGAAGGGGATTTTGTATTCACCATCCTCATCCTTGTCGTTGAGCATGTTGCGCACCTGGCTGGTGTTCATGGATGAGTTCCATGCCATATTCGCCATAAAAATCAACAGAGTGTCGATTTTGTAGGGGTCGCCGCGCCAGGCGTTGGTGATGGTGTTGTGCATCAGGCCGTGTACCGACAGCGGGTGTTCCCAGGAAAAAGCCTTGTCAATCCGTACCGGTTCACCCTGCTCGTCAACGAACAGGTCATCCGGGTCAGCGGGCCAACCCAGCGGCATGCCGTTCAAGGGCGTATTGGGCTGTACGTCTTGCGGACCGGTGGGTGATTTTGCGCACGGCGGAATCGGGCGCGGAAAAGGTGCTTTGTGGCGGAAGCCACCGGGTCGATCGATGGTGCCGAGAATGCTCATCAGGATCGACATGGCGCGTATGGTGTGAAAGCCGTTGGAGTGGGCCGCCAGGCCGCGCATGGCGTGGAAGGCGACCGGGTTGCCGGTCACCGACTCGTGTTCCTTGCCCCAGGTGTCGGTCCAGGGAATCGGCAATTCGATTTTCTCGTCGCGCGCGGTGATGGCCAGTTCGTGAGCCAGGCGCTTGATGGTCGTTTCGGGAATGCCGGTGATGGTGGACGCCCACGCGGCGGTGTAGTCCTTGACCCGGTCAGCCAGTAACTGGAAAGCCGGTTTGACAGGCGTGCCGTCATCCAGTTCGAACTCGCCCAGCAGGTAGGGATCCGCACCTTCCGTGTGTGTCGATATCGGCCGGTTCAATTCGCGGTCCCACCAGAGTTTGTTCTGGGGGTCGAAGCAGCCCTCCTCCGGTGGTACCTCAAAGCGCACAAACATGCCGTACTCGCTGGAGGCCGGGTTCATGTTGACCAGTTCGGGGGAATTGGAATAGTTGATCAGGAAGTCACGGTCGTAGAGGCCCTGTTTGATGATTTCGTTGGTCAGTGCCAGAAACAGCGCACCATCGGTGCCGGGTTTGATGGGGATCCATTCGTCGGCGATGGCCGAGTAGCCGCTACGTACCGGGTTGATGGAAATGAATTTTCCGCCCTGGCGCTTGAATTTGGACAGCGCCATTTTCATCGGATTGGAGTGGTGGTCCTCGGCGGTGCCAATCATTACGAACAGCTTGGCACGATCGAGGTCCGGGCCGCCGAATTCCCAGAATGAGCCGCCAATGGTGTAAATCATGCCAGCGGCCATGTTCACCGAACAGAACCCGCCATGGGCGGCATAGTTGGGGGTACCGAATTGCTTCGCAAACAGACCGGTCAGCGCCTGCATCTGGTCGCGGCCGGTGAACAGGGCAAATTTCTTTGGATCGCTGGCACGGATTTCAGCCAGGCGTTCTTCGATCATGTCGAAAGCTTTGTCCCAGGTGATTGCCTCGAACTGGTTGTCACCGCGTTCGCTGCCGGCTTTACGCAGCAGCGGTTTGGTCAGGCGCGCCGGTGAATACTGCTTCATGATACCGGAGGAACCCTTGGCGCAGATTACGCCTTTGTTCAGGGGGTGATCGGGGTTACCCTGTATATAGCGGACTTCACCATCACGCAGGGTGACGCGGATGCCACAGCGACAGGCACACATGTAACAGGTCGTATTCTTGACCTCGATACGACTGTTCCGGTCGAGGTGTTTCGACAATGGATCATGAATCGGCTTGTGCATAATGACGATCCCCGGTGAAAGAAGTGTGCGATCGAGTCAAAGCCCTATTAATTTACTAAACTATTGTGGCTGAAAGCTAATCAGCATTACTGAAACACATATAAAGTATCATAATATTCTAATACATATTATATCCAGCAAAAACAATCACTTATTTCGTCTGGTTCTTGTGATTCCAACAAATAAGGTGGTTTTATGCTTGATTAAATTTAAATTGCTGGATTTCCCCGGTCACATCATTAAGGTAACACCCCCTGCCGGAAACCCGGTAGTGGTGATTACGCCTCATAACCTTCTATCTAGAACCCAGGTTGGTAAGGAGTCTCATGTCCAGTTTAGTGAAGCCACACGGTGGTGGTGATCTCAAGCCACTGCTTCTCGAAGGCGATGCGCTAGCATCCGAAAAGGATCGCGCAGCCTCTCTGCCGAAAGTTAACATTTCGTCACGCGAAGCTGGCGACATCATTATGATGGGTATCGGCGGCTTTACACCACTGGACGGGTTTATGACCCATGCTGACTGGGAAGGTGTGTGCGACGGCATGAAGATGGCCAGTGGCTTGTTCTGGCCAATCCCGGTGACGCTGTCCACAGACCAGGCAACGGCTGATACCGTTACTATCGGTGACGACGTAGCGTTGTTTGACGCGGAACGCGACGAAATTCTCGCCACCATGCAGGTCACTGAGAAGTACGGCATCGATAAGAAGCACGAGTGCATGATGGTCTACAAGACCACCGATCTGGAGCACCCGGGTGTCAAGATGGTAATGGATCAGGGCGAGGTTAACCTGGCCGGCCCTATCAAGGTGCTGTCCCAGGGCGGTTTCCCGGAACAGTACGGTGATCAGTTCATGACACCGGCACAGACCCGTGCCGAATTCGAAAAACGCGGCTGGAAAACCGTCGCTGCTTTTCAGACCCGTAACCCGATGCACCGTTCGCACGAGTACCTGGCCAAGATCGCTATCGAAACCCTCGATGGCGTGCTGATTCATTCCCTGCTCGGTAAGCTGAAGCCCGGTGACATCCCGGCGGATGTGCGCAGCAATGCCATCGGCACCCTGATCGAGAAGTATTTTTCCGACAATACCGTGATCCAGGCGGGTTATCCGCTGGACATGCGCTACGCTGGTCCACGCGAAGCCCTGTTGCACGCCGTGTTCCGCCAGAACTATGGCTGTTCACATCAGATTGTCGGCCGTGATCACGCCGGTGTGGGCGACTACTACGGTCCGTTCGACGCACATCACATCTTCGACGAAATTTCCGCCGACGCGCTGGAAACCCAGCCGCTCAAAATCGACTGGACGTTCTGGTGCAACAAGTGTGACGGTATGGCTTCCATGAAAACCTGTCCTCACGAAGGTCCGGATCGGATTCTGCTGTCCGGCACCAAGCTGCGCAAGGCCTTGTCCGAAGGTGAGGAGGTCTCGGATAAGTTTTCCCGCCCTGAAGTGCTGGAAATCCTGCGAGCCTATTACGGTGGATTGAAGGACGAAGACAAGGTCGAGATCAAGATGTCCGGCCATTCGGCCAAGTAAAGACTCTAGAGACCGTCGCCGGCTTGCTGGCAACGGATGATATATCACTACAAGTAAAACGGAGAGAAAACCATGCCAACATTTGTACGTACTGATAAGTGCGACGGCTGCAAAGGTCAGGACAAGACGGCCTGCATGTACATCTGCCCGCACGACCTGATGATGCTGGACAAGGACGGTTCTGAAACCGGCCACGCCATGCGCGCTTTCAACCAGGAACCGGAGCAGTGCTGGGAGTGTTACTCCTGTGTCAAGATCTGCCCCCAGCAGGCCATCGAAGCCCGTCATTATGCCGACATCGTGCCCCTGGGCGGTTCCGTACAGCCGCTGCGCGGTACCGATTCCATTATGTGGACCATCAAGTTCCGTAACGGCACCATGAAGCGTTTCAAATTCCCGATCCGCACCACTCCGGAAGGTTCCATCGATCCCTACGCAGGCAAGCCTGCTGCCGACATGGCCAAGATCGAAGATATCGGATTCTTCAACGAAGAGAACGGCTTCCGTGCGGGCGATCGCAGCGAGCTGATCAACCTGTAAAGGTTGCGCACTGCGGACACCAGAAATTCATTTAAAGCATTAGAGGTAACTACAAATGGCAGGAGAATTCGGAAATCCCGAAGTCGTCGAAGAAGAAGTTGATATTCTTCTTATCGGCGGTGGTATGGCTTGCTGTGGCGCGGGTTTTGAAATCATGCGCTGGGCAGAAGGCACTGACCTTAAAATCAAGTTGGTCGACAAAGCCGCGATGGACCGTTCAGGTGCCGTGGCACAGGGTCTGTCCGCGATCAACACCTACATCGGTACCGAGCAGGATCCGGCTGACTATGCACGCATGGTCTCCAACGATCTGATGGGCATCACCCGCGACGATCTGGCCTACGATCTGGGCCGCCACGTTGATGAATCGGTACACCTGTTCGAAGAATGGGGGCTGCCGATCTGGAAGCTCGACGAAAACGGTGAGCGCCACGACGGTTCCAAGGGCATGACCCCGCTGAAGGACGGTGGTAAGCCTGTGCGTTCCGGTAAGTGGCAGATCATGATTAACGGCGAATCCTACAAGTGGATCGTCGCTGAAGCCGCCAAGAAGGCCCTCGGCATCGACAACATTGCGGAGCGTATCTTCATCGTCAAGCTGATCAACGACAAGAACGATCCTAACCGGATTGCCGGTGCGGTCGGTTTCTCGACCCGCGATCACAAAGTCGTCGTTTACAAATTCAAGGCTTGTCTGCTGGCTGCCGGCGGCTGCGTCAACATTTTCCGTCCCCGTTCCGTCGGTGAAGGTCAGGGTCGCGCCTGGTACCCGGTCTGGAACGCCGGTTCCACTTACGCTATGGCTGCCCAGGCCGGTGCCGAGCTGACCATGATGGAAAACCGCTTCGTGCCGACCCGTTTCAAAGACGGTTACGGTCCGGTAGGCGCCTGGTTCCTGCTGTTCAAGTCTCAGGCCACCAACGCTTTCGGTGAAGTCTACATGCAGCGCAACAAGGAGATGCTGAACGACTATCCTCCTTACGGTCAGGCTGCGGTGCCGGCTTCCTGCCTGCGTAACCACCTGATGCTCAAGGAAATGAAGGAAGGTCGTGGTCCTATCTACATGGATACCGTGACCGCCCTTGCCAACCTGCGCGAAACCCTGTCTCCTCGTGAAGTCAAACACCTGGAAGCAGAAGCCTGGGAAGACTTCCTGGATATGTGCATCGGTCAGTGTGGTATCTGGGTGGGTGAAAACATCGAGCCGGAGAAGAAGAACTCCGAGCTGATGCCGACCGAGCCCTACCTGCTGGGTTCACACTCCGGTTGCTGCGGCATCTGGGTGTCCGGTCCGACTGACGTCGGTGCACCGACGGACGAAGGTCTGGGCGAAGGCATTCCGGATCACCTGCCCAAGGGCTGGAGCTGGGGTTACCGCTCCATGACCACCGTCAAGGGTCTGTTCACCGCCGGTGACGGCGTGGGCGCATCCGGCCACAAGTTCTCTTCCGGTTCCCACGCCGAAGGTCGTATGTGTGCCAAGTCCATGGTCAAGTACTGCCTGGACAACCCCGATCTGAAGCCTGAGCTGGATACTTCAGTTGAAGACCTGGTGGCTGCAATCTACCAGCCGGTGAAGACCTATCTGGAACATAAGGACTACACCACGGCGATCGACATCAACCCGCACTACATCACGCCGAAGATGCTGCAGTTCCGCTTGCAGAAAATCATGGACGAGTATGTAGCGGGTGTGGCGACTTACTACACCACCAACAACAAGATGCTGGAAGTGGCTAGTGAGAAGCTGGACATGCTGAAGGAAGACGCCATGAAGATGCGCGCCAAGGACCTGCATGAACTGCTGCGTGCCTGGGAGAACTATCACCGCATCCTGACGGCTGAAGCCCACATGAAACACATCCAGTTCCGTGAAGAATCCCGTTACCCGGGCTTCTACTACCGCATGGACAAGAACTTCGTTGATGAAGAAAACTGGAAGTGCTTCGTAAACTCGGTCTATGACAACAAGACCCAGAACTGGACTTGCTTCAAGCGTAAGCACGTTGACCTCGTCGACAAGAGCAAGCTTTTCAAGTAAGTTAAAGTTAACAGTAGCTTGAGTATGAAAGTCCGGGCACCGTGAGGAGCCCGGACTTTTTTTTTGCTGGTGGTTAACCCAATCGTTGCGAAAAGCGCTCCTGTAGGAGCGCCGTCCCCCGGCGCGAATCGCGGCCGGCAGGCCGCTCCTTGTCGATTTGACTCCGATTAATCCTTGTTTTTAGTGGTTAATTACTGCGTGGGTGCTCGTGGTATCATCAAAACCCGTCTCAGACCGCCACGGTTTGATGGAAATGGATGCTTGTTTTCCGTGCCTTTCGTGTTTATCCGTGGCTGATGCAGTTTATTATTGAGGATGCAGCAATGGCTGATATTGACCTTTCTGTCGAAGACTCCCCGATTCCGGCCAGCCCGGTAACGCCGCAAACATTTGACGAAAATCATGTCATCAAGTTTCGTTGTTACAAGGGTATCGAGTGCTTCAACGCCTGTTGCAGCAATATTGATATCATGCTGACCCCCTACGATATTCTGCGGCTCAAACAGCGCCTGGGTATCACCTCTACGGAGTTCCTCGCCAAGTATACCTATCCCTTTGAGTTCAATAAAAACAGTATCGCCGGCGTCAAATACAAACCGGTGGAAGGCGGAACTGCCTGTCAATTCATGGTTGAGGAAGGCTGCAGTGTTTACGAGGATCGGCCAACCGCCTGTCGCTACTATCCGGTGGGCCTGCTGTCCATGCGCCGCGCGGATGAAAATTTCGATACCGCTTCTTATGCGCTGGTCGAAGAAGACCACTGTAAGGGACATCTGGAAGAGCGTGAAATCACCATCAAGGATTACCGCAAAGAGCAGGAAATCGAGGATTATGACGAACACGGTCGTGGCTGGCGTCAGCTGATTCTGAAAATGAAATCAGCGGGTCCGTCTATCGGCAGTCTGTCGAAGAAAAGTCTGCAGCTGTTTTTCATGGCCTGTTATGACCTCGACCGTTTTCGTGAATTTGTAAAAAGTGAAGGTTTTTCAGCAAGTTTTGATCTCGATGAGGTGACTCGTAAGACCCTGTACGAGGATGACCTGGCACTGCTCAAATTCTCTGACCGGTTCATTCGCCAGGTGATGTTTGGAGAAGAAAGTATTCCGCGTAAGGCGGATGCTTACGATCAGCTGGTTAAGCGGCGTGAGGAACAGGCCAAGATCCGGCAAGAACTGGAAGCCGAACCAAACGATCAGCCCGGTGACAGCGCAGCGGATAGCTAGTTGTTATAGTGCTTCTTTCACTAATCGAGTAGTTCATGCTGGCCTTGTATAGCCTAACCGCGTGCCCCAGGGCAC
>CBFDBP010000132.1:0-9075 GCA_965603065.1 uncultured Gammaproteobacteria bacterium
CCGGACTGACTCCACATCGGTACCTAGCGAGACGATGAACCGTATCCTGAACAATGCAGGTGCCACCATCGGGGATTTTCGCGAGCTCTTTGTTCAGACGCTCGACGGCCGGATCGTGGCCTCGACAAATTCTGAACTGGTCGGCACGGTTCACGACAATGAAAAGTTCTTTGTCTTGGGCTTGAATGATGACCCTGTGAGTCTTTTCTATCATGACGATCTCGGGCAACTGAGAATGTACCTCGCGGGACCGCTGTTCCAGGGTTCCCGGCGCCTGAGTGTGCTGCTCATCGATTCCGATGTATCCACCATTGTTGCGTCGAGCACGGACTACCTTGGACTGGGGGAGACCGGGGAGACGCTGCTGGTGCACCGCAGCGACGAAGGACACGCCGGCTTCCTCACGCCCACCAGGTTCGCAGCCGGCGAGACATCGATACGAATGATCTCCAAGGAAGACCTGGATTCCCCTTTCACCCAGGCGTTGCAGAAAAGGAGGAACTTTTCACCGAGGCGGTCGATTATAGTGGTCACGCCGTTGTCGCGGTTACACGCTATATCGACCAGACCGATTGGGGTCTCGTGGTACAGATGCGCAAGTCCGAGGCCTATGCGCCGGTTGTCAGGTTACGTACATGGCTGCTGCTGCGGATTGGTGTATCTTCACTCGCCCTTATTGCGGCTTCACTGTTTATCGCCCGTTCCATCACCCGTCAGTCTCGGCCCGATCGACACTAAGGACGGTCTGCTGATCGAAGACGCCCCCAACACCAGCCGGCTTCTGAAGGAACTCAAACAGATGGGGGTGCGTCTCTCACTGGACGATTTCGGCAGGGGCTATTCGTCCTTGAGTCACCTCAAGCGTTTCCCCTTCGACGCCCTCAAGATTGACCGGGCATTCATATCGGGTATCACGCAGGGCAACGAGGATTCAGCGCCATGTAAAGCGATTACCGCCATGGCGAATGAACTGAATCTGTCTGTGGTGGCGGAAGGCGTCGAGACAGAGCAACAGTGGGCGTTTCTCCGTTCGCATGGTACCGACCTCGTGCAGGGTTACTATATCAGCAGGCCGTTGGCTAGCGATGCATTTGTCGACTTCATGGCAGACACCGACGGCTTGCGGGCACAGCAGGGCATCCAGCCTGGTTCAGTCATAAATTAACAACCCGTACCCGACCCTGAGGTCAGGGCTTTTTCCTTACCCGATCAAAAACGCTAAACTGGCCATAACGAACTCGATCTCGGGGAAATTTTGGTATTACCACACAATGATTTAAAGGCAGGATGATTACAACACTAATATCAGCGTACAGGATTTATACAACATTCACGTTACAATGAACTCATGACGCACTCCTCCCTTATCGGCGACCTGGTTGACCTGAACTCAGCCCTCAAGTCAGACCGCTTGTCTGACAGTGACGAAAAGAAGCAGCGAGACCGCGCGATTGGCCAGGCGCTGCAACAACAAAGGAATAATCCTGCCAAACAGGTTCGCGGCTGGCTGGATCAAGTCAGGATCAGCGCCTGGAAGCGCGATGGAGTTCAGGCTGTCCAGCTCTATCACGTTCTGTGTGTGATTCTGGTATTCGTCGGCCTGGCAACGGGTTGGGGTCTGGCACGTGCCGTCCTCTACTATACCGGTAACGCACCGATCAATATCGTAAATGCCCTGGGACTGCTGGTTCTGCCGCAGATCATTCTGCTGTTATTCTGGTTGCTCGCAACGATTCCGAACAGCATCCCCCTGCTCGGCAGTCTGCAATCCGCACTCAGATTTCTCAACCCCGGACGCCTGACACGGCATTTGACCCGGCTTTTTCCGGCCCATAGCCGCCAGAGCCTGTCACTAGTCTGGGATGCGGAATATGCGACTGTACTGGCACCGGCTACGCGCTGGTTGTTCTCCTTCTGGTCACAGCTGTTCTCCTTCTGTTTCAATATCGGTGTACTCCTGGCTGCGTTCTACATGATCTTTTTCTCTGATCTTGCCTTTGCCTGGAGCACCACGCTGAATATCGACAGTACGACGTTCCACCACATGCTCAGTGCGCTTTCCTGGCCATGGCACACACTGTTTCCGGATGCCGTACCCAGCCTGGAGCTGGTCGAGATCAGCCGCTATTATCGCCTGGAAGAAGGTTCCCTTGGAAACGCTTCGACTGCCTCCGAACTCGCTGTCCAGCTGGGCCAGTGGTGGCCTTTTCTGGTCACCGCAATCATCAGTTACGGATTAATACCCAGGCTGTTGACGCTTCTCATCTCCTGGTTTCGTTTTCGCCATCATCTTGCTCATGCCCTGCCCCGTTTGCCTGGCTCACCGGAACTGCTGGCAAGGATGAACTCACCGCTGATCTCAACCTCGGCACCGCAACCGGAAAGCGTTGCGGAATTCGACGCAGGCAGCGGCTATGGCCCGTCGGAATCGGGCAGCTATGCGTTGAAATGTGCGGTCATCGACTGGTCCGGCACCGGTGTCAATTCCGAGAGTATCGCAAAACAACTGCAGACCATGGGGATCAGCAGCCAGGCTTTTCTGATGGCAGGGGGTACCCGCACGACGGACCAGGATAACGCGACAATCGTGTCGCTCTGCAAGCTCAAACCTGAAGGTGTTGCGGTCATCGTGAAGTCATGGGAACCGCCGTTGCTAGAATTTCTCGATTTTATTCACAGTATACGTGAGCAGTGCAACAGGCAGCAGGCCATTATCATCCTGCTGTGGGGGGGGCGGGACGGCGTCGACAGGCGCGACCGTGAGACCTGGCAATTGACACTGCGGCAACTGAAAGATCCCGACCTCCATATCGAGGCCATGGGGCCAGTGCAATGACGACGCCTCTGTTCGCCATCGTAGGTCACCCCAACAAGGGGAAAAGCAGCATCGTCTCCACTCTGGCGCAGGATGAGAGCGTCACCATCTCGCCCATACCGGGTACCACGGTCGACAACCGCTACTACCCGATGGTAGTCGATGGCGAGATGCTTTATGCGCTTGTCGACACGCCCGGGTTTCAGCGCGCCCGGGCGGCGCTGGAATGGATGCAAAAACAACCCGGCTCTTCCGTGGACCGGGCGAATATCGTGCGCATGTTTGTAGAAGAACACCACGACGATCCCCGTTTCGCCGCCGAGTGCAGCCTTCTGACACCCATCCTGGATGGAGCGGGCATACTCTACGTGATCGATGGCTCCAGGCCGTTCGGGGAAGAGTATGAAGCGGAAATGGAGATTCTGCGCTGGACCGGCCAACCCAGCCTGGCGCTGATCAATATGATTGGCGACTCGGACTACAGCGAAGAATGGAACAATGCCCTGGGCCAGTACTTCAGGATAGTACGCATCTTTGACGCCATGACCGCTGATTTCGACAGGCGCGTTCAGTTACTGCTCGCCTTCGGGCAGATCAGGGAAGAGTGGCGTGTGTCTCTGGAAAAGGCGGTACGGATCCTTGAAGAGGAACAGCAACGGCGGCGAAAACTGTCGGCGGGCAGGATTGCTGAAACCATCAGTCATATGATCACCTACACCTGCCAGCGCAGATTAGGCGAAGACGTGGCCAGCAGTGAAGTACGGAACAGCCTGCAGCAGGCGTACCAGCAGGAACTGACATCGATGGAACAGCAATGCCGTAGCGACGTAGAGCAGATCTACAACCACAAGCACCTTGAACGCCATGAACCACTCGTACAGCTGCTCGATGAAGACCTGTTCGCCACACAGACCTGGCTTCTGTTCGGGCTGACACAACAGCAACTGATCACTACGGGGGCGCTTGGCGGCGCAGCGACCGGTGGCGTTATTGACCTGGCTGTAGGCGGCGCTTCATTGTTTCTGGGTGCGGGAATCGGCGCCATGATAGGGGGCGTCTCGGCCTGGGTGACTACGGATCGTATCGCAGACATTAAAATTCTTGGTTTGCCGTTAGGCGGTAAGCAACTGAGCATCGGTCCGATGCGCAATATCAATTTTCCCTATGTCGTACTGGGCCGGGCCCTATACCACCACAGGATGATAGAAGACCGCACCCATGCCCACCGTGGCCCGCTGGAACTTAAACAGCAGCCGGCCTGGCTGCAGACGGTCGATACAGACCGCCGCAAGCGGCTCGAGAAGATCTTCGTCAAACTACGCAGGCAGGAAACGCTAAACCCTGATCTGGTGGACGCCCTTGCAGAACAGATTCAGAATCTGATGCAGCTCTCCGTAGCCCCCCCAAACAATACCCCCCGCAGCAGGGTGTCGGAAAAAGCCCCTCTCCCGCCGGGAGAGGGTTAGGGTGAGGGATCAGCCGAGTTAAATGCCGATCTTTTCCTTGATCGAATTAACGACCACATCGCTGGACGTGGCGTTAATATTGGTCAGCAAACCCTCTTTCTCGTAGAAGGATGCCAGTGGCGCAGTTTTTTCGTTATAGGTTTCAAGACGCTTGCTGATGGCTTCTTCCGTTTCGTCATCACGCTGAATAACCGGGCTGCCGCATTTATCGCAGACACCTTCCTGCTTGGGAGGATTACTCTTTACGTTGTAGATCGCCTGGCAGGCGGAGTTTGAACAGGTGCGGCGCGTGGTCAAACGATCCAGGATCACCTCACGCGGCACATCAAGATTGACCGCCATATCCAGCTTGATACCAATCTTGTCCAGTAATCCCTGCAAAGCTTCAGCCTGGGGAATAGTGCGCGGGAAACCGTCCAGCAGAAAACCCTGTTGGCAATCCGGCTCCTGTAAACGCCCTTCCATGATCCCCATGATCAGATCATCAGGAACCAGGTCGCCGGCCTTCATGAAGGCATCCGCCTGCTTGCCCAGCTCGGTGCCGGCCTGTACTGCACCACGCAGTATGTCCCCGGTTGAAATCTGTACTGAACCGTCGACATCGGTCAACAACTTCGCAACCGTTCCTTTACCAGCGCCTGGCGCACCCAAAAGTATCAATTTCACGAACCTTACTCCTCTGATTGAATTACGAATTTCTGTCGGCCGACCGCATATTACGGGTCCATGCAAGGTGGGCTATTCTGCGGCAGCTGCTACCATCAATCAATCTGTTGGATAACTTATTAATAAATATCGACAATTCAACCTGCCGCCGGAGTCGCCACCCTACCTCAAGGGCAGGCAACAGCGCAGATGGCCGCTTATCGCCCTGCCCGAAGAAAGCCACACAGCAGCGCCATTGCCGCGTTGCGTCTCCCGGCAAGGGGCCGCGCCTCGCCTGAAGCCCCTGCTGTTGGTGCACTGATGTTGCTGTGTGACTCTGAATCCGTCAATATCAGGCTGAAGACGTACTTGATGGCTAACTTCAACGCCGTAAAGACCCGGACAATTTCCATTCTATGCCTTCTCATAGCGCTTCACGAACCCTCCCCTGGTCCTGCGAACAGCTTTTCGATCTGGCGGCAGACGTTGAAAGCTACCCGGACTATGTGCCCGGCTGGGTAAGCGCCAGGATTATCGAGCGCACGGACACGCACCTGCGTGTAGAACAACAGCTTGGCTTGAAACTGTTACGCCAACCCTTTGTCAGCACCGCCGAACTGGAGCGTCCCGGGCGTATCACTGTGCATTCGGATGATGGTCCGTTCCGCTGCCTTCGGTTAGAATGGCGTTTCGAAGCGGCTGGCTTACAGCGGTGCAGGGTATCGCTGAGTATCGACCTCCAACTGAACAGCAGCTTTCTCGAGCCTATGGTCAACAGTCTGTTTAGCCTGGCAGCGGGGGATATCATTTCCCGCTTTGAAATACGCGCTCACACACTCTACGAAGGTAAACCGGAATAGCAACGTAGCCGAATCAGCAAAGATTTCTCCACCCCGACACAGCCATGCATGACACCTTCGACGCTTCCCGGCTTCAACAACAACTTCACGCACAATTTCGCAAGCAGTTGACCGCGGGAATTCCCGCTTGCAGCCTGTTCAGCCTGACCCTGGAATGCCCCGACTTGCATCTGAGGAACCTGCCACCGCTGCCGGCACCTTACCTCTACTGGGCTCGTCCCGACCGGGACTTGCAGCAACTGGGACTGGGTGAAGCCTGGCGCACCACAGCCAGTGGCCCACAACGCTTCGACACACTCTCAAACGCACTGCGCCAACTCGAATGCAACTGGCAGAGAGGTCACCCGCCCGGCTCACCAGGTCCAGGCCCTGGCGTATTCTGTGCGCTGGCCTTCGCTCCCGATGACTCCATGACGACATGCTGGGAGGGTCTGCCCAACAGCATACTGTTCGTACCCCGAATCCTGCTGCGCAGCGAAGCGGGACAGACCAGCCTGACTTTCACCTGCACCGGCAAAGAGCTCCAACAAGCGGAAGCCGTGCTCAGCGACTGGTCAGGATTGATCAAACAGTTGTGTCAGGCTGTGTCTGCATCGCAAAAGCCGACTGGAGAAGACAGCCAGCAGGCAGTGCGCGTCACGCCACAGACTGACACAAGCTGGACAGAAGCCGTGCAAAGGGCTATCGATTCCATCAAATCCGGTCAGCTGGACAAAGTGGTCACCGCCCGTCGCGTTCGGCTAGAGGCAAGCCGATCTTTCGAGGCCACGAAAATACTCTCCAGGCTTGCACGCTTATACCCTTCCTGTCTGCTGCTCGCCATTAAGCTTGGCGGCAACACTGTGATATCGGCAACACCCGAGCGGCTGGCCACGCTGCGCAACAGAAGTATCCGCTGCGATGCGCTGGGCGGCACCACCAGCCGCTCACAGGATTCGGGAAGGGACCGGCAACTGGCCTTGCGTTTGCTCAACAGCCACAAGACGCAGCACGAACATGCGCTGGTCGTGAAATCCATACAAGCCGCACTCGAGCCCCTGTGCCGCCAACTCGCCCTGCCGGACACTCCCGCGGTCGTCAAGCTGCGCAACCTTCAACACCTGTGGACGGGCATCAAAGGCACGCTTCGAAGCGGTGTGAGTCTGCTCGACGCTGCCCGGCGACTGCACCCGACGCCTGCGGTCGCGGGCACGCCAACAGCCACGGCCTGCCGGTGGCTGCAGGACCATGAAAATCTGGCACGCGGCTGGTACAGCGGTATTGTCGGATGGCTGCAGCCAAACGGCGATGGCGAGTTGTCTGTGCTGCTGCGTTGCGCTGTGCTGCAAGGGCGCAGCGCCGAGCTGTTCGCAGGCGCGGGTATAGTCGCCGACTCGGATCCACAGGCCGAACTGCAGGAAACCGAAATAAAACTGCGCGCCATGCTGGAAGCCATGCAGGAGGACGCTGGACGGACTGCAACACCGTTAACAAGCTCGCAAGCGGGGCAACAGGCCGGACATTCATGAACGTTACCGGAGCAGGCAATCTGCAGTGGGCCTACGCCCTGCTGGACGGCCTCGCGGCCGCAGGTGTCGATCGAGTGGTCATTTCACCGGGCTCGCGATCCACGCCGCTTGCCCTGGCCAGCGAGTTACACCCATCGCTTCGAACATGGGTGCAGGTAGACGAGCGTTGTGCAGCATTTTTTGCGCTGGGCATGGCACGAATCACGGCTTCACCGGTTGCGCTGATTGCGACATCGGGCAGTGCGCCGACGCACTGGTATCCAGCCGTTATCGAGGCGGATCAAGCCGGTATCCCACTAATATTGCTGTCAGCGGATCGCCCGCTGGAACTGCAAGGCTGTGGAGCTAACCAGACCATCGACCAGGGCAAAATGTTTCAGCAGGCGGTACGTGCTTTCCACGCCTTACCGGCAATGCACCAACACGCAGACGGCCAGGCTTTTCTGCGTGGCCTGGCGACACGGGCAGTACACCAGAGCAGCTGGCCCTTACCGGGACCGGTGCATATCAATGTACCCTTTCACGAACCCCTGCTGGCGGAACCGACACCGAAACTTACACCCGTGGCATCCGGGGTAGCGGTGGAATCACCCGTACTGACGCCACCGGATGCTCAACTGGATCGCATCGCAGAACGTATCGCCGGCCAAACCGGACTACTCGTCTGTGGCCCGGGCCAATTTACCACTGACTTTGCAACTTCACTCGCGCGCCTGGCGGAAAAACTGAACTGTCCGGTACTCGCTGACCCGCTGTCCGACTTGCGCTTTGGCGGCCATGACCGTTCCCGTATTCTGTGCCACTACGACGCCTTTCTGCGCCGCGAGGCTTTTAGCGAAAATCATCGGCCACAATGGATACTGCGCTTCGGCAACATGCCGGTATCCAGATCACTTCTGCACTACCTGCACGCGTTGCAGGCCGGCAAGCTCATTCTGGTCGACCCATTCGGTCGTTGGCCCGATCCACTGCACAGCACCGGCGAGATGCTGCGTGCAACACCGCAAGTCGTGTGCGATGGGCTTGTGGCCCGCGTTTCTAACGCGGCCCCGGCCAGCTGGTGGGAAGCCTTCTCCCGACAGGAGCAAATCGCTGCGCAACTACACCATGATATGACCTGCAGCGAACCCTGGTTCGAAGCACAACTGGTGCCCGCACTGCTGGAAAGCTTACCTGCCGGCAGCCTGCTCTTTGCCGGTAATTCCATGCCGGTACGCGAACTCGACAGCTTCTCCGCCAGCCATGAAAAGCCCCTGCAACTGATCGCCAACCGCGGTGCCAGTGGTATCGATGGACATGTCTCCAGCCTGCTCGGACTGGCAACCGCCGCAGCTGACGGCACAACGGTGGCAGGGCTCATCGGCGACCTGGCTTTTTACCACGACATGAACGGTCTGCTCGCAGCCCGGGGCTGCAACGCCACCCTGATCGTGATCAATAATGACGGTGGGGGCATATTCCGCTACCTGCCACAGGCCGGACTCGAGTCCTTCGAACGCTATTGGTCGACGCCCACCGGACTCGATTTTAGTCACGCCGCCGATCTCTACCGGTTGCCCTTCCAGCGCGTAAACAGCGCTGATGAATTCCAACGGGCGCTGAATGACAAGCTTGCTCAGCCAGGCGTAAAAATCATCGAAGCGGTGATAGACCCGCAGCAAAGTGTTGAGCGCCACCGCGCCTACTGGGAAGCGGTTTGCACTGTCGAGTGCACCGGATAGGTGCTATGCCTTTACGGGACACGCTGTACCCCAGGGCACCCTCTCTCGCCTGACGGCGAT
>CBFDBP010000133.1:0-9054 GCA_965603065.1 uncultured Gammaproteobacteria bacterium
TGACCCGGGTGACGATGCTTTCGATTTCGGCTTTGGCTCCGAAAACCCCGGCGTTTCCAAGACGGTTCTGCGGCTCGACCTTGGTGGCGGCGAGGCTGAACGAACCCGACACATAGGCTTTGCCGTCATCCTTCACCTCGACGATCTGCCCTTCAACCGGATTGCCGGCGGGGAGGTCGTTTACGTTAGCCGCGCTGTAATTGACCGTCAGGTCGTCGATGCGGAAGGTCCGGCTGGTGGAGTCGAGATTTCGAACCTTGCCGATCACGCTATAGCGATTGACATTGGCGGGATTGGTCTTGAGCTCCACGAACCGTGCAACGATATCGTCGTTGGCGTTGCGAAGCCCGCTGATCTCCAGAATGTCGCCAGCCGTGATACCGGCGAGCGAGGTATTATTGAATACCGTACCGGCGTCCGTGATGACGGTCTGGCCCATGACAGAGAAGCTGTCGCCAGTGGCCGTGCCATCGGCAGGACCTTTGACATCTTCCTCAAAGCGGACGTTTGTGGCGACCCTGTCATCGATACTCCCTTCGACGCGGACGATCATGCCGATCTCCAGCTCGCGCACGTCATTCAGCTGGTCGTCACCGCGAAATATGCTGGCGTTGTCGGTGTTGAATTTCACCCCGTTGACGAACACGCTGCCGAATCCGGTGATGGTGCCGGAACTGATCCCAACGGTACCGCTGGAAGTACTTGCGCTAACGCTGTCAGTACCACCACCACCGCCGCCGCCACAACCGGCCAGCCACAGCGGCAGGCTCATAAACAGACCAAATATGCATTTAGATTTCATGGTTTGCTCCTTTGGAAGTGCCGGTCCAGTTTCGCGTTTTGTGCGGCTGAATTTTCTGGAATCCGGTTCTTCTCTTCATGTTAAACGGATGTGGGAATAATTCCCACATGGGAATAATAGCCCAAATGCGGGTTGTGTCAAGCGCGGAACTGTGATGCCTCTCACATCTGAGCAAAGACAGAATTGATTCGTCCACGCCGTCTCCGGGTTGACGGTCTTTCGCAAACGAAAACCGGCGGGGATACTCCGTGACGAAAATTCGGCTTTTCACTTGTCAAAACGCCAGAGAGCGTCAAATTTGAGGCATATTGGACCAGCCTTCAGCTGGCGTGGCTCCCTCACTTGCACAGCCCGCTTCTATGGTCTAAGCCTTAAGGTAAGAAACTGCAGCTAACTGTAGGAGTTGGCGTAACAATTGCGTATGTTTGGGGATACTGATTGCCTGTGAATCGGATTGTCTAAAGCGAATACGGATGGACGATATTTTCAAACTGAAAGGCCTGCACGAATTCTGGGCCGACTCGCAGCTTGCGGGTCATAACGCCGCTTACCTCGAAGATCTGTATGAACAGTTTCTCGCCGATCCGAATCGTCTTTCCAGCCAGTGGCGGACATTCTTCGAAGACCTCCCCAGCATTAACGGCGCTGACACCGAACCCATGCATTCAGCCATCCGCCAGACATTTCGTGCCATTACCCGGCAAGCTGTGGTTCAGCGACAGGCTGCGACCAGTGTACCGGGCAGCCGGGGGCACGAAGAAAAACAGGTTCGGGTCCTGCAGCTGATAAATGCCTACCGTTTTCGGGGGCACCAGATAGCTCAGATCGATCCGCTGAATCTGCGTACACCGCCTGAGTTGCCGGAACTGGATCTGCAACACCATGGATTGAGTGACGCCGATCTGGATACTGTTTTTGATACCGGTTCCCTGGCAGTGACAGAAAGGGCGCCACTGCGTGAAATTCTGCAACATTTGCGCGCCATTTATTGTGGAAGCACCGGCAGCGAATATATGCACATAACCGAGACTGCCGAAAAGCGCTGGATTCAGCAGCGTCTTGAACACGTCGGCGGCCAAGCGGCGTTTAGCCGGCAGGCGAAGCGGCGAATTCTATGGCGGTTGACAGCCGCAGAGGGGCTCGAACGGTATCTTCATACACGTTACGTTGGACAGAAGCGGTTTTCACTGGAAGGCGGAGATAGTCTCATCGCTTTGCTCGATGAGCTGATCCAGCGCGGCGGGACCCATGGTGTCAAGGAAGTCGTGATTGGCATGGCGCATCGCGGGCGATTGAATGTGCTGATAAATATCGTCGGTAAAACGGCCGCTGAACTGTTCCAGGAATTTGAAGGCGAGGCGGGGAAAAGCTCGAACGGTTCGGGTGATGTGAAATATCACCAGGGGTTTTCATCCGATCTGCAAACCGAAAAGGAACTGGTGCACGTCACTCTCGCATTTAATCCCTCTCATCTGGAGATTGTTAACCCGGTCGTGGAAGGTTCGGTACGCGCCCGCCAGCAGCGTAATGGTGATAGCGAAGGTGATCGGGTTGTGCCGATACTGATCCATGGCGATGCGGCTTTCGCCGGGCAGGGCGTGGTGATGGAGACGATCAATATGTCGCAATCGCACGGTTTTTCCACCAAGGGAACAGTGCACCTCGTGATTAACAACCAGATCGGTTTTACCACCAGTTATGAGAAGGATGCCCGCTCAACGCTATACTGCACCGATATTGCAAAAATGGTCAATGCACCGATTTTTCACGTCAATGGTGATGATCCCGAGGCGGTGATTCTGGTTACCCAGCTGGCATTTGATTATCGCATGAACTTTCACAAGGACGTTGTCGTTGACCTGGTCTGTTACCGGCGTCATGGACATAGTGAGGCCGATGAACCGACGGCAACCCAACCCATGATGTATAAGGCGATTCGCGATCGTCTGACCACGCGGGCGCTGTATGCCGAAAGACTGGTGGCGGAGGAGGTGTGCGATGAACAGCAGGCTGAGCAGATGATGCTGGATTACCGTTCCCGCCTGGATGCCGGGATTTCGGTTGTCGATGAGCTTGTCGATCCGGAACAGGCGAACTATCCCTATGCAGTGGACTGGGCGCCTTATCTGGCACAAGCCTGTACAGCATTCCTGGTTACATCCATCCCCATGACCCGCATCAGACAACTCTGGGACAGGCTTGATCGTTTGCCGGACGGTTTTGAGTTAAACGGATCTGTCGCCAAAATTATGGATAATCGGCGCAAAATGGCGGCGGGTGCTTTACCCATCGACTGGGGGTTTGCAGAAACGACAGCCTATGCGTCTCTGGTCACGGATGGTTACGGTGTGCGCCTGTCGGGACAGGACAGCGGGCGTGGAACGTTTTTCCACCGGCATGCCGTGTTACATAACCAGAAAGCCGCTGGTATGTATGTGCCGTTGCGGAATATTGCCGATGGCCAGGGCAATTTCCTGGTGATCGATTCCTTGCTGTCAGAAGAGGCGGTACTGGCCTTTGAATATGGCTATGCAACGACCGACCCGAATACACTGGTGATCTGGGAGGCGCAGTTCGGTGATTTCGCCAACAATGCCCAGGTTGTCATCGACCAGTTCATCAGTGCGGGTGAACAGAAATGGAACCGCCTGTGTGGCCTGGTCATGTTTTTGCCGCATGGTATGGAGGGGCAGGGACCTGAACACTCGTCGGCCCGGCTCGAGCGCTATCTGCAACTGTGTGCCGAGCAGAATATTCAGGTCTGTGTCCCGACCACGCCGGCACAGATGTTCCATTTGTTGCGCCGACAGATACTATTGAAATGTCGTAAGCCATTGATCGTCATGACACCCAAGAGCCTTTTGCGTCACCGCCAGGCAGTCAGTGCGCTGGAAGATCTCACCCAGGGGAAATTCCAGCCATTGATTGCGGAGATCGATCCCCATGACGTGAACAGCGTAACACGTATTGTCTTCTGCAGTGGCAAGGTCTATTACGATTTGCTGGAAAAACGGCGTGAGCAGGCACTGGAGCACATCGCGATTGTCCGTATCGAGCGTCTGTATCCTTTCCCCGAGTCGCAAATGCGTAATCTGATCGACACATACCCCAACGCCGGAGAATTTATCTGGTGCCAGGAAGAGCCGCAAAATCAGGGTGCCTGGTTCACCAGTCGACATCACATGCGATCGGCGCTGAGGCAACCCGGGTTGTTACAGTATGCCGGTCGGCCGGTCTCGGCTGCACCCGCAGCGGGCTATACCTGGCTGCACTTGAAACAGCAACATGCCCTGGTTGCACAGGCACTGGGTCTGGAGTTTGCAGAGGACGCACAATGAACATCGAACTCAAAGTCCCGGACTTTCCGGAATCTGTCTCTGACGGCACTATCCTCAACTGGAATAAAAAGCCGGGTGAATTGGTAAAACGCGATGAAACCATTGTCGATATTGAAACCGACAAGGTTGTATTCGAAGTGCCTGCACCGCAAGACGGTGTGCTGGAGGCAATTATCGAGCGGGAGGGCGCTGTTGTTATCTCAGGCCAACTGATCGGACGCATTCGTGAGGGTGGTGGCGGGGCCGAAGCCGTACCACAAAAACAGACGGCTGCTGTTACCGAGGGCGAAGAAAAAGGCAGTGAACCTTTTGCAACACCATCAGCACGCCGCCTGATCGAGGAGCACGGGCTTGATGTGCATAGCATCGGGGGTTCCGGCAGCGGCAGCCGTATTCTTAAGGAAGATGTGCTGCGTAAACTTGAGCATCAGGCGAAACCGGAAGCTAAACCGGCACCTGTACCGGTCGCTGAAAGTGCTCGATCTTTACCGTCAGCGCAAGTTGTCGATTTCGACAGGCGTCCCCAGAAACGTGTACCAATGACACGCCTGCGCGCCCGTATTGCTGAACGCCTGCTGGATGCGCAACAGAATGCAGCGATACTCACTACCTTTAACGAAATCAATATGCAGCCGGTGATGGATCTGCGCACACGTTACAAGCAAATGTTTGAAAAGACATACGGGGTCAAACTTGGCTTTATGTCTTTTTTTGTAAATGCAGTGCTGGAAGGTTTAAAACGCTTCCCCGAACTGAATGCATCCATCGACGGCACCGATATTGTTTACCACGGTTTCTTTGATATAGGAATCGCTGTGTCATCACCACGCGGACTGGTTGTGCCCATCCTTCGTGATGCAGACCAGCTGGCCATGGCTGACGTGGAATTGCGTATCAGAGACTTTTCAGAAAAAGCCCGTGAAGGTTCGCTGAGTCTGGAAGAGATTAGCGGCGGAACCTTTACCATCACCAATGGCGGAGTATTTGGATCCCTGTTATCGACTCCCATACTGAATCCGCCACAGTCCGGTATTCTGGGTATGCACAAGATTCAACAACGTCCGATCGCTGAAAATGGCGAAGTGGTGATCAGGCCCATGATGAATATTGCCCTGTCCTATGATCATCGCCTGGTGGATGGCCGGGAAGCTGTACAGTTTCTGGTCACCGTTAAAGAGGTGCTGGAAGATCCTGCTCGTATGCTGCTGGGTGTGTGACTGAGATGACTGATCAATTCGATGTGGTTGTGATTGGTGGCGGACCCGCAGGTTATGTGGCGGCTATTCGCTGTGCCCAGCTTGGCTTGAACACCGCCTGTGTTGACCAGTGGATCAATCCACAGGGTGAACCGGTACTGGGTGGCACCTGCCTCAATGTCGGCTGTATCCCCTCCAAAGCCCTGCTCGAGTCATCGGAAAGATTTGTCCAGACTCAGCATGATTTGTCCGATCATGGCGTCAGCGTATCGGGTGTTAAACTCGACCTTGCCGCCATGCTCGCTCGCAAGGACAGAATAGTGCGTGAGCTGACAAAAGGTATTGAACAGCTGTTCAAAGCGAATAAGGTCTCCTGGATTCAGGGGCGGGGGCAGTTACAAGGCGGCAAGGAAATCGAAGTTACAGAGACCGGCAGAGAAGAGCCGCGTAGTTTGAGTGCCGCGCACGTCATTCTTGCACCTGGTTCATCGCCGCTGGAGCTCGGTCATGTTCCGTTACAAGGCGATATCGTCGTCGATTCGACGGGAGCACTCGAATTCCATGCTGTGCCACAACGGCTCGGTGTTATCGGGGCCGGGGTGATCGGTCTTGAACTGGGTAGTGTATGGCGGCGTCTGGGTGCCGAAACAGTCACTGTCCTGGAAGCGCAGGACAGTTTTCTGCCCATCGCTGACGAGCAGATCGCAAAGGAAGCCCTTAGGATATTCAAGGGGCAGGGCCTGGATATCCAGCTCAACAGCCGGGTAACAGACTGCAAAGTAGAAGGAAAGACCGTCGATATTCACTACCAGAATGATGACGGAGAGCAACGGGCGACGTTTGATAAGTTGATAGTTGCTGTTGGCCGTCGCCCGAATACCGATGCGCTGGCGGCTGATGAAGCCACCCTGTTGCTGGATGAATGGGGATTGGTTCATGTCGATGAACAATGCCGAACCAATCTGCCGGGGGTTTACGCTATTGGTGACGCAGTACGAGGCCCTATGCTGGCGCACAAGGGGTCCGAGGAAGGTGTCATGGTCGCTGAGCTGATCGCCGGGCATGCTGCAGCTGTGAATTATGGCGCTGTTCCGTCGGTGATATACACCATGCCGGAGGTGGCCTGGGTTGGTCAGACTGAACAGGCCTTACGGGCCGCTGGTGATGATTACCGGAGCGGGGTGTTCCCGTTTGCTGCCTCTGGAAGAGCACGTGCGCTTGGAGAAACCGGCGGATTCATAAAGGTGTTGGCCGATGCGGCGACAGACCGTATCCTCGGTGTGCATATGATCGGACACCAGTGTGGTGAACTGATTTCAGAGGCTGTAATTGCCATGGAGCTGGGCGCCAGCGCAGAGGATATCGCACTGACAATGTTTGCCCATCCGACGCTGTCAGAGAGTTTCCACGAGGCTGCACTGGCGGTACACGAGCGGCCGCTTCATATTTCCGCGCGTCGAAAACGCTGAGAACGCACCGTTCGTTAAATACAGTGAGAACCGCGGGAGCACCGCCCTTCGGCGCGATATCGCGGCGCGGCGAACGCTTCTGTGATTTGCTCAATGGTGCCGGCTTATAACGGCTGGAAGGGTTCGAGGACCTTGGGCGTCAGTCGTCTCAGCATCCGCTTGCGTTTCTGATAATCACATCCGGGGAAATGCCGGTTGCAAGCCGTTTCTTCCTTAGGCAAGGTAAACTTGTGTCAGTGTTTCAGGAACGGAAGTTTCAGGTTATCGGGCCTATGCCATCGGGATCAGAATCGGCACAAGTGTCATCTTTTCAGGATCAGCTGAAGGCCGTTCGTGGTCTGATTGAGACGGCCATAGAGCATAATCAGAGACGTGCGCTGGTGCTGGCGGGTTCCCGAGACTGGTGTCTTGATGTTGCTGATAAACTTGTGACGGCCACCGGGCTGTTGTCCGTACACTGGTTCAGTAACCGGGCCCCCACCTCTGTCGCCTCGAGTCAGGGCGCTGCGGCACTCCGCTTGCTGGGTACCGAGCTGGATGCCCTTGTGTTTGATGCCTGGTCGGGATTTGATCCTGATGCTTTCGGTGCCCTCACCGGTAGCATCAAGGGTGGCGGATTGCTACTGTTGTTGACCCCCCTGTTCAGGCAATGGCCCGACTATGCGGATCCGCAGAATGAGCGGATTACCGTTGCGCCGTATGCAGCTGAACGGCTGAACGGGCGTTTCCTGACACGTCTGGTAAAGGTGCTCGAATCCGATCCGGACGTCATGATTTGCGAGCAGGGGCTGATCAGCAAGACGCCGCAGCCTGTCACCTTCCACGCTGTTGCGGAAAGTCGTATTGAACCGCCCTGTAAAACTCCGGATCAGCAACGCGCTGTTGAGGCAGTCATGAAGGTGGCGACGGGTCACCGGCGCCGGCCGGTGGTGCTGACTTCAGATCGGGGCCGCGGCAAATCGGCGGCGTTCGGTATCGCAGCCGCTAATTTGATCCGGTCCGGTCATAAGCGGATTCTGTTGACGGGGCCCCGGCTGCAGTCGGTGGAAGCGGTGATGCAACACGCACACAGGCTGTTGGCTGCGCCTTCCAGGGCGATTCATTTTGTGGCTGCCGATGAATTGCTGCGTGAACCACAGCAGGCAGACCTGGTGCTGGTCGATGAAGCGGCGGCGATCCCGACGCCGTTGCTGGAAACCCTGTTAAAGCGATACTCCCGAATTGCATTTGCAACCACGATTCACGGCTACGAAGGGACCGGGCGCGGGTTTGCTCTGCGCTTTTCCCGAAGTCTGGATAAATACACTAACAGCTGGAAAGCGCTGTCTCTGGCGACGCCAATTCGCTGGGCAGCCAACGACCCGCTGGAACGCCTTGTATTCCGCATGTTGTCGCTCGATGCCAATGCGGCGGCGGATGATCTGTTTCAGGGAGCAGAGCTCCATGAATGCAGCATTGAACGTTTAGAGCGGGATAGTCTGTTGGAAGATGAACAGGCATTGTCTGAGCTGTTCGGCCTGCTGGTACAGGCGCACTATCGGACGCGTGCGTTGGACCTGCGTCATTTACTGGATGGCCCGAATCTGTCCATCTATGTGTTGCGGCTCAGGCAGCATATTGCCGGAACGGCGCTGGTTGCCGAAGAGGGCGGTTTCGATGCAGAGACCGCGCAGGCGATCTGGGCCGGCAAGCGGAGACCGCACGGGCACCTGTTGCCGGAGGCACTGGCTGTTTATCAGGGGCTGGCGGAGGCGCCGCTGTTAAGGTGTTCGCGTATTATGCGTATCGCGGTGCACCCGACATTGCAGGGACGTGGTCTGGGTAGTCGCCTGGTAAGGCATATCACCGAACAGGCGCAACGTTCTGCCAATGATTATATAGGCAGCAGTTTCGGTGTGACGCCCGGTTTGCTGGAGTTCTGGACAAAGATGGGCTGGTTGCCGGCTCGTTTGAGTATTCAGAGGGGCGCCAGCAGCGGTACCCACTCTCTGATGATGTTGAAGCCCCTGAGTTGCAGGGGTGAAGATCTGCTGCTAAAAGCGAGGGAACGCTTTGTCGCCCAGTTTCCCCACCAGCTCTGCGACAGCTTGCGGGATCTCGATGCGGACCTGGTGTGCAGTCTGATGCGGAATGCCGGACCGTGCCGGATAGAACCTGGTGAGGCAGACCTGGCGGATGTCCAGGCGTTTGCATCCGGGCAGCGTTTACTCGAGGTTTCAATCGGTTCTGTGTGGCGATGGGCCTGCCAT
>CBFDBP010000134.1:0-9041 GCA_965603065.1 uncultured Gammaproteobacteria bacterium
ATTGGCAATAAGTTAGCATTTGCAGGAAATGTAAATACCATGAAAAATACCATGATCAATAATTCTTAAAGAAATATTCTGCGACATTTTACTACATGGCCAAACAAGCAAAATAGGAATTCAGTTCAACCGAGTAAAACGTGAATCAACCACGTGAAGGTTTATCGATGAAGAACTGCGGCACCGACCGGCGCTGTGAGCGCTCGATCTTCATCTTGCTCACGTACGGCATCCGGGGAAACATCGATCTCTGCGTAACCGAGATCCTTGTTACGTAACAATACCTTGGCCGTGCTGCAGCAGGGATACCATTCCTTCGAGTAGCTTTCAATTTTAGCCATGGTGACATCCTCCAGTTGTTGATGGTTACTCTTGCTCCAGTGTATGATAGATGACGAGCGGCGCTAAATCGATGCTATAGCCACGCGATCACGACAGACATCAAACTTCCAAGCGCGACGGGCAACCCGATATACCCCATTCCGGATTGTCAAGTACCAGGGGATCCGCGCCCGCTGGCGGATGCGTCACCCGCAGTGCTGCCATTGCAGCAATGGCAATGGCCAAGCCCATGCTCCACCATTCCATGAGTAAAAGTACGCGCAACGCAAGTCCGATGCCCGTCGAGACGATGTGTCCAACAATTACGCTGGCCGGTTGCGACAACGGACTGCCCGGCGCGGAGAACAGCATCACATAGCTCGCCCCGAACGGCGCCATCAGCCAGGAATTGCCGGTACCATGGCTGAGTCAGGCCAGCGTAGCGATTGCGAGCAGACCGCCGATGCCGGCCTTGAGCACAGGCGCCAGGGATTGACCGGGTCGCTGGCGATGCAACAATCCTGGACTGTAGCATTTACCCGCATGCTGACCCGCGGTCACACCACCCTCTACGGGCAATACCGTACAGGTTATCCGATTCGCCTGCGCACCCGCCCAAAAAGAGGATTGCCGAGGTCACATCCAGCGCTTTTCCATTGCGCCCCGGCGGATGTAACTCATTGAGTTTGGGTAACTCGTCTTTGACTTCCTTGTCACTCACGAAGGTGTGTATACCGGAGTTCCACGACCGCCTTGCCGGATCGGTTATCCCATGACTGTCGTATCATCGATACCGGTAATGAGAGCCACCTCTTCAGACATTCTACTCCTCAACAACAGGAGAACAAAAAACTAGAAAAAAATAATGAAATCAGGCCATAATCTGGCCAGACAGGCGGGTCATTTTCAGATGCAATACCCAAGGCAATTTTAAATGCAAATCTATATCAGACACACCAGGCCACCGAAATGAAATCTTTCAGCTTTGCCGTACTACTATTTCTTTTCTGGATCTTTTTGTCGGGACATCTGGAACCCCTGCTGCTGGGGTTGGGGATGGCATCTGTCGCGCTCACGGTTTTCTTGTCACGGCGAATGAATGTTATCGATCACGAAAGCTATCCGCTGCATCTCTCGTCGAAATTCCCCGGCTTTTTTGTTTATATATTCAGAGAGATCGTAAAGGCAAATATCGATGTTGTTACACGGATCCTGAGCTGGAGGAAGGCACCGATCAGCCCGCAGATGATCGAAATCCCACAGTCGCAAGAAACCGATCTCGGGGCGGTAATTTACGCCAACTCCATCACCTTGACTCCCGGCACGGTCACGATCAAGTTGTCGAAAGACAATCTCACCGTTCATGCGCTCAGCAAGGAGGCGGCCAGCGAGCTTGCCACAGGCGCCATGTCAGAAGAGATCTCTAACCGGATGTTCGACAAATAGTGTTTATCGCAGCTTTACTGGCGATCCTTGTGACGATGGGATTGGCCCTCGCGCGCGCCCTTGCCGGGCCTACGACTTATGATCGTATTGCGGCGGTCAACATTTTCGGCACCAAGACTGTGCTGCTGATCGCCGTTCTGGCGTTTTTCTCCGGCAGAGGTGATCTGCTGGATATTGCGCTGGTCTATGCGTTGATCAATTTCATAAGTGTCGTCGCAGCACTGAAGCTGGTCACTCGAGGCGATTTTCACTCCTCCGACAGCGATGAGAGCGAAGCTAACTAAGGGAGGTCCGGAATGATTATCGATATCCTCAGTTGGATCTGTCTGTTGGCCGGCGGGGCGCTGGGTATCGTTGGCGGTATCGGTATCCACCGCTTCCCCGACTTCTACAGCCGCCTGCACGCTGCCGGAATAACCGATACTCTTTGCGCCATGTTGATCCTGCTGGGCCTTGGGCTGCAGGCCGGCTGGAGTCTCGCCGCCTTTAAATTGGCCTTGATTTTCATGTTCCTCTTTTTTACCAGCCCGACCGCTTCCCACGCGCTGGCAAACGCGGCGCAGCACAGTGGTCTGCAGCCCAGGCTGGATAGCGATGAACCTGAGGTTGGATCATGATTGATATTGTTATCGATGTCACCTTGCTGGCCTTTTTGGCGATCACCGCGGTAGCTACCTTGCACCTGACAAACCTGTTTGCCATCGTCATGCTTTTCGGGGTTTTCAGTCTGCTGTCAGCCGGTCTGTTCGTGGTTATGGATGCCCCCGATGTGGCTTTTACCGAAGCGGCAGTGGGGGCGGGAATCTCGACGGTATTGATGTTGGCTACCCTGGCATTGGTCAAAAGACCACAAAAACCCTACTACGCAGAGGCGCCGCGGGCCCACCGTCCATGGTTGCCGCTGGTCGTCGTGGTCATAACAGGTTCGGCACTGGTTTACGGCACCTGGGATATCCCGGGGTTTGGTGCGCCCGAGGCGCCGGCACAAAGACATGTTGCGCGCTACTACATCGACAATGCACTCCAGGAAACGGGGGTGCCGAATATTGTGACCGCCGTACTGGCGAGCTATCGCGGGTTTGATACCCTGGGCGAGGTCGTGGTGGTTTATACCGCAGGCGTGGCCGTGCTGCTGCTAATCGTGGGAGGCGCTCAAAAGCGGCGGCCAGGCCCAGGGATGAGGGGAGACCAGATGAGACCTAATCTTATCCTGCATGTTATTGCAAAATTCGTTATTCCACTGATCATTCTGTTTGCACTCTATGTTCAGTTTCATGGTGATTTCGGGCCGGGTGGCGGCTTTCAGGCCGGAGTGATATTCAGCGCCGCGCTCATTCTTTACGCCCTGGTGTTTGGGCTTGACGTCGCAGAAAAGATCATCCCCTCACGCTGGTTACACAAACTGGCTGCGCTGGGCGTGGTGATCTATGCCGGGGTTGGGGTGGTGCCCTTGCTGTTAGGTGGTAATTATCTCGATTACACGCTTTTGGGCAGCACCCAGGTTGCCGGGCAACATCTGGGGATTCTGCTGGTGGAGCTGGGCGTGGGTATCACGGTGGCGTCGGTTATGCTGATTCTTTTTTTTGCCTTCGCAGGCAGGGCCAGAAAGTAATGGATTTCTTTATTGGCCACTACAACTACTGGATCGTGATTTTTTTAATGATGGTCGGCCTCTATACGGTAATAAGCCGCGGCAACCTGATAAAAAAGATTATCGGCCTGAATATTTTCCAGGTCTCGGTCTTTTTTCTCTATATCAGCCTGGGCACCGTGGAGGGCGGCGCGGCGCCTATTATCGCTGAAGGCGTCGAGGTCTATTCAAACCCCCTACCCCATGTGTTGATCCTCACAGCCATCGTGGTGGGCGTGGCAACGACGGCGCTGGCGCTGGCTTTGGTGGTGCGCATCAAGGAGTCCTACGGCACCATTGAAGAGGATGAAATTCATAATCTGGATCATTCGCTGTAATGGAAAATCATATCAGCCTGTTATTGGTGGTTGCACCGCTGATTGCCGCGCCCGTGGTCGCCGTATTGCCCCGTGGCCGATGGCCCTGGGCGGTTGCGTTTTTTGTTGCGGCCTTGTGTGCCGCGCTTGCCGGGATGCAGCTGTGGACCGTGGTTCACGAGGGGGCAATCAGTTACGAACTGGGTGGCTGGGCACCGCTCTGGGGGATTGAATACCGTATCGATGCGGTCAATGCCTATATGGCCCTGATCGTAGCCGCTATTGCCGCAATCACACTGCCCTATGCCTTGCTCAGCTCGGAGCGGGAGATCCCTGGGGAGAAGATTCCGCTTTTCTACAGTGCCATGCTGCTCTGTTTGACCGGTCTTCTGGGGATCACCCAGACCGGTGATATCTTTAACGCATTTGTCTTTCTGGAGATATCATCACTCTCCTCCTACGCGTTGATCAGCCTTGGAAAAAAGCGGCAAGCGTTCACCGCCGCTTATCAATACCTGATCATGGGCACAATCGGCGCTACCTTCTATCTGATTGGCGTCGGCCTGATCTATTCCCAAACCGGTAGCCTGAATATGCAGGATGTAGCAACCATTCTGCCCGGCGTGCTGCATCTTAAAACGGTGGAAACCGGCTTCGCCTTCATCATGATCGGCATTGCGTTAAAGCTGGCACTGTTTCCCCTGCATCTCTGGCTGCCCAATGCGTATACCTACGCACCCTCGGTGGTCACCGTTTTTCTGGCGGCAACGGCCACCAAGGTAGCCATTTATCTGATACTGCGCATATTTTTTACGGTTTTTCCAAGCGGTTTTGCAATGGGAACACCGGCTGAAGAAGTGTTTATAGCAGCAGGTATCGCCGGCATTATCATTGCCTCGATCTATGCCATCTATCAGGCGGATGTCAAAAGGTTGCTGGCCTACTCCAGCGTGGCGCAAATCGGTTATATGGCGCTGGGGATCGGGTTTGCATCGGCAGCAGGCATCACGGCCGCACTCATTCACCTTTTCAACCATGCCTTGATGAAAGGTGCGCTATTCATGGCGATCGGCGCCATTATCTATCGTGTCGACGAATGCCGTATGGATCAGATTCATGGCCTGGGCAGGGCGATGCCCTGGACCTTTGGCGCTATTGTTATCGGCGGCCTGAGTCTTGTCGGAGTACCGGGTACCGCCGGGTTTATCAGCAAATGGTATCTGGTGACGGCCGCCCTGGAGCAGGCGGCCTGGATATCAGTCGCGGTTATCCTGTTCGGGTCACTGCTGGCCGTGGTGTATATCGGCAAGTTGATAGAGGCACTCTACTTCAAGCCGATCACGGACACGGGAAAAGTGGTAAGTGAAGCGCCCGTGTTATTGCTGGTGCCGACCTGGGCCCTGGTGTTGGCCAACCTCTATTTTGGTCTGGATACCACGTTGACTGTCGGGGTTGCTGAAAAAGCAGCGGCTGTCCTTGGGGGCGTGAAGCCATGAATGCCGAGACACTGCTGCTGGCAACCCTTCTGCTGCCGCTGGCGGGAGCAGCCGGCATTATTATTACCCGCCATACCCCTGATGTCAGAGAGGGGGTCACGCTGCTGACGTCGACACTGATCGCCGTTCTTGTGGTGATGATCGCTGCCCGGTTTATGGATGGAGAGATGTTTGCCTTCACCCTGATGGAGCCGCTGCCGGGCATTGCCATTGCCTTTGAGATCGAGGCACTGGGAATGCTGTTTGCGCTGGTTGCCGGGCTGCTGTGGGTTGTTACCTCGATCTACTCCATCGGCTATATGCGTGGTCATAATGAGCAGAATCAAACACGATTCTTCGCCGCATTTGCGGTTTCTATTGCCGCAACGATGGGGATTGCCTTCGCGGCCAACCTGTTTACGCTGTTTCTCTTCTATGAACTGTTGACCCTTTCCACCTATCCACTGGTCACCCATGCCGGCACCCCGGAGGCAAGGCAGGGCGGGCGCACCTATCTCGGCATTCTGCTGGGAACATCCATCGGCCTCCTGCTGCTGGGAATCCTGATTACATGGTCACTTACCGGCCGCATCGATTTCCAGGCGGGCGGGATACTGGCCGGCCATATCGATCCCGCCTGGGCCGGTCTGCTCTACGCGCTGTTTCTGTTCGGTATCGGCAAGGCCGCCGTGATGCCTTTTCACCGCTGGCTGCCTGCGGCGATGGTTGCGCCGACACCGGTCAGTGCGCTGTTGCATGCGGTAGCCGTGGTCAAGGCCGGTGTCTTCACCCTGCTCAAAGTGACGATCTATATTTTCGGGGGTGATTTCATCCTCACCAATGATGTGACCGGCGGCCTGATCTGGGTTGCAGCAGCCACCATATTGATCGCATCCATGGTTGCGATAACCAAGGACAATCTCAAGGCTCGGCTGGCCTACTCCACCGTCAGCCAACTGAGCTACATTGTACTGGGAGCCATGTTGGCCAGCAAAGCGGGGCTGATAGGTGCCTCCATGCATATCGCGATGCATGCCTTTGCCAAGATCACACTCTTTTTTGCCGCAGGCGCCATTTTAGTCGCCAGCCATAAAAACCGGGTCAGCGAGCTGAACGGGCTGGGTCGCGCCATGCCCGTCACCTTTGCGGCCTTCTTTATCGGCACATTGAGCATCATCGGCTTGCCACCTTTCGGCGGCATGTGGAGCAAGTGGTACCTTGGCCTGGGTGCGGTGGAGACGGCACAACTGTTGCTGCTTGCCGTGTTGATGATCAGCTCGCTGCTCAACATCATCTATTTACTTCCCATTCCTGTCCGTGCTTTTTTCAGCAAGCCGGATAGCGGCGAACACTATACGGAAATCGCGGAAGCGCCGAAGCCGATGCTGCTGGCAATGGTTGTCACGTCGAGCGCCTGTGTCATCCTCTTCTTCTATCCCGATCCCTTCTATCGACTGGCGGGCTTGGCTGCCGGAGGCTACTGACATGTCGAATGAAAAAGAAAAAATCCATTTATTTGACAGGCCGGAGAATGTTGAACGCTTGCTCAGGGGATTCTATGTCATCTGCATTCTGCTGCTGCTGGCCGACTTTGTGCTCCACCGCCACGTCGGCTTTGACTGGGAGAAGATACCGGCTTTTTATGCCCTATACGGCTTTATCGCCTGCGTCCTGCTGGTTCTCATTGCCAAGAAGCTACGCAATGTCGTGATGCGCAAAGAAGACTATTACGATGAGTGAACTGCCCCCGTTTCTGCTGTATTTTGCAGCGGCGGCTTTACTTGCCGTGACCCGCGGCTTGCCACGACAACTGATACTGCTGGCAACCCCGCTGGTTACGGGGCTCTATCTCTGGCTGGGTATCAATCCTGGAACCGATGTCGCTTATACCCTGATGAGCTATGAGTTGATGGTTGTGCGGGCGGATAAACTCAGCTTGCTGTTCAGCTATCTGTTCTGTATCGCCAGCTTTTTTGCGGGCATCTTCTCCCTCCATGTGAAGGACACGAAACAGCATATTGCCGGGGTGATATACGCGGGCAGTGCACTGGGGGCGGTATTTTCCGGCGATCTGATCACCCTGTTCATTTTCTGGGAGCTGCTGGCAATAAGCTCCGTGTTTCTCATCTGGGCACGCGGTACGGAGCGGGCATTGAAGGCCGGTATGCGCTATCTGGTGTACCAGGTCCTGTCGGGGGTACTGCTGCTGGCCGGTGCACTGGTCTACTACCACAAAACAGGCTCACTGGCATTTGACCACATCGGTCTGGATGCGGGTGTTGCAGGCTGGTTGATCTTTATCGCCTTCGGAATCAAAAGCGCCTTCCCGTTTCTGCACAGCTGGCTTACCGACGGCTATCCTGAGGCAACGGTGACCGGCACGGTCCTGCTCTCCGCCTTTACCACCAAGGTTGCCGTCTACGCACTGGCGCGTGGCTTTGCGGGTGAAGAGATCCTGATCTATATCGGTGTCACCATGGCCTGCTTCCCGATTTTCTACGCCGTTATCGAGAATGACCTGCGCAGGGTGCTGGCCTATAGCCTGATCAACCAGGTCGGTTTCATGGTGACGGGTATTGGTATCGGCACCGCCCTGGCGCTGAACGGCGCCGTTGCCCACGCGTTCAGTGACGTGATCTTTAAAGGATTGCTGTTTATGAGCATGGGTGCAGTGCTCTATCGGGCCGGTAACATAAATGGCTCGGACCTGGGCGGGCTCTATAAGTCCATGCCAAAAACAGCCATGCTCTGCATTATCGGTGCACTGTCCATCTCTGCATTTCCGTTATTCAGCGGGTTTGTCAGCAAGTCGATGGTAATGACCGCACTGATGAAGGAGGATTATGGTTATTTCTGGCTGTTGATGCTGTTTGCCTCAGCCGGTGTATTCCACCACGCGGGCATCAAGATTCCATACTTTGCCTTCTTCCACCACGATTCCGGCATACGTACCCAAGAAGCGCCCCGGAACATGCTGGTTGCAATGGGCGTGGCTGCACTGCTCTGTGTCTTTATTGGTACCCAGCCCCAATATCTCTATGCGCTGCTACCCTGGGAAGTGGAATACTGGCCCTATGATATGACTCATGTCCTGGCCCAATTGCAGTTACTCTTCTTCTCCGCCCTGGCCTTTGTCTGGTTGAATAAACAGGGACTGTATCCACCGGAGCTACACTCGGTCAATCTGGATATGGAGTGGTTCTATCGCAGGTTAGTGCCTGCCGGGGCGCAACGAACCCTGAACCTTCTGCGCAGTGCAAAAGAAACTACGCTGACAACGGTAACGACACACATGCAGGGCATGCAAAATGAATTCGGCAAATCTCCGATGGCCAAGTACCATCTCTCGGAGAGTTGGCCGACCGGGAGCATGGTCTTCTGGATTTCAGCTATCCTTGCTGCCTTTCTGTTGCTGGATCTCTTTGGTTTGGGGCGTTAGCTTGAAGTGGCTGAGGACAAAGCCCCGATAGATTCGAGATACTCTGCTGCTGAACCACAGAAGTAGCCGGAGATATCGTCAAGAGAAGTTAAGTCGCTGTATATATCACTTTCCCTGAATATCTCCTTTTGTCTGGCGACAGCCAATACGAGTTTTGGCGTTCTTTTCCATTCACATTTATCCCCATGGAAGATGCTACGTACCGAAGTATGCAGGGAAGACAAATGTGAGGCGTATTCTCTCAGATGGCCGTCGAATCTTTTTAACTCTATCTTTTTTCCGTTCCAAGCTGATTGACGAACTTTACTGGTGTCAATTTCTGTACGTTGGGTGTTTTTAAGGCTGCGGTATTCATATCCTTTTTTGTAGAACAATAATTCCGGATCGCGATCAATAAAGAATCCCCACAGCGC
>CBFDBP010000135.1:0-9034 GCA_965603065.1 uncultured Gammaproteobacteria bacterium
TGTTCGCCCAGGGCGTTTCCGCTGAGATACCGGCGAACGCGCGCGTTAAAACCCATGGGAGCGGATGGGAGTGTGATAAGGGCTATCGAGCAGTCAACGGGGCCTGCGCAGCCGTCAAGGTGCCTGCAAATGCATACCCATCAAATATCTCCTACAGGCGCGGTTGGGCCTGCGATCGAGGTTATCGGCAGGTCGATGACACCTGCGTCGTCGTCAAGGTGCCTCCGAACGCTCATCTGAACTCCCACGGCGATCGATGGAAATGCGATCGCGGGTATCGAGCAATCAAGGAGACC
This sequence comes from uncultured Gammaproteobacteria bacterium, assembly GCA_965603065.1. GTDB lineage: Bacteria > Pseudomonadota > Gammaproteobacteria > DSM-19610 > DSM-19610 > Thiogranum. The sequence goes on from CBFDBP010000135.1 coordinate 297, forward strand.
TGTGTCGCCGTCAAGGTGCCATCGAATGGATACCTGGCGGACTCTTCGTACGGCTCTGGCTGGGAGTGCGATCGCGGGTACCGAGCAGTCGGTGGGACTTGCGTGGCCATCAAGGTGCCGGCGAACGGATATTTCGCGGACGCTTCGTACGGGCTTGGATGGAAATGCGATCGCGGGTATAGAGTGGCCGGCGGGGCCTGCGTCGCTGTGGGGGTGCCTGAGAACGCTCACTTCGATTATTCTGGAAACGACTGGGAATGTAACCGCCCTTACCGCAAGCGACGGGATAAGTGTGCTCTGCCTTGAAGGAATTGGACAGAGCCCAGTCATCCGCAAGATATTTCCTTGCTGAAGGCGACTCAATTGATTCGTGGGCGCCAATGCGAGGTGCTCTATGGATGGTTCAGGCATTTCTTGTATCCTTACATGTCTGAACAAATAGAATTCGCCTAAGAGGTCAAGGTTACGTTCACTCCTGCCAGAAACGGAGGTTTTGACACGATAGGCCGAAGGCGGACTTTTGTCATGTGTCTGGTGGTATAGTAGCGACAGGTGGTAGCATATGCGTAAGCAGATAATAGACCGGGACACCCAAGGGACTTCAGTTGACGTTGATCAGGACTGGCTTGACCTGGAACACCTGGTACAGGTAGAGCTGACGTCGGAGGATGCGGAATATCCGATCGAGTCGGCATTGAAAATGGATGCCGGGTCTGGCTGGCGCGCGCAACAACCCGGGGAACAGACGATACGCCTGCTGTTTGACAAGCCGCACAGCATCAAGCGTATTCAGTTGGCGTTTCAGGAAGATGAGCGGGAGCGCACACAGGAATTCGCACTGTTCTGGTCCGCAGGCGGTGGGGCATCCTCTCAGGAGATAGTGCGTCAGCAGTATAACTTCAGCCCCCCAGGTATGACCCGCGAATTCGAAGACTATACCGTCGATCTCGACGGCTTGACGGTGCTGGAACTGAGTATTATCCCGGATATCAGTGGAGGCGAAGCTCGTGCATCGCTTTCGCGCTTACGGCTCGCCTGAGACCAGGCTCGTGAATCCCGGTGGTTGCGAGTGCACCGGCCTGGACAGGATGGCAAGACAGCAACGATCATAATGTGGCTCCGGACGACCAATAATTTGGAGTATCAAATGGGCGACTCCAATCCTTTGCTACTCATGCTTTGCCCCCGAAGTGGTATTCAGCAGTAGGTAGCCAGAAGCCTACACGCTATCGCCAAGTATTCCAGTGGAAGAGTAGACGGACATCTTCGGCAATCTTTGTCAGCGATTGGTGACACCGGCCGGACAGTTTTCCATTCATACCTCAGCTGGTGTCATGACTGCGGATGTGGTGGATACGGCGCTGGCTGCTTTCAGCAGTATGGATGTTTGGGTGAAGTTGCTGGCTGGTCCTCCGGGCTGAAACATATATTGCCCGCACCTGTTATCAGGTGTTTTGTCCAGCCAGGAAATCATGTGTTTTATGTGCTAAAATGAAACAAGTTTTTTCGCCGCCTTGCGGTTTCTCCCGGCAGATAGCCGAATTCTCCCCGATCCCTCAAGGACGAACCACCTTTTCTCGGCATTCAGTACGCTGTGAAAACTCACCAGGACATCATCGACCCGGCCCAGGCGGCCGGAATATAGAGATAGTTGATCTGAAGATCACCTATCAAATATCTGGAGTAAATATCATGACGAAAGAACGAAGAAGTCAAAGGGAAGAAAAGAAGAAACCGGCCATGACGCCGAAAGAAAAGAAGGCCGCAAGGAAGTCCAGAAAGGAATCCAGGGATTCTCTGGTCAGTGACCAGCTTCACTGAATTTGATCGGGTTGACAGAAGCGTCGGCTCGGTAAGTGAACCCCGCGAGTGTATTGGGGCAACAGACAGTGTTTCCACCAGTGTGCCACGGAGCGCCGCGATAGCGGTGTTCATTGGCTTGCTTCCGTTAAGGTGGCGCGTCGCGTCACGTGGCGAGTTGATTTTCGCAGCCACGACGCGCCAGTCGGTGAAAAGAAACATTCGTAAGAGCATAGGTAGGTAGGAATATGCCGGTAGAAGATAAAGTGTGTTACGGGCGCGACAGCTTTGGTGAAATCGCGATACCCGAAAATACACTTGGGGGGACGCAAACACAGCACTCTTTGCAGGAATGCACATCACCGTTGCGAAAGCGCCTCACGGTAGCGTCATTAAAGCGGTTGATCACCTTGATAAGGCGATGGAACCGCCATACCAACACGTTGGCAAACAGCAGGGTGCTTCATGTCCGAAAAAGATTTAACACTGATAATTCATGGAACGCCGCTCTCACCGGGTCTGGCGCAAGGCCTTATCCATGTACACCGCGGCCTGCTGGGCCCGATAGACGCCCCGGTGGATATAGAACAGAACAACGTCACTGATGAGTTTTCGCGTCTTGATGTCGCAACTGCGAGAATCTCGGATGATCTCTTCACCTTAGCTGCGCGGGTGGAACAGGAAATCGATTCCAGACTGGCTGAAGTTTTCGGCACCCATCAACTCATGCTGCATGATGCCTCCTTGCGGGAGGAATTGAGAAAAGAAATCGTCGACAACCTGGTCAACGCGAGCACTGCCGTCAAGACGGTATTTCTGCGTTGGGAAAAACGCTTCCTGTTAATGGAGTCTCAGATAGCAAGAGACAAAGGCGATGACATGCGGGATATCTCGATACGCCTGCGTAATGCGCTTGCGGGAATTACGATGCATCCATTGGAGGAGATTCCGGATGGCTGTGTACTCGCGACCTCACGTTTACTGCCATCTGACACGGTTTTTTTAGCGGGCCGATCCGTTTCGGCGGTGCTTCTGGAATATGGGAGTACGGGCTCTCATGCGGCTCTGTTTGCGCGGGAAATGGGCCTACCATGCATATCAGGATTTCCCCATCTCCTGACTACGGTTCCCAATGGTGCATTGGCGCTGGTGGATGCTGATACCGGCATGGTTACCATCAGTCCCCGGGAGAAACAGCAAGTCATTTTCCGGAAAAAGGTTGACGACAAAGCGCATGACTACAAGTTGGCACGCTCGCGTGCTATGAGCTCTGCGGTTACAAAAGATGGAGTCATGATCTCCGTACTCGCCAATGTGAGCTGCAGCGACGATACGGAAAAAGCGATGTCGAACGGTGCAGATGGCGTTGGTTTGTACCGACTGGAGCAGGCCTACCTGGGCCGTGTTGTACCGCCCAATACCGATGAGCTTCTTAATGAGATGCGACTGACCCTGGACGCGGCCAAGGGCTGTACCGTTTATGTGCGACTTCTGGATATCGGCTCCGACAAACCCTTGCCATTCATTGGATTCCTGGCAGAAACGAATCCCTCCTTAGGCCGTCGAGGCATCCGATTTCTGCGCGAGTACCCCGAACTATTAAAGACACAGTTGCAGGCCGTGCTGGAACTTGCCAGGGAATTCGAAGTTCGTGTCCTGGTGCCCATGGTGACGCTGCCAGATGATGTTGCGGTGGTAAAAAATTACCTCACACAACTCTGTTCGCAGCTGCGGATATCTACACCACCCCGGCTGGGGGCCATGATTGAGACGCCGGCCGCCGCGCTTGCGGCACAGGAGTTAGTCAAACACGCGGACTTCCTGAGTTTCGGCACAAACGATCTGACGCAATATGCCTTTGCAGCGGATCGGGAGAATGCGGCGGTGGAAGGCTATTACAAAGACGCTTCGGATGTCATATTCAGATTGTTACGAATAACACATGATGACGTACCGGATATCCCCCTTTCCCTGTGCGGCGAGCTCGCAGGGCGGCCGGAGCACATCCCCAGGCTCCTCCAGTGTGGGATAAGAACCTTCAGCGTCGCTGCGCCATTGATTCCGATCATCAAAGAAACTATTAGCAATTCCTGGTGCTCGGCGCCCTCGAATAGAAAGGGTAGGGATTTGTTGGCATGAAGTAATGTGCACCACTGTTATGGAGCGACACATACTGCGTCGTGTGCGCTCCACCATATTCCACTGCTCGGGATAGCTTATCTCATTAACCCCGCTAATTTGCTTTCCAGATACCATGAGAGGACACTGCAATGAGCACTTCGTCTGTAAGTACGTAGGTCTCTCTGCCACACAACATTGACCGAACGGTCATTTTTGCTGGTCATACTCCTTTCTCGCGAACTCCGATTTGCCAGCCTCTGTCGTGCAATAACTTGCCAGAAGCAAGATACCGGCACACTGCACCGCTTGCTTACTTCACTAAGGATAACCCCATGACCCAATTTACAACCAACGCGCTGGACTCCGAAATGTTTAAGCAATACACCAGTATTCGCTTGGCGGATCTGAACAACCAGCACTGGAGCCGGAACAAATCCACAGAGCTTGCAAAAAACGAAGGGATCAGCCTGAACGACGAACACTGCGCCGTGATTGTTTACCTTCGCAATTACCATCTGGAACATGGCCTGCCGAGATTTGCGAGGACCACGGCCAGCGCTCGCAATCGGCAATTCGCCACCCAGGGTGGAAACAAGTATCTGCATGGTCTTTTTGCTGGCGGCCCGGTTACGCAAGGCAGCCGCCTTGCCAAACTTCGCACACCCGCCAACGCCACCGACGTTTCGTTTGGCACCAGCTATTGAAAAACATACGTTCTGGCTGCGCGAAGAGGCCCCCCGTCTGTCACTCTTATTGCTCACCAGCCACTCAAGTGCATCCGGAATCATTATCGGCTGTCAGATACATGCCAAAATCGCCACACATGCTATTAAGTCGGCGTTCACGGTCAGTGCTGCTACCTGTTCCGAAAACATGAGGCTGAGATAGTTATTCATGATTGTCAGACACCAGCAAGTTCATGCCTGTTTTACTAGCGGGATACGTCCAAAACTTAATTGATAGGTGTTTCACATGCCCGATAAGAAAATTTCCTCCGCACAAGGCGCACAGGGCAAAGCCGGCCCCGGCGGCGACAAGTCCAAGGATGCGCCAGCAGCAGTAACAGAGATACCGGATGGCTCGAATGCCAGGCAAAAGACGATGAATAGGATAGCGGAATCGCACCCGGAAGAAACAGACCGTCAAGCCATAGAACGAGGCGATGTCGATCCGGTCCAGGCTTCCGGTGCCCGGCGATGAGGTTAAGCTTTCCGAACCCGAGCCGCAGTTTCGATGCCGGAAGCAGCCGCGTCCGTTTTTGGGGATATGACAGCACGATCGAGATTTCATTCTTTGTGGAAGTGGACGCTCTCAACGGGCTCTGTCCAGAGATGAGTAACGCCGAAACGGGAGTTCTGAAGGCATTCGATGCTGCATTAAACCGGATCCGTGAGGTTGCGGACAATGTCTATGTGCGCGGCGGAAAAGGCTCCTATGCTTACACCCTGGCAGCGGAGGATTTTTGAGGATTGTTTCGTGCGTCGGCTAGCGAAGTGGCTGGAAGGGCGGGCAGCGAAACGAATCGCTCTCAGAAGAACACCCTGCACACACCGACTGAATAATCATCTTGTTTTGAACAAGCGGCGCCTTGAGCGATGATGGCCTTGCGTTATTCGGGCAACGCGCGGCCGGGTGGTCACCCGGGTATGCCGGACCAGAAGGCGGGGCCCTTGGCGAGGAACTCGTCGTAGCGCATGTAGTGCGATCCATCGCAGGAAAAGGTCAGGCTCACCATGCCGTTGAAAATATTAATGGAGGGCCCCGTGCGCAGGTAGATGGTCGTATCGACCATGCGCAGCGCCTGCATGCCGTCCAGAATCCGGGTGATGTCGGTGCGCGGTACTGCGGCATCTGGCGGATACGGTCGCGACGGGTATACCAGGCAAATGTCCGGATCCTGGAGCACTTCCTGGTCGAGGATGCGATAGCGTAGCGGATCATCGATCGTCCAGATCGTGACCTGGCTGCTTGAGAAGTGAATCTGGCACTGGAAGATGCCGCGCTCCGAGAGCAGTTCCTCCAGGATAGACAGCGCATTCTGTATATTGCGGTCCATCGGGCTCTCGGTCCGGGTCTGCTGAAACAGCGTGCTGCGGATTGCCGGGTCGCCCTTTATCTGTCGCCAGTTGCCTGGCTCCTGGTACAGCGCTGATGTCACCGGCAGTCTGCGCAGGTCGAAATCCGCACCGAGATACCCCAGTAGAGCGCCCGCATCCGACACAACGAGTTGCAGCGCGGTCTCGTCAGCGAGGGCCGATGCTCGGCCACGCTGACGTAGGCGTCCGACAACAGGAACCCCCATGCTGGCATCGCTTCCTTCATATAGGGGCGCTCGGCGTGATTGCGGTGATAGTGCTCGGGCATGAGCCCGGCATCGCTGACGTTGTCGCTGATCTGCACACCGTCGGTGCCGACGACATACAGATGCGTGCAATACGGTATGCCCGAGAAGCCCTCCAGGAGTACCGCATTCAGTCGGTCCCGATCGTTACAAACCGGTACGCATTTCCTGGCCAGCAACGCGAGCGGTTCCCGGAGCATCCTCGCGAGTTCTTCACGCTGCCGGAAGATGCTGTCTTTCCAGGAAGGTTCGTTGAACTCGTCAGGGATCAAAGTTTGGGTACCAGGCGGAAGTTGCCGCCCATAGTAGCGAAAACAGTGGTCCGACGGAAATTCTTGGAAAAGGTTACGCCCTGAGGGTTTTAGCCGCCACGGTCGTCATCATCATTGGCCGGGTACGGTAAGCGCAGGTTGGGATGGTTGAGCGCCATACCCAGATACGTGGGGTCGGTGATGTTGATGAGATGCTCCGGCTCATGTAAGCGCTGGCTTTGGGTCTGGTCGCGCGGCAGTGGATCGGTAGCGAGCCAATTCAAGGATTCGAACTTGATGGCGGGTGTTGTCCGGGAAGTTGACGATGTTAACATGGTGTTCTCCTGTAACGCATCGTCTGCCGCTTGTATGGCTGCGCATTGTGCGCTGCTCCCTGCGGAAGCCCCATCCTTTTCTAAAGGCGCCGGTTGGCGGCAAAGGGTCTGGCGATGATTCTGTGTTCACTATAGGCCTTTCCCGGCAAATAGCTCATCGTATTAATTGATGATGCAGATTCGGTTTGCTGGCGACGCGTATGGTATGGATTCATGGCGATATAATCCCCTAAACCGTGGTCTGTCCCTGTCCTAGGCGAATTCGAAATTCACGCAGCAACTGGTGTCTGAAAAAGTCCGTTGCAGTCTGATATCCACGAATAGTTACTCAGTTTTGCGGGTAGTGGTTGATGTTGGCCACTAACTTCAGCAGGCGCGCTCCCATCCAGCGACTGATGAACACGGGTACGGTTGTAATACTGTAGGAATCCGCCGAGTATTTTTTCCAGGTCCTGCGCGTTTTGGTCGTGAACAAAGGTCGACCATGGTCGCGATTGCTACAGATGCTCAAGCGCAGTAAACTGTTTTCCTCTACATTAGCTGAGTGAGAAGGTTGGGCATACATGGAACTACCACCCCGTGACGGAGACGGTTATCTCGTGGATATGAATGATTGGACACCGGAGATCGGCCGTACCATGGCCGAAGTGGATGGTGTTGAACTGGACGAGGTTAAATGGAACCAGATACTCAAGGCGCGAGAGTATTTCGACGAATTCAGTGTAGTGCCACCGATTCGCAAGTTCGCCAAGTACCTGGGCGAGGATCAAAAGGGAATGTTCAAAATGTGGCGATCCGGCCCGATGAAACCGATAACCAAGTACGGCGGTTTACCGAAGCCGACCGGATGTGTCTGATTTGCAAACATGAGGCCGCTCCTGCGTCGGGCATTTGGAAAAACCTCGTTGAAACTTCTACCATTTTAGTGCCTGTAGGAAAGCAGTCCATTCGTGGGATCGCAAAGACGCTTGCTCCGACTGGTGTTTGCGGCCATGTACATGGCTGTGAACTTACGACTTTGCGTATCCTTGCGCTGAATGACGGAGAGGCGGCTCTGGCAATCATGGCCCATGTGCCGAACCAGTTTCTGTTTCTGGTAATGTTCCTTCCGGTCATGTTACGGGCCACAGGCTATTTCAGCGGTATGGACGTTCGGGTGTAGTTGCTGGATAGACTCCGGGCTGAGACATACATTCTCAGACCTCGTTTTCGTGTGTCTTAAACTAACCAGGAAGTCATTTGATTTGTGTGCTAAAATCAAGCATGTTCCACGCTGCCTTGCGGTTTCTCTCTGCAGGTAACCGGTAATCCCCGGCTCGTTAAAGACTAACAACCTTCTCTCGGCGTTCAGCACGCTGCAAAACCTCGTCAGGACATCATCGACCCGGCTCAGGCAGCCAGGTCTGGTAGTAGTTGGCCTGAAGATCACCCATTAATTATCTGGAGCGGATACCATGACGAAAGAGCGAAGAAGTCAAAGGGAAGACAAGAAGAAACCGGCCATGACGCCGAAAGAAAAGAAGGCTGCGAAGAAGTCCAGAAAGGAATCCAGGGATTTCCTGGGCAATGACAGAACTCGTTGAATTTGACCAGGCTGATGTTTCTGTCAGCCTGTGGATGAGAAATCAATCAGACAGGAGAACAGATTATGAAATTTAAGAAGGCTGCAATAAGTTCAGGCGAGTCCAAAACAGGCGAGAGGGTTTCAACCAAGACCGTGGAGAGTACAGTCACACCAGAAGAGCGGCAGCATATGATCGCCGAGGCCGCCTACTTCCGTGCAGAACATCGGGCTTTTCTAGGCGGCAGTCCGGAGCACGATTGGCTTGAGTCTGAAGTTGAAATTGATAATTTATTGGCCGCCTAATTTGCATTTATCTACCTTGGGCC
>CBFDBP010000136.1:0-8995 GCA_965603065.1 uncultured Gammaproteobacteria bacterium
CAGCGCGTCGTAAGGGCATAATTATTATATTCAAATACTGAAGGTTGTGATCGATTCCACATTCCATCCTGGACAAGCTCACTAGCCTACTAAATTGGCCGATGATGAAGTGGTGTATTTGTATATCAAGCCCATTCACTAGAGGTCCTCTACCATGAACAAACAACTTACTACCTCGCTTTTATCATTATTCCTATGTCGTGTAGTCAGTTAACCAGGCTCTGAGCCATTATTGAAGAGGAAGTGATATGTCGTAGCAAGCAAATCAAAGCCTCTCCGGGTAAGGTCGATCCAGCCGCCCGGTATCGCTGAGTTTACAGCGAGAGTTGAGCGAGGTGAAGGGTGTGCGCCCTGAATCTGAACCGTAGCCCCGAGATCGGGAAAGATTGGGAGACTGCCGATCGTTTTGACTAGCGAGCAGGCCAAGCGAGAGTACGCGAAACAGGAGAGCGGCTCTCGAGCCCCCGGGGTCTTAGACAGCATCGAGCCAACGACGATAATGGAGCAAACCTGGCATACAGGGCGGTTCTTGGGAAGGAACCCGAGTATGAACATTCAACGTGATAGAAGATGTTCAGATGACCTCCCTGTAGTGGGACGGGAACTGGTTTAGCGATGAAGCGGCTAATCCCCGTGGAGTGAAAGTTCCCGCACTCAAACACCCGTGAAAAGAGAAACACAGACACGATACAAGGCGTGAAATTACTGTGAGCACAAACCGATCACGGATAGGTATAAAGGCGAAAGCGCACCCAGATTTGGTGTTTACGTCACTGTATCACCACATCGCGGATATCGATAATCTTCGAGAAAGTTATCATGCTCTCAAAGCCAATAAGGCGATGGGGATTGATCAGGTCACGAAGTCGATGTATGCGGAAGATCTGGAGATAAATCTACAGGATTTGTCGGCCCGTCTGAGACGGATGGGATATCGTCCACAAGCAAAGCGACGGAGTTACATTCCGAAGCCAGGCAGTGAGAAGGGGCGCCCACTGGGGATCAGTAGCTTCGAAGATAAGATAGTGGAACTGGCCACGAAGCGTGTGTTGGAACCCATTTTCGAGTCGATGTTCGAAGACTGTAGCTACGGTTATCGTCCCCGAAGGAGTCCCCATGACTGTCTTGATGCGTTGGGAAAGACCATCCAGCAGAAGCGTGTTAACTGGGTGCTGTTGTTATGTTTCATTACCACGTGGCCGCCGAACTTCGCTATACCGTGTGTAGGATAGATTTCCTCTGTTTTTCTTGCGTTGCTGCACAAGCGACGATAGAACCCATGATCTTAGCCCGCAGCTGCCTGCGCAGGGACAGTGTCCAGGTTGCGAAAAAACAGGAAGGTGACGAACGCCGTCGCCCAGAACATGACGGTTGCAAACACGAAAAACCAGTTGAAGCCGAAGACGATAGGAATAAAGAACGAGGCCATAGAGCCAATAGCTGCACCGATGGAATCAGCAGCAAAGACACCGAGTGGATTTTCAGCAGCCGCTTCAAACAGGGCGGGAAAGAAACTGCCGGTGACGAACGCCACAGGCGCGAGCAGGGCAAGATTCGCCCACGGGGACAGACTGTCGTGAAAGAGTAGCAACAGCAGGATAAAGAGTCCGCCAATGAACTGAAACAGCGGTCGCAGACGTGGCGTGATGAACGTACTGCCGAGACCGGAAATGATCAAGAAGCTTATCGCGCCCAGTACCAGGGCATCGCGATAGACATACAGTTTTTTGAACAGAGCCAGAATCAGGTAGTGTTCCATCACCAGGAAGTTGGCGCCCACGAACAGGCTGATCAGTACCAGCTGCGGAAAAGACCTGCCGGGGATGCCTGGGTTGCCCTTTTTTCTCAACAGCACCAGCAACAGCCCGGCAAATGCAAGCAACAGGCCGCCGACCAGGGCGAACAGAGTGCCCACCTGTTGCAGGGAAAAAATGTGTTGCACATTGCCGGCCAGAAACGGTTGATTATCCCTGATGGGTCTGAATGTTGAATCATCCCAGGTTTTTTCCACTTCAACGGGGCTGTCGACGAAGAAGGACGCAAAACTTTTTCCGAACCTGGCGGCAGCCGGCTTAAGATAGAATTCCTGAACCGATTGAAGGCCCGGCAGGACATCGTTCCGCTTCGCCGCAAGAATCAGGAATTCTCCGCCATTGCGGTAGGACCGTACCCGCAGACCGATTTCGGGGGTCTCGAGTGTATGCATGTACTGCTCGGTCAGAATGGTGCGGGGGTCGAGCACCGAGGGGTACCAGATGGCCAGTACCCCCCGTTCCGTCAAGTGCTCACTGAGTGTCTTGTATGCTTCGATGGTTCGGATCATGTTGCCCGGTTCCAGCATCATCTGCGGATAGCCGCCCACACTGGGGAGGTAGATGAGGTCGAAACGTTGGTCGGTACCCTCCATGTAGCTGCGCGCCTCACGGTTGACCAGTTGCACACGACTGTCCTCATATACGTGGTCGAATCGGTCGGCGAGACTGCCGCGCACGGCATCGATGACTGCCGGCTCGATTTCAATGGCCAGAATCTGTTCGAAATCGTGTCCCAATTTGCGAGCATATTGCACCTGGCGACCCGCGCCTGCGCCGATAATGGCGACACGCCCCCCCGGTGGCGCCAGCTCAAGCGGAAGCATGCCCAGGGAATGCGAGAAAAAACCGTTCCCCGGTGCAAATCGCCACTGGATAATGTCGTTATAAAATCCGATATAACCGACCCGATCAGGTGCCTGCATGATTTCGATGAGGCTGTATCGGCCCCATTTCTGGTGAATGGTCTCGAAGCCCATGTCGGCATAGGCATGAGTCGACTGGATGCTGTTGCCCTTGTAGAGCTTCAGGAAGCCCCCTTCGAGCTGGGGTACCAAGAGAAGCGCCAGTACTGCAATCTGCTGGAGCAGTAAAATCCGGCGCACAGGACGTGGCGGTGCAAGCATCCACATCGCCACAGCGACCAGAAGAAACGGGATGCCCAGAAGAGGCGTGGCCCCCAGCAGCGGAAACATGAACTCGGCGAAAAGATAGGCGCCTGCTGCACCAAACAGGTAAATCGCATAGACCACTGGCATGCGGCCCCTGAGGTGTGTTCGGCCAATCTGGTAACCGATATACTCGCTCAATCCGTAGGCGATAAAAAACGGCAGAAAAAACAGCGTAAAGGCGAGCATCTGGACAAACAGTCGTTGCAACTGTACGTCGAACAGATGCGCCCGCAGGTAATCGAAATGCTTGCAGGCCAGCATGGCGAAGACAGAAAAAATCATCGCAGCCTGCAGGAACCACAATGTTTTCAGAAACGACTGCCTGCTGATACGAAAGAAATAGGCGCCTGCCAGTGCGCCCAAGGGGAATCCGATAAACAGCAGATCGAAAAACAGGGACGGCATGATGAAGAAGGTGAGCAGCCGGAACAGGGCGATGGTAAACACCACGGTGGCGAAGGAGAGCAGGAACAGCACCGTCGGAAGCTTCCACGGCGTCAGCTGTTTTGCGGACGGAGCCTGTACCAGTGTCGTCATGTTCTATATCAGGAAGTGAGCGGTATCGATTGGCTGCGCGGTTACATTTTGCGAACCCGCCCTGTTTATCCTGCCAACAGATCTGCCAGGCTGATGCAGGAATCCAGCTGCCGTCCATTGTAGACCATTTCAACGTACTCAATCACGCACTTCTTCTCAGATTCGTATCTGACTCGTCGCTACCCGGAAAAAAAGCGTGACGGGCCGAAACCTGTCACGCCATGGATCAGGTGCCTTCGGTAACTTTACTGCTGTCCGGGCACCCCCGGGACCGGTCCTTGACCCTACCGGGTGTGGCGCTATCATCGTGTGCCGCAGAGGCACGAGGAGGGCAATAGTTCTCATGCCGTGACCGTACGATAGTCGTGGCGAAACAGTCAACGAAGTCAGAACGTACGATGTTTTTGGTAGCCACAAGCGAATTCTGGGCAATTTATTTTTTCCGCAGCCCTAATGCTACACACCGCAGCTCTAGCTACTGCACCCAGGCTACGCTGCCCGGGAGTTTCTAAATTTCAGTCATCGGTCGGCAACAGTACCAGAAACCCGTCCGGTGCAAGACTTGTCGCCAGCATCACTTCGTTGATATCCTGGTGCTCTGTCCAGGTGGCGGCGCTTCGCTGTTCGGGGTCGCGCCAGATTGCCTCGATTTCGTCGCGCAAGGGCAGGTACTGCATGAGCGCCTGCAGCTGTGCGCGCCGCCAGGGACTGGTGGCGGCGTGCTCGCTTTCGTGGTCAGCCGCCTGGTGCATGCGTTCCATGGCATGCAGTCCGATTGCAAGGCCGAGTTCGCGAAACGCGAGTCGGTGTTTGGCCGGCAGTTGCAGTTCACCGCGTTGAATGTAGTGCTGCAGGCCGGTGAGCGCCGCATCGAGTAACCGGTCGAGCAGTTGTGCATCCGGCAGTGCGCCCTGTTGCATGAGCTGTTGCACGCGGTATGCATCGATCAACAGGCCGCCCAGGCCAAGCGGATCGGCGGTGGCTAATTCGCCCCGTTTGAGCATCGCCGCGTACTGGCGGCTTTCATCCTCGAGATTCGGCCCGGTGGCCGGTTGCGGCAGCGCGGCAGCAGTGGCACGTAGCTGCAGGCTGCTGATGTAGCCATCCAGCGGGTCATGCTGCCCCATGGACGGGACCAGTGCACGTGCCAGGTCGATGCTCATCTTCCAGTGCATCCTGCGGGGCTCCGATGTGGGAGAGGGCAGGTAGGTGAAGGCCTCGAATGCGCTGCGGGCTAGCTCGCGCGCCCAGGCGTTGAAACGGGGTTGTTGCGTGGACCGCGTGACCTGGTCGAGTGCATGCATCCACTTCGTCAGATAGTGGAAGTACTGGCCATCGCGGTCCCACTCCAGACGTTCGTCGAAGGGCGAGCGGGGACCTCGTTCCGGCAAGTCTTTACCTATGCGCAGCCCGCCCCAGGTTGGATGCCGTTCACCATCGTGCTCACTCAGCCCGCTGATCCACCCCGAGCGCCGGTCATCGTTCCGATGACGGCCGAGTGTGTGATGCACCTGGTTGACCAGTTGCAGTGCGCTTTCCGCGTAGCCTTGCTCGCCGCTGGCGCGCGCCAGGCCGATATAGTTGCAGACCGCGAAGGCGTCCGTCCACAGGTAGCGCCGCCGGGGCTGTTTGGATGCAAGCCCGGTGCGGTCCGCGAAGTTATTCATCAACACGATGGCTTCATCGATACGTGGATCGGGCATGGTTCCGGCCTCCTTTTGCGCATCCGCCTGTGCCGATGCGAACGGTAAAAGCACCATTAACAAAAAAACACGGACGTGCATTGCACACATAATCTCCAGGCTGTATTCGGCGTCTTTCGTACATGAAAACCATACAGACCGGCCTGGTTCTTGTCATTAGTGATCGCGAGAAGGGGAGCTGTTTATGCCCCGCAAGCATATACCTGTTGCTCAGGCTGCTACGGGCAACTGGTGTATCCTGTGGTAAATGGTACGCATTCCATCAAATCGGAAATTCGCACAGTAACTAGAGCGTCTTGTTTGTCGGTTATCAGGTAATCATGACGAATTCGTCGCCCATAGGAGAAGGTGCAGTATTATTCAGTCGTAGTCGATAACATAGGAAGTAACTTGGTCTACAGTAGAAGTTTGAGGGATGCCGGTACCTCATCCATGACCGCGATACGAAATTCACGGATTCGTTTCGCGCAGAAGACCTGCGGCGCGAAATCTGAAACCTGAACGCGCAATTGCGTGAAATACCGTTAGTATGGCCCCACGTTATCTGCTGCTGTTACTCTTCCTCGTGGTCTTCCTGGTGACGATCATTCAGTTGGAAGTGCTGTCCATCGCATTTCAGAAGCTCGGGCTGTCGCCCCGGGGGGCGCTGTTACTGGTGCTGGGCGCATTATTCGGCAGCAGTATCAATATTCCGTTGACCACCATCAAGGGTACTCCCCCGTCACGGCTACCACCGGACATCCCACCCTGGGGCCGGCTCTGGCAGCCCGGTGCACCAGGGTATACGGGGAAAACGATCCTCGCGATCAACCTGGGGGGCTGCATCATCCCGGTAGGCCTTAGCCTGAACCTGCTTGCCAGGCAACTGGTCAACCCGTTCGACCTGCTGCCAGCCCTGCTGATTGTCACCGCGGTCAGCTATGTATTCAGCCGTCCGATTTCCGGTATCGGTATCGGTATGCCGGTTCTCATCGCGCCGCTGGTGGCAGTGATCACGGCCCTGCTCCTTGAACCCGCGAATGCGGCGCCGCTCGCCTTTTCCAGCGGGGTGCTCGGCGTCCTGCTGGGCGCCGACATCCTGCACCTGGCAGATATTCGAGCAATGGGAGTGCGGGTCGTCTCGATCGGCGGGGCCGGCACCTTTGATGGAATCTTTCTGACCGGCATTATTGCCGTGCTGCTGACATGACTGTGTTTCTGTCATTACCTGTCCATAAATGCATACACCGCCGCGAGGTTGTGCCGCGAAATCCGTACGCCGAACTGTTCGGCCAGGCGTTGCTGCGCCTCTTCCAGCGACCCCGGTGTCGGTGACAGATGCTGGAGAAAACTGGACAAATCTTCCTGAACCGCCCATGGGTAGATCAGCCAGCGCCACTTGATGATCTTTTTGGCGTAATAATCAACGGCAACATGTGTTGTGGCTTTCTGGTGCATCACCGCCGTCCTGATCCGGCGTGGGCTGAATGACTGCAAGTGCTGCAGGGCGGTTTCCAGGGTTTCGCCGCCATCGTTTACATCATCGATAAGCAACACGTCCAGGCCCTCTATTCCGGTACAAAGCGGGTAGCGGATAACGGCATGCGCCTGTTTCGAGGAACCTGCCAGGTAATGCTCGATCCGGATCGTGGCCAACGCCATGATACCCAGGTAGTCACACACCAGCCTCGCCGGTACCAGGCCGCCACGGCCAATGGCGACGACTGCGGCAGGGCGATAATTCGATTTACGGACCAGTCGTGCAAGCTGTCGGCACAATCGCTGAACTTCCGACCAGGTGATCAGTTCACAACGCATCGCCTGTGCCATACCCAACCTCCCAGGGTTTTGTTCGGAGGAATTAAAACACACATTTTCATACCAGTAATACACCCCGGATGTCGGTAACGTACACCAAACCTGCCGTAAAGCGTTTGACCGGGGTTTACCGCGGGCGGTTGCCGAGCTGGCGGCGCTCAGGGCACAAGGGCACCGTATCTATGTTCACTGCACGGCGGGTCTGGGACGCAGCCCATTAACGGTACTGGCTTATCTTGTCCTGGCCGAGGGTTATTCACCCGAGGGGGCCATTCGTTTGATCCACGCGGCACGTCCCGGGGCAGTGCCTGCCTGGGAAGCTTTCCACGGTTGTGTAGAGGATCTGGTCAGCCGTCATCGCACCGCGATTGAGAAGCGTGCCTACGAACCGTGCGAGCAGGGCATTCATGAGGGGGCCGACGCTGATTGGAATCAGCCGCAGGTCGACGTATTACGGTCGGTGTTGTGCCCGTGAGCCCATCACCTGGTCCCGGCAACGGCGACCGGTTCAGGCAGTATCTGGAAAACCTGGGGAGGGATATCGAGCCGGGTTCAGGTTTCTTCTCGCCTGACACAGTATTCTGGCGCGTCAGCCGCGAACCGGCACTCCTGCTCGCCGTGGCGAGTAACAGTCGACAGTCTGCGAAAATCGTGCCAATTCCGTACGTTGCATGATCTGTAGCCATGGCGGGCGGCATCAGTTAATCTCAAGTAGCAAGCCGAAACTGTGAAAACAGGCCGAGAGAGGTGAACTATGGCTCATCTGGAAGATTTTGGAAAAGAAACCTATTTTAAAAAAATCGGTTATATCTGGGATGCCCGAATCGAGGCTTATGTCAACAAGGCGGAATGGAAAATATTTTCCAAGGAATATATCGACGATCATTCCTTCGATACGCTCTTGTCCAATTTTCAGGAAGAATCGAGCCCGAATCAGTGGAAGGTGTACTTCAATACTGAATCGCCACTGGATGTACACAACGTGCATAAACATTTTTGTGTGAGTATCGGGCTGGATGCGTAATCGAATTACCGGACATCGTACTGCGGCATGCCAGCGCCTGCTGGGCTGAAGTGCCGTGTCAATCAACCAGGAGATTGCAGACAGTTTACGCGAGATCGCCACTTTGCTCGAAGAGCAGGGTGCCGGCCCGTTTCGTGTGAATGCGTATCAACGGGCGGCCAGCACGGTCGTCAATCTTGATGAACCCATCAGCGAGATTGTTGAACAAAAAGGGCTGCACGGGTTGATTGCGCTTCCTGGAATCGGCGAAGGAATTGCCCGTTCGATTTATGAATACGTGGCTATGGGCCGTATGAGTCGCCTGGAGAGTTTACGTGGCGGCCATGATCCGGTGGCATTGTTCAAGCAGATACCGGGTGTGGGCTCCACATTAGCGCACCGAATCATAGACACGCTGCATATCCATAGCCTGGAAGCGCTTGAAGTGGCAGCGTATAACAGGCGTTTGGAAAAAATTCCTGGTTTCAGTACCAATAAAGTCGCGATGGTTCAGGCCTGGCTTGCCCAGGTACTGGGTTGTCGTCGACCTGAAACCCGGGCACACGAGCCGGTGGCCGAGGCACCGGTAAGCCTGCTGTTGCAGATCGATCGTCTCTATCGGGAAAAGGCGGAAGCCGGTGAATTACCGACCATTGCACCGAAGCGTTTTAACCCGGAGGGTGGGGCATGGTTGGCCATCATGCACGTGACCAGAGGCGGATGGCATTTCACGGCACTTTATTCCAACACCGCCCGTGCCCACCAGTTGCAACGCACCAGGGACTGGGTGGTGATATATTCTTATGATGCCCAGCACCATGAAAGCCAACACACGGTCGTGACTGAAATTCGAGGCCCGCTGGCAGGTCAGCGCGTTGTGCGCGGACGGGAATCGGAATGCCTCGCTTACTACGCACATGAATCCACGGGTACGGCAGGAAAAGGTTGATGAAACCCATCCGATTCTTTCGC
>CBFDBP010000137.1:0-8979 GCA_965603065.1 uncultured Gammaproteobacteria bacterium
CCCCTGGGGCAGAGGGTGCCCTGCGGTATGGCGTATCCTGGAGCAGGATGTCTGTTTACTTCCATTTGGATTGGTAACGTCTGGCAGCCATTCACCGTGATGTTCCTGTGTTCCGGGCGCGGTAATCTGCCAGCTCGGCCAGGAGCCATTCGCTGGTCCTGACTTGTTTACCCTGTTCATTGATGACGAGGTAGGGTTTTCCGCTCAGCAGGCTCTTGCTTGCGCACCGTTCGATAAAGTCCTCGGCGGTTTTGATATCCTCCCTGAAATGCCGGTATTTGTTATTCATGTGTTCGGCTGCTTCAACTGATGTATATTTATCGGTGTTGCGAATAAAAGTCAGACCGGACCCGGATACATGGCTGACCAGGTGCTGCACTGTTTTGTCGACAGCGTTAATCTGTTCACCCCTGAGCAGACAGGGCGTCAGCAGAAACAATACCACCAGGGTTACCGCGGTCGGCAGTGCCATGCATCTAGATTCAGGTTTCATAAGAATTGTCTTCGGCTTGTTAAAAGGGAAAAAAGAACCGCTGATCGCCACAGCAAATATGCCATAATTCTACCATTACGCTTAGTCCCGGTGCGCCAGCTTGTTGTCCTCACGACCCGGGGTGTTTGGTTTTTGTGATTATCCTGCACTATCAAACACATGGGGAGTTCTATGAATGAGAAAAGAAGCTGTTTTGAGCGGCTGAAAGGATTCACGCGCAGTAGACTGTCCCTATTTGCCGTCTGTGTGTTGTATGTCGGCTGTGCGGGGACGCCGAATCCGGTCCTCTATCCCAATAATCACCTGAAACAGGTCGGCCAGGTGGCAGCCGACAGGGATATCGCCGAGTGCCGACAGCTGGCCAGTAGCTCCGGTGTTGTCGAGACCAGGGATGGCAAGGTGGCCGGACAGGCGGCGGGTGGCGCCGCCATCGGCGGGGCATCTGCCGGCGCCTGGGGTCTGGTACGGGGAAATGATGCTGGTGAGCGAGCCCTGGCCGGCGCGGCGGCGGGGGCAGCTGCGGGCACGGTGCGGGGTGCCATGGATTCCGGACAGACCTCGCCCGTGTACAGGAACTTTGTGCAAAAATGTCTGCGTGACCGCGGATACGAAGTGATTGGCTGGCAGTAGCCGCGCGTTTAAGGTCGTTCAGCGCGGACTGGTATTCGATTCAGAGAAACAATGAAATCAGGGAATCGCCTTTATCGTGTTAACAGGTCCTAACTGACGGCTTATGGAAAACGCGCGTCAAATACTGCAAAACACCTTCGGCTATCACGATTTCCGTCACCACCAGGCGGAGATTATTCAGGCCTTGCTCGATGGCCGGGATGCCATGGTGTTGATGCCCACCGGTGGCGGCAAGTCGCTCTGTTATCAGATTCCGGCGCTTGTACGCGCCGGTGTGGGGATAGTTATTTCCCCCTTGATTGCCTTGATGCAGGACCAGGTGGATGCGCTGAGGCAACTCGGTCTGCAGGCAGCATTTCTTAATTCCTCGCAAGACAGCAATACACAGCGGGCTACCGAGCAGGCCCTGCTTGACGGCGAGTTGGATCTTTTATACATAGCACCCGAGCGCCTCTTGACGCAACGCATGCTGGATCTGTTGACGCGTACCCGGCCAGCGTTGTTCGCCGTCGATGAAGCGCACTGCGTGTCGCAATGGGGGCACGATTTCCGCAAGGAATACCAGCAGCTCTCTGTTCTTCAGGAGCGGTTTCCCGGTGTTCCGCGCATTGCCTTGACCGCTACCGCTGATCAGCGCACCCGTGCCGAGATTATCGAGCAGCTCAAGCTGCAACAGGCAGCGGTTTTTGTTAACAGCTTCGATCGTCCCAATATCCGCTATGCAATCAGTGAAGGGCAAAACCCGCGCGAGCGTTTGTGGCGTTTCATTGAATGCGAACATCCGCAGGATGCAGGGATTGTCTATTGTCTTTCACGCAACAAGGTGGACCAGGTGGCGGCCTGGCTCAGCGGCAAAGGCAGACAGGCCTTGCCTTATCATGCCGGAATGCCGGAGCGGCTGCGACGTGAACACCAGGCGCGTTTCCTGCGTGAAGACGGCGTGATCATTGTCGCCACCATCGCATTCGGCATGGGCATCGATAAACCGGATGTTCGCTTTGTTGCCCATCTCAATCTGCCGAAAAGCATCGAAGCATATTACCAGGAAACCGGGCGTGCCGGCCGCGACGGTCAGCCCGCCAATGCCTGGATGGCCTATAATCTGCAGGATGTGATCATGTTGCGGCAGATGATGAGTGAATCGGATGCCGACGAACAGTTTAAACGTGTCGCACACCACAAGCTGGAAACCATGCTGGGACTCTGCGAGCTGACCAGTTGTCGTCGCCAGGCGCTGCTGAGCTATTTCGGTGAAACACCAGCCACAGCTTGCGGAAATTGTGATACCTGTCTTCAACCACCCGTTACCTGGAATGGCACTGAGGCGGCACGAAAGGCGCTTTCCTGCGTCTATCGCACCGGCCAGCGCTTCGGTGTCAATTATGTTATCGACGTGCTGAGCGGCAAGGATGACCCGCGTATTCGGAATAACCGCCACGACCGGCTAAGTACTTTTGCTATCGGTAAGGAACACAGCGCGCCGGAATGGCGCAACATCATGCGCCAGTTGATTGCTCAGGCCTATCTCGATATCGACCCGCAAGGTCACGGTGCTCTGCTCTTGACCGAAAAGGCCCGTCCTTTATTGCGCGGGGAAACAGAATTACAGCTGCGCCATTTAGTCAAGGCAGGCAAAAAGACCAAACAGAAAAAAGTGAAAACAGCCGTTGAACTGCGTACCTGCGACCAGCCCCTGTTCGAAGCACTGCGCACCCGCCGTCTGCACCTGGCCCGGGAGCAGGGTGTACCGCCTTATGTCATTTTCCACGATAGCACCTTGCGGGAAATGGCGGTTCAACGGCCCATGGATGAGGATACCCTGGGCACGATCAGCGGTGTCGGCGAACAGAAGCTGACGCGCTTTGGCAAGATTTTTATCGATGTGATCAGGGATCACCCAATCACGATCCATGAATCCAAATAAAAAAGTTTTATTACAATAGGTTGTAAATATTTGTAGGAAGAATCTTCGCCCTGAGTTTCCGCTAAGTCACCACCAGAAAATCACCCGCTGCCGGCCATGGAAGGGCGAAGCCCGAGTTTAGTGCCTTCAACTTTGCGATGGTGTGAATCCGGGAGCGATTCGGTGAGACAAAGAAAACGTGAAAATGTATAAAATACAGCAAGATGGCGTGTTACCTAAGCCTGGCTGAGATGTGCTGAAACAGGCCAGTCTCGGACTCGAAATCAAGAGAACCCATCGGTTTGACAAGCCGCGCCAGGCGCGAGTAATCCCGACCTGACATCGTTGACAGGTAAACCACAAACGGTTGTTTGACTATATACTGCAAACCAAGGCGTTACCGGTATTGGTGAAACATACAACGGGTAGGGGGTAAGAGATGGTCAATCGGATTAGGAATGCAATGATCGGTTTAATCGCTTGCAGTGGCGCAGTACTCGCCGAGACTGGCGTGTTGCCCGCGCCTAATGGCATCGCACTACCGGAGGGATATAAAAACTGGGATGTGATCGGTTCTTCACACAGAGAAGACAACAAGACGCTCAGGGTCATTCTGGGCAACGATATTGCCATGAAAGCGGCGAGAGCCGGTGAAACCAAACCCTGGCCCGATGGCAGTATCCTAGGCAAGCTGGTGTGGAAAGATGCCGTGCATCCAAAATGGGAAAAGGCCACCGTGCCCGGTGAATTTGTGCATGCCGAATTCATGTTCAAGGATGGTAATCAATACCGGGACACTGGTGGCTGGGGTTTTGCGCGCTGGAAAGGCCTCGATCAGAAACCCTATGGAGACGATGCGTCATTCGTGCAGGAGTGTTTTTCCTGTCATACGCCGGTGAAGGGTAACGACTACGTGTTTACCCATCCATCTCCCATGCCGTGACACAGGGACCTGAGTAAATCGAAAGTCACCGAAAGACGTGAGCCCCGATTACCTGACCGATACCATTATCCTGCTGACAGCGGCGATCGCCGCTGTGCCCTTGTTTCGAGCCCTTGGCATGGGTGCTGTCCCCGGCCTCTTGATGGCCGGAATCCTGGTAGGGCCGACGGGTCTGGGCCTGATCGATAACGTAAGCGCGATCGGGCATTTTGCCGAGTTCGGGGTTGTGCTTCTGCTGTTTGTCGTCGCAATCGAGCTCAAACCGTCGCGGCTCTGGCTGATGCGGCGCCTGGTGTTCGGTCTTGGAAGCCTTCAGGTGCTTGTTACAGGCTTATTGGTCACCGCAGTTGTCTATTATCTATTGGGTATTTCCCTGCGCTCAGCCATCCTGATTGGACCGGCGCTGGCGCTTTCCTCGACGGCGTTCGTACTTCAGCTATTGAACGAACAGAAAATGCTGGCCACGGAGTATGGCCGAACGTCTGTCGCCGTACTCCTGCTGCAGGATCTGGCCGTCGTACCGCTTCTGGCCCTGGTATCTCTCCTGGTGTTTCCGGATTTGAGCGTTGGCGAAGACATCGTGTTCGCCTTTCTCGAGGCCGTGGTGATTCTGGTGCTTGTCATTCTCGCCGGGCGTTACTTTTTCCATCCCGTTCTGCACTGGGTGGCTCGCTCTGAGGTCCCGGAGATATTCACGGCATCAGCGGTGCTGCTGGTGCTGGGTACAGCAGCGGTAACCGAGCACGTTGGACTGTCCATGGCCATGGGGGCATTTATCGCGGGTTTACTCATTGCCGAATCGGCATACCGTCATCAGGTCATGGCGGAAATTCAACCCTTTCGCGGACTTCTGCTTGGCCTGTTTTTCATGTCGATGGGTATGTCGCTCAACCTGGATTATTTCCTCGCGCATCCCGTTGTTTCAGTGTCCTTGGTGGTGGCTCTTATGCTTGGCAAAGTCGCCGTGATGTGGGGGCTTGCAGGCGTTTTTGGACTGGGGAAAAAAACCGGCCTCGCAGTTGCCTTGATTCTTGCGCAAAGTGGCGAATTCGCCCTGGTGCTGTTCGCACTGGCCCGTCAGACAAACCTTCTGGATGAGGCGTTGTTTCAACAGCTGCTGGTCGTGGTGCTGCTCAGCATGCTCGCCACGCCGCCAATCGCCCGATTGGCGCAACGGCTTGCCCGTTGGCAAGATCGCGGTACGGTAGTGGTCGAGGAGAAAATGCCTTCAGCTCCAATCGTTATTCTGGGCTTCGGTCGGGTGGGTCATCGTATCGGTCAGATCCTGGAGATTGCAAAACTACCTTACGTTGCGGTAGATCATAGTCCTTCTCTGGTGGCCGCTGAGCGGCAAGGGGGGCGCCCGGTTTTTTTTGGCGACACACAGAAACCGGAGATCCTGAAACTGGCGGGAGCCGATGAGACGGGACTTGTGATTGTAACGCTCGACGACTTCGAGGCTACCGAGCAGGCGGTGTCGACACTGCGGCAGTTGCATCCGGGTACTGTAATACTGGCTCGGGGGGGTGACCTGGAACAATGTCGGATATTACATCAGCTTGGGGTCAAAGTTACAGTTTCAGAGAATTTATCCGCGAGCCTGGAGCTTGCACGTTCTGCACTGAATTTACTGGGTCACGAAAGTCGCAACAGCGAAGCGATTCTCGGGCAATTCCGACGGCAGTATTACGCTCAGATCGAGACCACGGATGCCAGTCAGTCCTGAGCCGGGAAACCGTTCATCTGGCGCAAGTGCAAGTCCTGAGGGAGATGTAAATGCATCAGCTCTGCTGCTTCTTTTGCCGAAGTAATTTAGTATCAGGGTACATCCCCAGTCGCTCGCCGCTATTCCCCAGCCTGGCACGGTATAGCGGTCTGTGTTTTTGAGAAGCGGTAAAAGACAAGATGAGCATCGAGTCGATGAGCGTTTCGCTGAGAATCGACGCTATCTTTTCGCGTTGAAAAAAGACATTATTTGCAACGAAAATCATGTTTTCCGGTAAGCTTTTCTGTATGACTAAAGTACTCAGAAGATCCAATTGCACCAATATGGAGTGGCTGGGACGTGCAGGCTGCGCCCACTGTCACATCCGCAAGCTGATGTTGTTTTCAGACCTGCCCGAATCGGCCTTCGACGATATCCTGCAGCCGATTGACCATTTTATTTTTGCGCCCGGCGTGACCCTGTATGAGATCGGTGGCAATGACAGGGTTATTTATTCCATACGCCAGGGGCTGGTAAAACTGTTGCATTACTCAGACGATGGCACGCGACGCATCGTGCGCATGCTTGGCCCGAGGGCATCGATCGGCCTGGAACTGCTGGATGGGCTGGAGGGTTATCGCCATACCGCGGTGACCGTCAACAAAGTCGATGCCTGCCGCATTCCGCTGGCAACGGTCGAAGAGCTGCAGTCAAAACATCCGGAGTTATGTAATCAGATTCGGCAGCATCTTCAGGATCATCTGGACCGTGCAGACGAATGGATTATTGCACTGGGTGCCGGACCGGCCAGGGAGCGGATCGCACATCTGTTACTGATGCAGGGGGAATTGTCGGCAGACCCCAATGGTGACATCGCATTACTGGGCCGCGAGGATATGGCTGCAATTGTGGGGATCTCGGTGGAAACGGTCAGTCGCATCGTCGCGGAATTTAAACGCGGCCATTTGTTATACAAGGTGGCCGAGGACCTTTATCGCTATGACAGGGAAGCACTACAGGCGATTGCGCGTGCGGCTGCCGATTAGACACCGTACGGGCGGGCCTCAACGAATCATGTTAAGACTTGTTTTTCGGGTCGTCGGCCACATGTACCGATATCCGGTTTTTGCCTGAGCGCTTGGCGCGATACAAAGCGCTATCAGCCTCGTGTATCCATTGTTCCGGTGTCTTGATGGGCATATCGGCTGTCTTGGTATAACAGGTCAGGCCGATGCTGGCGGTTATGCCCTGCCGATGTTCTCCTTGTCCGCAGGACAGCCCCCTGATCTGTTCCAGTATGCGGGTGGCCACCTGAGTAGCCCCTTCGCAATCCGTGTCCTGCAGGGCGATGACAAACTCTTCGCCGCCAAAGCGGGCGATAATGTCCGCGCCCCTCGCGCAATGTGTCAGCACGCCGGCGACCCTTTTCAATATGCGGTCACCTTCCAGATGCCCATAGGTATCGTTGATGGTCTTGAAATTATCGATATCAATCATAAGCAGGGCCATTTCGTGGCCACCGCGTGCGCAATGCTCGATAAGGGTGCCAAATTGGCTGATGAAATAGCGCCGGTTATGCACACCGGTGAGTCCATCCAGAATGCTCAGGGATTCCGCTCGCTCCAGCGCGAGCTTTAGTTCCTGTGTCTGCTTATCGATTTCACGCTCCATGTCTCTCAGCAGCCGGTTTGAGGTGATGAGTTGCCCCAGCATGTTGCAGAATACAAAAAGAAAACGTTCGTGCCATTCACTGAACACGTTGGCCTGGCGGTGAGAAATATTCAAAACGCCCAGTATCTGTTCCTGAAATAAGATGGGCACGCTGATCAATGATCCTGGCTGGTAATCATTTGCGCTGTCCATGCGCTTGAAACGCGGATCGACCGAACAATCCCGACAATGCTGAATCTCTCCCGTTTCTGCGGCAATGCCTATAAGACCCTCACCCGTTTTAAATTGATGGGCAGGGGGTGGGGTTGAGGGCTTCTCCGCTACACAGGCATTCAGCTCCGCCCAACTCAGGCCTGCGGCATTTACCAGTTGACCATCTCTTTCCAGAAAGATGGAGCAATGTTGCATATCCTGATTCTGCATCAGTATCTTCAACGCCCCATTCAGCAGTTCATGGTCGCTGCGGTTCTGGATGGTGAGGTCGGTGAGGGCGCTCAATGAAGACAATGACTCCAGTGTGTCAACCAGGCGGTCTTTTAACTCGACAGCGGCCTGGGCAACGGTCTCGGGATCACAGAAAGCCGGCTTTTCCCCGCAGATCAGTTCAGCCAGTTCCGTGAAAGCTTCAAGTTGCTCCAGGCAGGCGTCGCCCACGGCTTTGCCGTTGTCCGGTGTTATCCCCAGCAGGGTCAAGCCGGCCGGATCAAAGCAGTCTGATTTATCCTGGTGTATGACCCGGTCGGCCCACTCGCGTGCAACGGCGATAAGTCGGCACAAGGTCCAGTAGGGCCCTTTGTAGTCCGGGTCGGCGTAGTGCTCCGTCGTACAGGTAAAAGCATCCGGTAAATGCCAGCGTTTCAGCAACGCCGCACCCATGGAACGGTGCGTCGCGCCAAACTTTTCCCGGATCCGGTCGGACATCAACCCAGGTGTCTGGCCCTCGGATTCGAGTATCTCATTCAGTTCATCGGGAAACAGGTGCGCCAGGGCTAAAAGGCCCATCCCGTGCAGCAGGCCGGCGAGATAGGCCTCTTCGGGATTCAGCGACAGATCGGGTGCCGCATTTCTGGCGAGTTCGCGGGCGACATGGGCCGTGAGCACGGCATGTAACCAGAAACGGCCGGATTGAAAGGCGGGGCAACGGTTATTTTCGAACGGCGCCTGCAAGGCGGTGGCGGTGGCGAGGCTCCTTACCGTGCGGAAACCGATCACGAAAATGGCGTCGGAAAGACCCTTGATAGGTGATGCGCGTCCGAAGTACGCACTGTTGGCGAGGCCAACGAGCTTTGCTGACAGGGATGGGCAGTGGTCAATGATGTCGGCCAGGCGATTTCTGTCGATGTTATCGTCCGCCAAGACCCCGAGCAATTGATGGACAGACGCATGCAATTGTGGCAATTCATCGAGCAGCGCCAGCCCCGCGGAGACGGAATTCGTACCCGTTGCAGAGATCCGTTCGTTTGACTTCAGTCCCATAGTCGCTGTTTTTCTTGACTTTTTGCAGGATATTATGATCCTAACTGCCTGTATCGGCGATTTACTCTATTTGTTTACCTGTTAGTTGCATAATTTTCGGTCTGCATGCCGAATTCACCCTGTACCCCAGGGCACCCTCTCCTCCAGAGGACCTTCTC
>CBFDBP010000138.1:0-8945 GCA_965603065.1 uncultured Gammaproteobacteria bacterium
CGAGTTCCGATAAGCCGGCCGCCAGCATCACCAGCCGGTCAAAGCCAATCGAGACACCGGAACACGCGGGCAACCCCGATTGCAACGCGGCAACGAGGTGTTCGTCATAGTCGACAGCTGTCTGTCCTGACTGCTCACGAACCTTGTTTTCGCTCTTAAAACGCTGACACTGTTGCCCGGCATCCGTCAGTTCGTGAAAGCCATTGGCGAGCTCAACACCATTAAGGAAAAGTTCGAAGCGTTCCGCCACCGCTACCGAGTCTTCCCGTATACGTGCCAATGCCGCCTGGCTTGGCGGGTAGTCAACGACAAACAACGCCTGATCTGCAAGCCGTGGCTCAAGCCAGTGTGTCACCAGAAGATCCAGCCAGGGATCCAGTTCATCGTCATCCATGCCGGCCGGCAGGGACCCGAGCTGCTGCCCGGCGAACTGCCGAAATGCCGACACGCTGTCGGACCAGGGATCAAGCCCCGTCGCGTCCAGGAACCACTGCCGGTAACTGATACGCTTCGCCGGGCGGTAGTCGAAAAAACCTTCCAGGGTAAACGCCAGCAATGCATCTATCTCATCCATCAAGGCGTGATGGTCCATCCCCGGACGGTACCATTCCAGCATCATGAACTCCGGGTTATGCTTGCGGCCTGACTCACCATTCCGAAACACGTGCGCCAACTGGTAGATCGGCCCACAACCGGCTGCCAGCAGACGTTTCATGAAGAATTCCGGTGAGGTGTGTAAATACAGCGGCAAACCGTCTGCACGGTGCGGACCCCGATACCCACTGCGAAAGGACTCAATGGCAGGATCGGTATTACCGAAGCGGGACAAACCGGGTGTATCGACTTCCAGCACCCCTTTTTGCTCAAAGAAGGAACGAATACGCGCCAGCAAAGTGGCGCGCATTTTGATTACTTCGAGACTGGCACCGGGTCGCCAATCGTTGTTGTCGGCACTGTCAATCTTTGGCACGGCCGACGTATTCGCCGGTTCGGGTATCGACTTTGACAACCTCATCAACATCGATAAACAGGGGCACACGCACCACGGCACCGGTTTCCAGTGTTGCAGGTTTGCCACCACCACCGGAAGTATCACCACGAACACCGGGATCTGTTTCGGTCACTGTCAGCATCACAAAATTGGGTGTTACTACGCTGATCGGTGCACCGTTCCAGAGAGTCACCTGGCAGATATCCTGTTCTTTGAGCCACTTTGACGCATCGGCAACGGCCGTTGCATCGGCGGCAATCTGCTCGTAGCTCTCCGGGTCCATAAAATGCCAGAATTCACCGTCATTATAGAGATACTGCATATCGCTTTCCATGACGTCGGCAGCTTCCACGGTTTCACCCGATTTGAAGGTACGCTCGATCACGCGCCCGGTTTTCAGGTTGCGAATCTTGACGCGATTGAAAGCCTGGCCCTTGCCCGGTTTAACAAACTCGTTTTCAATAATGGAACAGGGGTCGCCATCCTGCATGATTTTCAGGCCGCCCTTGAATTCATTGGTACTATAGGTCGCCATCGAGCACCCTTTAACAGTTAATATCCGGAAATTTGTGAGCCTATGATAACCCGAAGCCTGCGCCTGCAACAGCCACCACACTGGCAAACCCTGCTTAGCCAGGCAATTACCGAACCGGAACAGCTACTACACGAACTCAGACTGCCGAAGAGCCTGTTACCGGTCGCCGTACGGGCATCCTCCGGGTTCAAATTGCGCGTACCCCGCGGTTTTATTACACGCATGCGCCAGGGTGATCCTCACGACCCACTGCTGAGACAAATCCTTCCGCTGGGCGAAGAACTCCAGAGTGCGCCCGGCTACAGCACTGATCCACTGGCCGAGCTGGAAACAATGCCGACAGCAGGCGTACTGCACAAGTACCGGGGAAGAGTGTTGCTGACCCTGACAGGTGCCTGTGCGATTCATTGCCGGTATTGTTTCCGCCGTCATTACCCCTACAACGACGCCAACCCGACGCGAGAACACGACAAGACGATCGACTACTTGCGTCGTCAGCCGGATCTCAGGGAAGTCATTTTCAGCGGCGGTGACCCGTTAACCTTGTCCGACTCACGGCTCGCTGGCCTGGTATCCAGCGTCGAAACCATCACCCGGGTAAAGCGCCTGAGGATTCACAGCCGGCTTCCCATCGTGCTCCCGGAACGCATTGACCCATCATTACTCGAATGGATGTCTGCGACAAGGCTGCAGATCGTGCTGGTAATTCACAGTAACCATGCCAATGAGCTGGATGCGAACGTAGACCGGGCCATGATGCAGCTGCGCCAGGCGGGAGTCACCTTATTGAATCAGTCGGTTTTGCTGCGCGGCATTAACGATCGGCCCGGCGATCTGGTTGATTTAAGCGAAAGACTGTTTGAGGCTGATGTGTTGCCATACTACCTGCACCAGCTCGACCCTGTTCAGGGCGCGGCACATTTTTCGGTGAGCGACCGGGACGCCAGACTACTGGTCGAAGAAATGCGCCGGCAATTACCCGGCTACCTGGTGCCCCGGCTGGTCCGCGAGCACCCCGGACAAGCGTCTAAATCACCCCTTTAATGGCCTGAAACAAGTTCTTATTTTTTTATTCACCATGCATAAATATTTTTTATGATCAATACAACCTGGTTCGCCCGATAAAGTAAAAAGCTAACCCTTCATAGGCGTTCAGTTTTTGCCACGCCGGACGATAGCTCCGTTGGGAAACAGGGGTGACCGGACTACAGCCAGGATCCGACCTGTCGATGCGAGAACCCAGCGGACGAGACTTCCATGCAACTTTCTGTACCTAACCGAACCGCACCAAAGAGCGGATCATTTGACAGCAATCCCGCCAGCGTTAAAGGCTGGATCAGTACACTGCCAATGGCCAACATTGGCGAAACCACCAAGCTGTTATATGAAGCCCTGATCGACCTTAATCACCAGGATATTCCTGCACAACAGCGTTTCAAAACGCTGGAACTGTTACACAAGCCGGTGCATTACGTCACCGAAAACATGAAAAAACACTTTATCGGCCAGCCGTTCCCACTCGCTGACAGCAGCCTCAAAGTTGCCCACCTGTCAAGAGAAATCACCCACACATTAGCCACTGGCTACAAGGTGCTGGTGATGGAGCAGATTGCCGGCATCGGACGCAGGGACAAAAAGCTGCTGATTACAGCCCTACATCGCTCCATCAAACTGTTGAGCCTGGTGTTGCTTAAAGCCTATCAAGTGTATGAACCCTACCCTGATTCAGTCTGGCTGGAGGTTCATTCACTGTACCGTTATGCAGAAGACAATCGCTTGCACAAAAGCAAAGTGTGCGATGAGACCGCTCCGCAACGGAACCCGTCCACCATCACCGACGCCTACAAGCAAATCCTGTTGCTGGCACTGGCCTGCCCGTACCGGCTTCGCCACAGCGAAGTGGAAGAAATTTATCATGCGCTGGAAGAATGGGCCCCCTGCAGCGAACTGCTGGCGGTCGACGCAGCCGAGGATGCCCTGTTTGCAGTCAATCTGGATTCCGACCAGCCACCCAGCTACCTGGTGCTGCGTGACCGGGCCGAGATCCGCACTACCCGGCGGCTTCTGACAACTCGAAAGATGGCGGAACAGATTCATAAGTTGCTGATAAAAAAGCGAGAATCCAAGCCAGGAACGCCCCGGCAGCAGATCAAAACAAATACCTTGCGCCGCCTCATGCTGGCCTGGGGGATGATGCCCAAACGGCGTTCTTCCCGGGTCAAAGAACACTCGCAGGTTATCGCCGCCATGGGACTGAGCTCGATTCATTATTTTGTCAGTGGCGAAGTCGCATTCAATGACGCTTCGCTGGCACCGGGATGCCGTTCTGACCTGGGTATCGGACCCGGCGTCACCCTGTTCCAGGATCGTGCACACTTTCAGGCCACAACGCTCAGGGATCAGGAAGGTAAACTGCCCGACGTCTGGGAGATGAATTACCGTATCGAAGGCGAAAAACTGCCATCGCGCACAGAACGGGCGGTTGCGCGTGCCGCGCTCGGTGGCATAGGGATCGATATCAACCAGTGTGCACAGAGCTGGAAAATGGTGAACGTCAGTGCCGGTGGCTACTGCCTGTTGTGGGATAACCCGGAGACAACCCGGGCACAGGTGGGTGAGTTACTCGGCATCCGGGAAGAACGCGACCCTGATACTTTTCACTGGCGCCTCGGGGTTATTCGCTGGCTGAAATCTGCCGAGAAACGGGGCCTCGAACTGGGTGTACAGATGCTGTCACCCGGCGCTGTTGGTATAGCGGCGCGACCGGACAGGAAAATCCGCGCCAAGGACGGAGACTATACACGCGGTTTGTTGCTGCCGGAAATCGCAGCGATCCAGCAACGGTCAACCCTGCTGCTGCCCTCTCCACCGTTCAAGGCTGGCGATACCGCCATAGCAAACTGTCACGGCAAGGACGTTCGGGTCAAACTGACTAAACTGGTTGAAAATACCGGCAGTTTCGCGCAATTTCAATTCGAATCACTGGGCGAAATCGAACAGCGAAAACGGCACAGACCGCTGACAATGCGCAAACCCAGGGATTTTGATGATATCTGGGACTTACTCTGAAACTTACGGTACGGGGACAGATTTTAAATCTGTCCCCGAGCGGTATTAAAACAATGCCTTGAACATCTCCGGGTATTCAACCTCGCCACCACCCGACAAGACGCCATCCTTCAGTTCCATCGCTGTCAGCGCGTCATCCGGGATCGACAGGTTACAGCTCACCCCCCAGCCTTTCGCCGGCTTAAAACCGAAACGCTGGTAATACTCCGGGTAACCAGCCACGACAATCGCCGCGTAGCAAAGCGGTTTGGCACGGGCGATGGCTGCTTCGATCAATTCCGAGCCGATACCCCGATGCGACTGCGATGGCACCACGGACATCGGCCCCAAAGCCAGTATTTCGCTGCTTCCCTGACTGGTCTTCAGCTTGACCCTGGATAACACTACGTGCCCCACCACCCGGCCATTCAGTTCCGCCACCAGCGACAAATCAGGGATAAATCCATCTGATTTACGTAACTCATCCACCAGTTGTGCTTCTGCCTCGCCCTCGAATGCGCTCAGATTAACGACATCGATAGAGCGATAATCATCCGCGACTTCGGCTCGTACTTTGATCGGCTGCATACCCCGTCCCCAGCTGTTGTAGAAACCACCACCAGTGGCGCCTGTTTCATTGCATGCTAGCAGGAAATTCCTGTATGGAAAAGCAGTTACAATTTTTCCCGGCAATGTGACAGGTTTGATTTTCCGGGTAAAGATTCTGACCTGGGCGGCCGAAACAATGTAGGCGCATCATATGGAATCAAACCGGAGATAATTTGGCACATGGACAATGAACACACGTTGCAGCTGTTCATTATCGAGGAATCCCGCAACGACGCCGAAGCCTTAGCCAACGTTCTACGTAACGCCGGTCAGGCCTCCCGGCCGACTTTTGCCGAAGACCTGGAAGACATCAGTGCAGCCCTGGACCAACAACTGCCTGAATTGATGCTCTGCGCCATGGGTCTGGAGTCCGTGTCGCTGGCAGACGTTGCCACTCTCCTGAAACAACGCAACCTCAGTGTCCCGCTCATCGCCATCGCGGAATCGGCTGATGAAA
This sequence comes from uncultured Gammaproteobacteria bacterium, assembly GCA_965603065.1. GTDB lineage: Bacteria > Pseudomonadota > Gammaproteobacteria > DSM-19610 > DSM-19610 > Thiogranum. The sequence goes on from CBFDBP010000138.1 coordinate 5,641, forward strand.
GAGACGTTGTAGAAGCCATGCGTCAGGGTGCCACGGACCTGTGTTCCTATGATCAACCCGAGCATCTGCAACTGGTCGTCAAACGTGAAATGTCACAAATAAAAACCGGCCAGAGCGCACAAAACTACGAATTGAAATTCCGTGAAAGTGAAAAACGTGCACGCATGCTGATGGAAAGCTCGCACGACGCCATTGCCTACGTACACGAAGGTATGCACATCTTTGCCAACAGCGCCTACCTGGAAATGTTCGGTTTTGGCGAACTGGAAGAAATCGAAGGTACTCCCATTCTGGATATGGTGGCACTGGAGGATCACGGCGAATTCAAGGACTTCCTGCGTAACTACAGCAAAGACGGGGAGCAGGAAGGCAATCTGGAAACCCATGGTCTGCTGCCGGACGGTAAAAAGTTTGACGCCGAAATGGAATTCGCACCGGCCAGTATCGACGGTGAGCCCTGTACTCAGATCATCATTCGCAACCAGGCGGGATCGAGCGCGGAACTGGAGAAAAAACTTAAATATCTCAGTAAACAGGACGTACTGACCGGCCTGTTCAATCGCCAGTACTTCATTGAAGAACTGGAGCTGGCGGTAACCGACGCCCTCAGCGGTTCCAGTAGTGCGGCCGTCCTTTATTTAGTCATGGACAACTTCAAGCAAATCAAGGATAACCTTGGCATTGGCGCTGCCGATATGGTTATCAGTGATATCGGCAATCTGCTGCACGATCAGGCCGAGGAAAATGATATCGTCGCCCGTTTCGGCGATCACTCCTTTGCCGTGCTGCGCAGGGATTGCGATTCGGAGGCAATTCAGGCACTGGGCGAAAATCTTCGCCACGTTGTTGAAGAGCATATTGCCGACGTGCAGGACCAGTCAGTCACCACGACCTGCAGCATCGGCATGAGTATTGTTGCGGAAAGCACACCTTCCGCACACGAAGTGATTTCACGCGCAGATCTTGCCTGCGAAGTAGCGCGTTCTTCCGGCGGCAACAAGGTTCATCTGCATAACCCGGTAGTCGACGAAAAAATCGGCAAAGAACGCGACCAGCAAATGCATGCCCTCATTAAAGACGCATTGGATCGCGACCAGTTCCAGCTTCTTTATCAACCCATCGTCAGCCTGCAGGGCGATGCGGGTGGAAAATACGAAGTCCTGCTGCGCATGCTTAATGATGAAGGGGAGTACATTCTTCCTACCCAGTTTCTGCCCATCGCTGAACAGACGGGACAAATCACCGAGATTGACCGCTGGGTTATTCAGAACGCCATCCGGACATTGACAAAGCACCGGGCCCAGGGCGCAGACACACAATTTTTCATAAAGATTTCAGCAGCGACATTGCTGCACGGAGAACTGCTTCAGTACATTGGCAACTGCATGAAAGTCACTCGTTTACCGGGTGATGCGCTGACCTTCGAAATTGCTGAAAAACATGCCGCCCAGCATTTGAAACACGCCAAAGCCTTCGTCAAAACCCTGCGGGAACTGCACTGCAAAACGGCACTGGAACACTTTGGAGCCGGCCCCAATTCCTTCCAGTTACTCAAACATCTGCCTGTCGATTTTCTGAAAATCGATGGCTCCTTTATCCACAACCTGGCCAGCGACACCGACAACCAGGCCCTGGTCAGATCGATCCTGGCGACCGCCAAGTCAATGAACCGACAATGCATTGCCGAATACGTCCAGGATGCGCACAGTCTGGCCGTGCTCTGGCAAAGCGGCATACAGTTCATCCAGGGCAATTTCCTGCAAGAACCCAGTGAAACGCTGGACTATGATTTTTCCAGCGAAATCGCCTGAGCCGCGAACATCCGCAACCCCTGTAGAAGCGGTCTCCTGACCGCGATAGACGGTGCATGGCAGCGGGTGCATCGCGGTCAGTAGACCGCTCCTACGTTGCTACTTTCAACAGCCGGCTAATCAATCTAACAGGTGCGAGATCAACCCGTCCGCCAGCTTGGGCTCAAACCAGGTGGACTTGGGCGGCATAACCTGGTTGGCGTCGGCGACCGCCATCAGGTCCTCCATGCTGGTCGGGAACATGGAAAACGCCACCGCCATCTCGCCGCTGTCGACACGCTTTTCGAGTTCACCGAGCCCGCGAATACCCCCCACAAAATCGATACGCGGATCGGTACGCGGGTCGCTGATACCCAGCACCGGTTGCAGCAGATTATTGGCCAGCAGACTCACATCCAGTCCTGCAACCGGATCCTGTGATAGCCGGTCAGCGTCAATCGTCAGGCGATACCAGCGTCCCGCCAGATACATACCAAACTCGCCGGATTTCGACGGTGCAACTGCAGCCTGCTGTTCACGAATTGCAAAGGCGCCGGCCACATGTTCCAGCAATTCATTGACCGACAAGCCGTGCAAGTCCTTGACCACCCTGTTGTAATCGAGAATCTGCATTTGATTGTGCGGGAATATCACCGACAGAAAATAGCCGCTCATGTCGTCCGGCCCGGCATGTAACGCCGCAGCCACACGCGAAGCTGCTGCCGAACGGTGGTGGCCGTCGGCGATATAAAGAGCCTCCATCCGATCGAATCCAGCCGTGAGCTGGTCTATCACAGCCGGGACTTTCACCGCCCAGAGCGTATGACCTACACCATCATCTGCCTTGAGGTCATATTCCGGCGGATTCGTGGTTACGGATTCAATCAATTGATCTATCCCGGCCTGCGACTTGTAGGCCAGTAACACCGGACCCGTCTGCGCGTTCAGCGCTTCAATCTGATGCACTCGGTCATCTTCCTTGGCCGGGCGCGTGAATTCGTGCTTGCGAATACGGTTGATGTCGTAGTCGGCAACAGAAGCCACCGCCACCAGCCCGGTTTGCTTATGGTCGCCCATAGTCAGGCGATAGGCGTAGTAGCAGGCTTGATCGTCCCGTTGCAGAATCCCTTGCTCGACCATGGCCTGGAGATTTACTGCAGCCCTGGCGTACACCGATGCATCATAGGGATCGGTAGCTTCGGGCAAATCGATCTCCGCCTTGGAAATGTGCAAAAAACTCCAGGGGCGTCCAGCCGCGCGCTGCCGCGCCTCCGCGCTGTTTAAAACGTCGTAAGGTGGTGCGATGACATCCGCGGCACGCTCAGGCACCGGGCGCAGACCGGCAAAAGGTTGAATCAAGGGCATGTTTCTATCCTGGCAAAATCACAACAGGCGCACATTCTACCTGCGCCCGGTCGCCGGCGCACTGCCTGCCCCTGACAATCAGGCTCATACCAAGGAGTACAGAAGTTGGTCGACATAAGCTTTCTGGACACGCTGTACCCCAGGGCACCC
>CBFDBP010000139.1:0-8910 GCA_965603065.1 uncultured Gammaproteobacteria bacterium
GGCCCGTGCGCACTGTTGCATGGCGTTGAATCCGTTGCAGTGGTGTTGCACCGACCTTTATGTATATAAAAATTATAAAAAACAATAAAATAATAAACATAATTAAAGTGCTATATTATATTGTGTTGCAATGTTCACCTTTACCACATAACTCGACTCTTATGAAAAACAATAAGTTATAATTTGGTGCGCATTTTGCAATTGTACTACTTGATGCACCCTTAATAAGTTTCGTTAAGTGACGGGGAAAGCAGTATGAAACTCAATACAGTGGTTTCGACAGCATCGCTCCTGTAGCACCGTGCCCGACGAGAGATGATCGTGTTGAATGTTGCCAAGCAGTTCAATTTGGGCGATGGATATAATAATGGGTGAATAGGCATTTTATTTTCAACGTCTTATTGAGTCCAAGAGGAGACTTTAAATCATGAAGAAACCGATGAAAACTTTGACGGGTGTTGCTCTGGGTGGCGCGCTTTCATTGTTTGCCCTGTCAGCGAACGCCTGGTGGGGAAGTAACTACGGCTACGGCCCGTGGGGCGGTGGTCCCTGGTATGGCGGCGGCTATCCTTACTACGGCGGCTACGGTTATGGCGGCTATCCGGGTTATGGCTATGGTGGCTATCCTGGTTATGGCTATGGCGGCTACCCGGGTTATGGCTGGGGTGGCTATCCTTACCGTGGCTACGGCTATGGTTACGGCTACCCGGGTTATGGCTACGGCTATCCTGCGGCTGTGGCACCCGTTCAGCCGGCAGCGCCCGAGGCCCGCACGGCCAAGTAAGCCGGCGCAGGCGCAAGGACCAGAAAAGCGGGTCGTTCATCGACCCGCTTTTTTATGTCCAGGGATGGACGGTATGCCGCGAGAGGGCAGGAAGCCCGTAGCGGCGATGTCCGATAGCTCAGAAAGGCACCGCGGCCGGATAGTCGCGGAAGGGTTCCACCGGATTCAGCGGCGGCGGCGAGAGCAGGGGATCATCGTCGGGCCAGATCGGCTGCTGCGGCATGCTGTCTTTTTCGTAGGCAGTCAGGGTGTTTTCCAGAGCCTGTAGCTTTTCCGCCGGTACCATCCAGTTGACCATGTCTATCACCTGTTGCTGCAAAAGGGCGGCCTGCTGGTACTGGCCGTCGCAGGCAGCGGCCAGGGCCAGGGCCTCGATATTCGGCGGTGTCGGCTGCTTGGGCGCCAATTCATTGGCCAGCGTCAGGGCCTGAAAGCTGTCTCGAACCCCGGTGTCCTTGCTCAGTGATCTGAGCCGGATCAGGGCGTATTTCAGTTCGGGCTGGTCCGGATACTGTCTCACCCGTTGTTCCAGTTCCCGGGCGATATCGTTATCCGCATGGCCGGCACGGTGCAGGGCCACCAGTTCCAGCAGACGGGCGGGCGGGATCGCGGAACTGGCCGCCAGCGCCGCCCGGTACTGCGATGCCGCCTCCCGGAAACGGCCCTGGTGAAACAGCAGGTTGGCGAGATAGAAATGGGCGCCCTCATGCTCGGGGTCCAGCTTCAGGATGAGTTCATATTGGGCCGCCGCCTTTTCCGGCTTGTGGCGGGATTCCCAGAGTATAGCGAGAAAAAAGTTTGCCAGAATTTGCTGCGGATCCTCGGCGAGGACGCTGTTCAATTGCACTTCCGCCGCATCGGGCTGGCTGCCCAGGTACAGGGCGCGGGCATAGCTGACCCGGGCCGCCAGGTTGTCGGGATCGATCTCCAGTCCCTTTTTGAAGTGCTCAATGGCGGCCTGGTAGTCATGCTGCTCCATAATGGCCTGCATGCCAAGGCGAAAATCCCAATGGGACGTCTGTAAGACCGTTTCCAGTTCGGCGACCAGCGGGTCGTCAGTGTCCGGGGTCTTCTGTTTGAAGCGGGCCAGGTGCTCACGCGCCAGTTCCTGTTTACCCAGCTGGCGGTAGGCCTGGGCCAGCGGGTAATGCACCTCGGTGGCTTCGGGATTGATGCGCAGTGCCTCGCTCAGGTGCTCTTGCGCACGCGGGTAATTGTGCCTGAGCAGGTCGATCTGACCGAGATAATACAGGGCAGCGGCGCGCAGGCCGGCTTCGCCCGCCGCTTTCTGAAGCGCAGCCTGGGCCTTGTCCAGCTGGTCGGCGTCCAGCCACAGCTGCCCCATGCGCAGATCAAGGGGGCGATAGTCCGGGTTGAGTTTGCCGGCCTGCTGCAACAGCAGCAGGGCCTTTTCGGTCTGGCCGCCGTTGAGGGCCAGGTAGCCGGCGTAATAGGTCCAACGGAAATCCTCGGGTTGCAGGGAACGGGCGTTTTCCCAGCACAGCGCGGCCGCAGAGTCGACGTTGAAGAGCTGGTAAAGGGCTGCCAGTTCACCGTAGCCTTCAGCCAGATTCGTGTCATCGCTTGCGCCGTTCTGCAACAGATCGGCGAGGCGGCTGCGGGTGCGGGTGATCGTTTCCCTGGCGATACGTTCCGTACCCGAGACGTCGGTTTCGGGGACCGCTTGCAGCTTGTCCTGCCAGGCAGCCGGGAGTTCGGAGAGCGCATCGGCGAGTAGCGGCAGAGGCGGGGCAAGCATCAGCAGGCCGAACAGCAACAGCGCCGTGCTGGGAAAATACTGCGGTTTCATGGTTCTGCTCCCGGCTGAATAATCGTCGTTGTAGTATCAATTTCCACCGCCGTCAGGGACTGGCTGGTGCCGTCGGGCCAGCTTATCCTGAGGGCATCAATGCTGTCGTTCTCCCCCAGTCCGAAGGTGACGGGCAGTTCCACCTGTGACAGGAAGGAACGGGTCGGCAGGACGTCGCGGGTCTGGGTTATACCGCCGGCGCTGAGTTCTACGCGGGCACCGATGGCATTGCGGTTGGATGCCTTGCCGACCAGCCTGAGCCGCAGCCAGTGGTGTCCCAGTTGCTGGTCGTTACGAAACAGCACGGCACGGCGGCCATTCTGGCTGATCAGTACATCCAGGTCACCATCGTTGTCGATATCCGCGTAGGTCGCGGCACGGCCGACCATCGGCCGGGACAGATCACCGGGGTCTTTGACCGGTACGAAATGCGCCGGGCAGTTTTCTCCGCAGTTCCAGAACAGCTGGGCCGGCTGGGCGTAGTGCTGGCTGGCCTGGACCCGGTTGATTTCGTGTTCCAGGTGGCCGTTGGCCTGCAGCAGGTCCAGGCGTCCATCCAGGTCGTAATCCAGGAACAGCACCCCGAAGGTCAGCGCCAGGCGGGAGGCGGGCCCCAGACCCTCTGTTACCGCCTCGTCGGCAAACGGCGGTTTACCGTCGACAGTGACGAACAGCGAACTCATTTCATTGGCGAAGTTGCCAATGACGATGCCGACATCCTGGTCATTACGGTAGTGCGCCGCGTCGATGCCCATACCCCCCGTGGCCTTGCCCTTGCGGTCGTAGGCAACACCCTCGAAGCCACCGATTTCCTCGAAGTTGCCGTTGCCCAGGTTGCGAAACAGAAAATTGCGCGCGGTGTCGTTGGCGACCGCCAGGTCCAGCCAGCCATCCCGGTCGTAGTCCAGCGCGATGATCCCCAGCCCCTTGCCGACCGGCAGACCGGACACCGGGTCGTGGACCCGGATACCGGCCGCGCCGGAGACATCGCTGAAACGGCCGTTACCGTCGTTGCGGTAGAGGTAGCTGTCGGTGCCGGAGAAGTGATTCGGCGCACCATAGGCGCGGCCCAGTCCGGCCAGGCGGAAGTCGATCTCCAGGTCGGCCTTACGGGTCCAGTTGACGTAATTGGCTACGAACAGATCCAGATCACCGTCGCGGTCGTAATCGAGGAAGGCGGCGCCGGTGCTCCACAGGTCCTGCCGTCCCCCGACGCCGGCCTCGTCGGTAACTTCGTGAAACTGGCCCTGCTGGTTATGAAAAAGCCGGTTTTCCTTCAGTGATGACAGAAACAGGTCAACCCAGCCGTCATCGTCGTAGTCGCCGATGGCCACTCCCATACCGTAGGCTTCGATGTCCAGCCCGGCTTCCCTGGAGACGTCCTCAAAATGCCCATTGCCGTCGTTTCGGTAGAGGGCCTGGGTGGGGGTGTTGTCCCCGGGTTGGTCCGGCCAGTGGCGGAAATTGACCAGGAAGAGATCCTGGTCACCGTCGTTGTCGTAATCGAGGAAAGCGGCGCCGCTGCCGATCGTCTCCGGCATCAGGCGCTCGCCATAGGCGCCGTTGACGTGGTTAAAGCGGATGCCGGCGTCCTCGCTAATGTCAGTAAAATGCACCGTCGGTGGCTGGGCGGCAGGTGTTTCCACCAGCGCCGCCGGTGCCTTGATCTCGGCTTCCGGGACCGTCGGTGACTGCTCCGGCTGGCGGATGAGCAAGTAGGTGAGCGCGGCTGCGGCCAGCACCAGGGCGATGACCAGCAGCGAACGGCGGAATGCCTTGCGGATGGCCGCTTCCCCCCGGCTCAGCCGGCTTGGACTGTTTTTTTCTTTCATAGTGTTAACAGATCCTAACGTCCTTGGCGGTTAAGCTGTGTAGAGCTCAGCTTGTCCACTCGAGAGGGGATCGAATCCTTTTTATCGGACTCCCGGGTTACAGAGCGCCGGGCGCCCGTGTTCGGCCCTACAGCGTCCGGGCGCTGAAGGTCGTAGACGGCGACGGCTTCTGCGGCGTGATTGGCGGCCGGGTTACGGCTGCGATGCAAGGTGGCGGCACGCTCGATGGCGTGATCGTCGGGGCGGTATTTGTCGTGCAGCTGTCGATGCAGCCCGGCTTTTTCGGGCTGATCCAGTTCAGCGTAGACCAGGGCGAGGTTGTAGTGGGCGGTGGCATTTTCCGGGTCTGCTTCGAGCACTTGCTCGAAGCGTCCCTTTGCCCGTTGCAGCAGGGTCAGCCGGGCGGCTTTGCGGCTGTCCCCCCGTTCCTGACGCGCGCGATCGAACAGGGTCCGGCCCAGTTCATTCAGCATCCGGTAGTCCCGGCTGAAGTCGAAGCCCCGCTCGCGCGCCGACTGGAAGCGGGTATCGGCCAGCGCCTGCAGGCTGTCGATGGCCTTATCCAGATTACCCAGTTCCCGATCCACCAGCGCCGAATACCAGGCCAGCGTCCAGGGTGGGGCGGGGGGGGCGAAGGCGGCAGCCCGGCGCAGGGCATCGGCGGCATCTTCAACCCGGCCTTCCTTGTAGAAAACACGGGCCAGATTCACAACACCCTCGACGTGGCCCAGGGCCTCCACCTGTTCGAATGCGGCGCTGGCCTGACGCAGTTCGCCCTTGTTGGCGCCGCTGTTGCCCTGCCGCAGCAGGGCGATGCCGTAGTCATTCCAGCGTTCCCATTCCGGAATGGAACTTGTCTGTGCAGGCACATCCGCTCGATCATCGAGCGGCACGGTGACACTGTCAGTAGCCAGTGTCGTGATCGGCAGCAGGTTGCCGTTGAAAGCATCCCCTTCGATATGTTTCAGGAAACGGGTGTCGAATTTGCGGTACTGGAGCCTGGTTTCGATGCTGATGGTATCAGCCGCGTCCGCCGGGATGGTCAGCGCATAGTGGACCACGGCGGCTGCGCCCGGAGGAATCTGATGGTTATAGAGCGTGACGAAGATATCCTGTGCATTGCGTCGTTCAATCCGCTTGCCGTCCCGGTCCAGAACGTAGGCATTCAGAAAATAGGCCCAGGGGTCGACGTCTCCCCGGCTGTCCAGTGCCCCCGAACGCCCGATAACACGATCGCCGTTGCGGATGGTCACATCAAGCCAGAGTTCATTGGAGTCGGCGGTGCCCTGGGTCATTTCATGTCCCACACCCAGGGTACGTACCACCGTTTCCAGCAGATAGCGCCTGCCGGGTTCCAGTACCGGTAACTGCGGGCGTAGCGGGGCGTGCAGCTGACCGTCCACGGCACCGTCTTCGCGGACAGCGAAAATGTCCACCCGTGCCGCCTTGGCCAGCATCTCGCGGCGTGGCTGATTTTCCTCCTCCGGACGTCCGAGCATCACCGGGACCGCGGTGTTGGCCGCTGCGAACTGATGATTGTGCACCGTACGCTCGCCGCTGGCGGCGAAATCCCGGGCCGCCGGATCGTCTGATGGAACGGGCGGCATGTGGCACTGGGCGCAGTTTTTTACCGCCTGCGGCGGATAATAGAAACTGTCCACGCGGTGGCCGGACACGCCGCTGAGCAGGAAACTGTCGTAGTGATTCTGGCCGCGCAGCCAGCGGTAGTGGTTTAGCGCATAGGGCAGATGGACCTTGTGGCAGGCGGAGCAGAATTCCGCACTCTGGTGCACCGGTTTGAGAAGGGCCTTCTTGTGCAGGGCAGGTCTGGCTTTGATCAGCTGGTGGTTGATCGCCTGCAAAAACGCATTGTCACTGAAGGCAAACGGGTAACGGGGTGGGTCGATCAGGGTGTAGTCAGCGTTGCCACGCGGGCTGTTGACCTGGGTGATGGCATGACAGGCCAGACAGGTGATGCCGGCTTGCGATGACGGGTCCTGTTCGGGATCGTAGGCGGGATCGCTGAAGCTGCCGGACATCAGGGGTACGGGATCATGACAACCGGCGCACAACTGGGCAACTTGTACATCGCCGTCTCTTTCCAGCAGTACCTGCCTCGCCTCATCGATGCTGAACCGATAGGCCGGATTGTTGAAAGAGCTGAGACGGTGCATGCCGCCGCCGGACTGACGTGCGATGTCTGCATGGCACTCGCCGCAGCTCTCATCGGTGTCGAGATGTTCTGCGGGAATTCTCTGCTTCGCCTCGTTCTGCACCAGCGCGGGCAGAAAGGGCCGGCTGAATTCGTGCGCTGTGTCATGGGTCCACAGATGCAGGCCCAGCGCCACGGCGGCGAGCACAGTGGATGCAGTGGCCCACCACAGGCCGCTCCGCCAGCGCAGGCGGGGGCCCGCCAGACGGTGCAATATGAACAGCCATATCAGGGCCAGGGGTGAGAGCGCATGGATCCAGTAGGCGGTTGCGCGGATCTGCGGGTCATTGACTTCGAAAAAACCGAACCGGGTCAGCAGCAGACCGGTGACAAACAGCACAATGGCGGTGAGGTAGAGTGCGAGCCCGGCGCGTACGGCGTAGCGGTTGGGGCGCCGCCAGGCGCGGCGCAGGTGCAGGGCGCCGAACAGCAGGGCGGGCAGGATCAGCAGCAGTCCCAGGCCGAGATGGGCCAGGAACATGAGCAGGTAGAAATAGTTCTGGTAGATCTGACCGCTGAGTTGCCCGGCAAGGCTGACAGTCACCAGGTAGAAGGAGTTGACGACCAGCAATCCGAACAGTACCAGAACCAGGCCGAGCAGGCGGCGCAGTGATGCACTCAGCACTGCACGGGCGGGTTTACGCCGGGGACTGGAAAGCGGGGAAGAAGGCACCACCACTGGACGTTTGACTTCAAAATTCTGGAGAGGCTTGGCCTCAGATTAGCAAAAATTGACCAGGGAAACACAGGGAAGAGCGCTGAAAAGAACCTGGCCGGTTGCTTTTTCGCGCCATTCCGCGTGGTTCCCTGACTTCAGTTCCTGTCGAGTGGCCGGTACTGGGAGTTGGGGTTCCCGTAAGCCGGTGCCTGCTGCTGATACGCGGGTTGGCTGCCGTAGCCGGGTTGAGCCCCATAGGCGGGCGCCTGCTGATAATCCTGTTGTCCGCCATAGGAAGACGGCGCCGGGATTTCCCGGTTGCCTTCTTCGAGTTGCCTGATACGTTCTTTCAGTCGCGAGATCTCACCGGCGTCGGGACTGGAACCCATCTGTGGCGCGTTGTATGCGGGAGCGCCACCATAGCCGGGAGCACCGCCATAGCCCCCCGGTGCTCCATAACCACCGTAACCGGGCCCACCGTAACCGTAACCGGGCCCACCGTAACCGGGCCCACCGTAACCGGGCCCACCGTAACCATAGCCGGGCCCACCGTAACCGTAGCCGGGCCCACCGTAGTCGTCATCGTAATAATCGTCTTTCTTGTTACCGCCCATCCACTTCGTCGGATTCATCATCTTGCCCATATTGAAGGCACTGGCTGAACTGGTAAACAGAAAACCAGTTGCCAGCAGAATGCCACTGCACGTTATCAGTTTGCTCTTCATGGTGTTGCTTCCTCCGGGTATTGCTTAAACCTGGTTCAGGCTGTTATTCGGGCAGTCGCGGCGGTGGTGGCGCTGATCTGCCGGCGCTGTCGGCGGACGGGTTCACGACAATGGTGCTCGGCTGTCCGCCATATCCCGGATAGCCACCACCATAGCCACCACCATAGGGACCGTAACCTCCCCAGCCGCCGTAGGGACCACCACCGTAGCCGTAGGGACCGCCATAGCCATAGGGACCGCCATAGCCGTAGGGACCACCGTAACGCCCGCCGTAGTAACCTCTGTCGTAATAACGATCATTGTCACCGAACCACTTGTTGGGGTTGAACATTTTGTTCATGTTAAATGCCTGAGCAGCATTAAACATCGCCACGTCAGCCAGGCAGATCGCCGCAAGAGTTGCTACTGAAACAACTGTTTTACGTTTCATCGTACTTTCCTCGCCACTTAATGAATTTTATTAAGAGTGCATCAACATGTACCCATTTGCAAAATGTGCACCAATATATAACTTATTGGTATTTATTGAATTTAATCTTTGTGAGCAAGATGGCGCCTGCAACACAACAATAACAAATAGCTTTTAATATGTTGTATAACATATTGAATATAAAGAATTACAGGCTGGTGAGAAAGCCATGCAACACCATTGCAACGGATTCAACGGTTTGCAACAGTGCGCACGGGTCGTCCTCTGATCCGTATCAACACGGCCGTCTGCGTTGTCGTTCAGCATGAACCAGGTTAATACGATCAGCTCGGCACCGTTCGCCCGGCCAGTCGTCCCGCTTGACAACGCTTAGCCGGGCACGGAAGAAGGGAGATCATGATGCCCTGTTGTTTCCTGCGCGAGTCAGTTGTAGCCTATAATCCTTCAAGTATATTCTCA
>CBFDBP010000140.1:0-8827 GCA_965603065.1 uncultured Gammaproteobacteria bacterium
CCGCAATGAAAGCGATTTAGCCGAATTCTTTGCGAAACATGGTGTTGATAAAAAGGCCTTTACCGAGGCCTTTAATTCGACTGCTGTAAAAACCAGGGTCAAGCACGCTGAAGAACGCGTACGCCTGTATAAGCCTGTCGGTGTGCCGGAGATCGTCGTCAACGGTAAATATCGAATTGACCGCATGCGGGCGGGTGGGTTGACAGAGATGTTGACGGTGGCGGAATTCCTGATTAATAAGGAGCGCGCCGGGTTGAAACAATAACCCTGCGGTATTTCAGGCTTCACCGGCGCCAAGGCGGCCTGCCTGTTCGGTAATTCTGATTCCGGCCTTTCCTTTTGTGAAAACAGGAACGTACCGCGCAATATATCGCTGAAATTCACCCATAGTGAGGTCCTGCATTAAGCTGCAGGAGTGCCGTCCCCCGGCGCGAATCGCGGCCAGGGGGCCGCTCCTACAGAAAGATTATTGCAATGATTGGGTGTACACTCACGGCGTTCATGCTCCACGAGCATGGTATATTTTCCGTATGCTGTATTCCTTCGCAGATCTCCGCGCCGCGTTTAGCTCCGATCTCTTGAATGAGGCCGGACGTTTGCTGGATAGCGGTGAGTCCATGTCCCCGGACGTAAGCCGCAATGGCGAGGTCATCACCTCACTTGTCAATCGTTCGGGAAAGCGCGCCTACCGTGTCTACGTTCGGGTCGAAGATCCTGCTGACGGGGCAGTGGTCATTCGCAGTGAATGCAGTTGTTCCCGGCGCGGCAATTGCGAGCATGCGGCCGCCGTGCTGTTGCGGGCGTTGGGAAATGAGCAGGGGTTGACGGGCGATGTGCTGGCTCGATCGCTGCCTGATACTGCTCTGGTCGCGGAAGATGTTTACCCCGCCAATGTTCACCAGCGCCTGCTGTATCTGTTGTTTCCCGATCCGGGAAAAGGTTGCGGAATCACGGTGGAGACAGCCAGCGCGCAGTTGCTGAAATCCGGTGGATTCGGCAGCTTAAGAGCATATCAACCGGGTTGGTCGGCGCGGGGTATGCCGCCGCGTTTTCTGCTTCGCATCGACCGCGAGTTGCTGGCCGAATTGGGTGCTTTAGCAGCCGATTCGATAACGGACATGCGTCGTCTGCGCGGGTCCGCTGGTGAGCAATTACTCACCCGCATGCTGGAGACCGGGCGCTGTTTGTTGGCTGATACTGAGTCCGTGCTGTGTCGAGGCCCGGACCGCCTGTGTACCCTGGATTGGGGTATCGATGAAACGGGCGATCAATATCCTGAATTTCGGGCTGAACCTGCAGCGCCCTTTGTGTTTCTGCTTGGGTCGCCCTGGTATATCGACCCCGCCTCCGGGGAGTGCGGCAAACTGGAAACGGAACTGCCGGGCACGCTGCTCGATGAGTTGTTTCAACAGATCCGAATCGCGCCGGGTGACGGGGATCAATTCCATGCGGCACTGGCAAAGCGCTATCCGGATGTGGATTTTCCGCCGTTGCGTGAGATCGAGGTCGAAGAATGTCTACCGGTGCAGCCGGTTCCCTGTTTGCTATTCTGCTCGCCGGCTAGCGAAGATTCATGGATCGAGGATGTGGAGACGGATCTGATCCGCTTGAGTTTTGACTATGCAGGCGTGCGCCTCGCTGCTCAGCAGCCATCTCAGGTGCTGGTTGGCGACCGGGTGTTGAAAATTCAGCGTGATGCGGATTTCGAGGAACAGTGTGCCAATCAACTCATGGATGCCGGGCTGGAATGGAATGGCTTTTGGGACGATGAGGACAGCAGCGACAGTTTCGTTGTTGATGGCGATGCCGAGGCCTGGTTCGACTTTCAGGTCGATACCTTGCCCGTTTTGCGCGAGCAGGGGTGGCGTATCGAGTTCGACAACAGTTTTCACTACCGCCTGGCCGAACTGGAACAGTGGTATGGCGAGATCAAGGCCGAGGATGGGGAGGCGTGGTTCCACACCAGTCTGGGCGTGCAGGTGGCAGGTGAGCGTATTAACCTGCTGCCAGCGCTGGTGGCGTTGTTACAGCAGTTCCCGGAGGTATTCCGCCAGGACCGGTTGCGGAAACTGGACCCGCAACAGCAGCTGATTGTGCCGTTGGAAGACGGAAGGATGCTGCCGGTGCCGGTGAGTCGTGTCCGCAACATTCTGGATACCCTGTTCGAACTCTACCAGGAGGATATACTCGATGAACGTGGTCGGATCCGCCTCAGCCGTATTCAGCTTGCCCGGCTGGCCGAGCTGGATGAAGGGGGCACCTCAACACAGATGCACTGGACAGGGGCCAGGGATCAGCGTGCGCTGGCCGAGCGGCTGCGAGGTATGGAGGGTATCCCGGAGGTGGCCCCACCCGAGGATCTGAATGCCCGGCTGCGGGGCTATCAGCGACAGGGTCTGGCCTGGCTGCAGTTTCTGCGCGAACACGGGCTGGCCGGTGTGCTGGCCGATGACATGGGTTTGGGCAAAACGGTACAGACCCTGGCGCATCTGTTGCTGGAGAAGGCCCATGGGCGCATGGACCGACCGAGCCTGGTGGTGGCCCCGACCAGCCTGATGGTCAACTGGCGCCGAGAGGCAGCCCGCTTTGCCCCGGGGCTGCGGGTGTTGACCCTGCACGGCCCACAACGCCGGCAGTACTTCGATGTTATTGCGGACTATGATCTGGTCCTTACCACTTATCCCCTATTGACGCGTGATCAGGAAGCGCTGCTGCAACACACCTATTACCTTCTGATTCTCGATGAGGCGCAGGTCATCAAGAACCCCAAGACCCGCGCCAGCCGCCTGGTGCGGCAATTGGACGCACGATATCGCCTTTGCCTGACCGGGACACCCATGGAAAACCACCTCGGGGAATTGTGGTCATTGTTCGACTTCCTGTTGCCTGGTTTATTGGGTGATGCCAAACAGTTCCGGCGTGTGCTGCAAAATCCCATCGAGAAACAGGGCGATGAAGATGCGTCCCGGCGGCTTGCGCGGCGGCTACGGCCATTCATGCTGAGACGCACCAAGCAGGAGGTCGTCGGTGAGCTGCCGCCCAAGACCGAGATTGTTCACGGCGTCGAGTTGGAGGGTGCGCAGCGTGACCTGTACGAGAGTATCCGGCTCGCCATGCATGAACGGGTACGCCGGGCGGTGGCGGACCAGGGGCTGGGGCGCAGCCATATCGTCGTTCTCGATGCCTTGTTGAAGCTGCGTCAGGTCTGTTGCGACCCGCGGCTGCTCAAATTAGAGAGCGCGGGCAGGGTCAAACGTTCAGCGAAGCTGGAGATGTTAATGGAGTTGCTGCCGGAGATGATCGAGGAGGGTCGGCGTGTGCTGTTGTTTTCACAATTTACCGGTATGCTGAAACTGATCGAGAATTCTGTGCGCGAAGCAGGTGTCGATTATGTCAAACTTACCGGTCGCACCCGGGACCGTGCTACCCCGGTCGAGCGGTTCCAGGGCGGTGAAGCACCGCTGTTTCTGATCAGCCTCAAGGCCGGTGGAGTGGGTCTCAATCTCACCGCAGCAGACACCGTCATCCACTATGATCCCTGGTGGAATCCGGCGGTTGAACGTCAGGCGACGGACCGCGCCCATCGCATTGGCCAGAACAATCCGGTATTTGTTTACAAACTGATCACTATGGGTACGGTCGAGGAAAAGATACAAGCCATGCAGGCGCGTAAACAGGCGCTCGCCGACAGCCTGTTCGATCGAAGTGGAGGGATGCAGGCAAGCTGGACGGATGCCGATCTGGATCTGTTGTTCGAGCCGCTGGCATGAATCAGGCAGACAAGGAGACCCGCGAGGCCGTAGACCGGCTGCTTTTTGAACAGGGCGTCTACACCCCGCTGGAACTCCTGCTGGCCGAAGGCAGGTTGTTGTACGCTGATTACGAGACCTGGCGGAGCGGGCAGTGCGAGTATCTTGAGGACCTCCTGTTCGGCGATCGTGAGCAAAGTTTCGATCTTATGAAGCGGGCGGAGGCCTATGCCGGGGCTCTGGGTCTTGCGGCAGAGACCCAGCGCTATGTCAGTTGGGGGGTAGCGCAGGGACGTAGTCTGCGTTTCAGTTCGGCTAGTGCGCCGGACAGGTGTTTTCACACCGGCTATCGCAAAGGCGATGACACGCCGCAACTGGATCTGCTGATGGATACCGCAAGCGTGACCCTGGCCAATGGCATCATTCGGGCACTGGTCCAGCGGGATGAGGTGGAAGCCAGGCGATTGCTTGATCGTCTATTCGAGATTGACCCCGGTCATCGTCAGCTGGGCGGGCTGGAGCGCCTGGTGGCGGCCAGCCCGGAGTCCCCCGTCGAAGACGCCGGTCGTGAGCTGCTACGTCTGCAACGGGAGTTGTGCCCCCTGGCAGAGGAGATACTGGGCCCTGAGGCCCGCCACTTTCTGGCGCCGCAGTGGCGGCGCCTGGCGCGAGCGCTGCTTCATGTTGACTTTGATCCGGACAATCCGGAGCTTCACAGCAGTTACCCGTTGCTCCGGGCGGAGGACTGGCGGCAGGTAAAGGCGAGCGTCGAAGCGGAGTCCAACTGGCAAGAGCAACCCGTACTGTTGCGTCGTCATGCCCGCGCCTGTGGGCGCTTGCACCTGGATTCGGAAGCACTTTCAGGTTGGTTCCGTCTGTGCTGGCACTTTCCGGATCAGGCGGCTTTTATCGGTAGTGAGGCCGAGCCGGACTGGCGGCGCCACTGGCAGTGTTTTCTCGATCTGGATTCGGAATTACCCAACCGCGATTTTCCCGCCTGGGCCCTCATTGATCAGCCTGGCTTAGCCAGGTGGCTGGCGACCGAGCGATGCTTCGATGACTTGGACGTGCCGGAAGACTACCGGGCAACCGCCGAGCTGGTACAGCTAAAACCTTCTTCGCTTGTCGATTCAGGTTTGTTGGGCAAACGGAAGTTGCTCCAGGCGTGCAATCCTGAACTCTTTGCCTGCTATCTCCGGGATTTTATGCCCAATACGGGCGCTTGATTTATCACTCGCGGAAAATCAGTCAGTAGGCGCGATATCTGTTACGCTGTAAATGCCCAATAGTCGGGTCTGGATATTGTTTCATGGAGGAAACAATGCGTACTTTTATCTGTCTCGCAGTAACCGCCGTTTTTCTTGTCGTGCCTTTTTCAGCTTCCCGAGCGCGTTCCGTTGTGTATCGCTGTGTACTGGATGGCGGACACGTCAGTTATCAGCAGATTCCCTGCAGCAATGAAAGCAAACCGATGGAGCTCAAAGACCGGCGAAGCGGCTGGTCTGCCTTGCGCCCGGGTGAACAGGATTTGTTGAACAGTTACCGAAGCAAAGATGCGGCGGGTCGTCGCAAACCCTCAGGCCGATCGAAAAAACCGGTCACAGCGACCAGGGACTGCTGGAACAAGCGCAAACAGCTGGAAGCGGTCCGCTCAAAACTAAATCACGGCTACAAACTGAAGGAAGGCGAAGAGCTGCACCGTAAACGCGATAACTACGAGGATTATTTGCGGCAATTTTGCGCTTGAGCAGGCCGTAAGTATTGAGGAAATGACTCGCTCAACTACTACCTTGTGGCCTTGGATGCCAACCGCCGTGTCGCGGCGGCAGGCGTCAAGGTACAGGGTCTACGTGGATCAGTATCGGGTTTCAGTACAGTTTCTCTGCTGAGCACTATGTCTGTCGCATTGCCTCCCTGGGCTCCCAGGCCCGTGGCTGAAACATTTCGTCCAGTGGTGTTTGGGCGACGTGGTTGTAGTAATTACTCAGGGTCTTCTGGGCCAGCAGGGTAAGCACTTCCAGCAGATGGCGCTGGTCGTAACCGGCGGCCTGGAAGTCGGCAATGTCCTGTTCGGACACCCAGCCGCGATGCGCCATGACCGACAGGGTAAAGCGCCGTAAGGTATCGAGTTTGGGATCGGACAGGGGACGTTGCTCACGCAGTTCGGCGAGCGTCTGTTCCGGCATCTTGACCATATCCGCGAGCACGGAATGGGCGCCTACGCAGTAAGTGCACTCATTCTCGGCACTGACGGTGAGGTAGACTACCTGCTGCTCGACGGGCGAGAGATTGCCGTGCTCCTTTAGTAACTCATTGAAGGCCAGGTAGACTTTCAGGGTCGCCGGTGCGGTGGCAAAGCCGCGATACAGGTTGGGTATGTTGCCGTAGGCCTTTTCGGCGGTTTCCAGTTCAGCTTTGACTGCCTCTGGGGCGGATTCAATAGTGTGCAATTCGAACTTCATAGTGTTGGCTCCGGTTGGGTCGAACTTATTCGTTTTGGGCGGCCATCTTGCGCAGGTCATCATCGCTTACCGGTTGACCACCGATGCCCCAGGCACCGGGCTCGACATCCTCTATGGTTACCCATGTGACAGGCCGCAGGCCTTCACCCTCCACTGAAACCACCGCATCAGTGACCTTGCGAATTATCTCTTTTTTCTGTTCCAGGCTGAGGTAACCCCCAATCCCTTTGATTTGTACTAATGGCATTGTCTTTCTCCTGGTGTCGTTCTCATCAAACATATTTCCAATTTGAAGCGGGATATACAGACCGGTTGGTATAGCTTCTGGTCGAAAAAATCACGTCTCTTCAGGTACACGGATGGATTTCACCGCAGGGCCAAGCCGGCGAATCAGTTCGGGATCATTACGTGCCTTGGCCAGCAGTTGTATGCCCTCCAGATAACCCAGCATGGCCTCGGCTGTTGCTTCCTCGTCGATGGCTGCCAGCTCCCCGCCTTGCACCGCATCAGCGATCGCAACACGGAAGTGGTTGGCAAGCGAGCGCAATATGCCATCCGCTTTCTGACGCAGCATCTCGTCCTGAGTCGCCTGTTCCATAACCAGATTGCCGAAGGGGCATCCTGGCAGGTGGCCAAACTCTTCGTACTGTGCTTTCTGGAAGACATAAAGCCCTTCCACGAACTTATCGATGCGTTGCAGGGGCGGCAGTGACGGGGCAAAGGCCTGGGCGATCAATGTCCCGGCGATGTGCTCACGGAAATGGTCCATAACAGCAAGTATCAAATCCCTTTTGCTCGGGAAGAAGTGAAAAAAACTCCCCTTGGAAACTCCTGCTTGATTGCAAACCGTAGCTACCCCGATTTCGGCATAGCTATGGGTATGGAACAGTACTGACGCAGTATCCACGATGTGTTGGCGGGTGTTTATCCGGCTCATGGCAGCAACAATAGTGGACCGGTCGGTATATGTCAACCCCATGATGGCTATGATGTGAGGGCAGGAGAACAGGAGGAAACGGCTAACAGGCGGCGCCAGCCCGAGTGGTCAGGGGCCGGTCGCTGGGGGGCGGGCGGGAACCCAACGGGGCGACATGTGGAGAGCTGTGGTTTGCCGCTGGATTATTGGAAAACAAGTGGGTTATGCTCATTTTCAGTCCTGGAAAACGAGTGGGGTATCCATGTTGGCAATACCCCAGGCCCGGCGGTGACATCCAGCTCGAGTATTGGCGGCTTAAGTACTGATCGGATCCCCGCCAGATAAATCCGCCTGCGCTTCAACTGAATATGGTCGAATACAAAATCTTCCCGATCGAGCGCCTGGTGGAATTCAGCGCGCGGGTTTTCCGGCATTTTGATGTTCCAAAGGACCAGGCAGAGCTGGCCGCGGAAGTTTTAGCGGCCGCAGATTTGCGCGGCATTGATTCGCACGGTGCAGGTCGACTGCATACTTATTTTGACATGCTCAGCCTTGGCCGCATAAACCCCAAGCCACAGATCCGCATCGTACGCCAAAGCCTTTCAACGGCGACCGTTGATGGTGACAACGGGCTGGGTCTGGTTGTAGGCCCGCAATCCAATCGTATAGCGATGGACAAGGCTGAAGAATGTGGATCAGGCTGGGTCTCGGTGCGCAACACCAACCATTACGGTATCGCCGGTTACTACGTACTCAAAGCGCTGGAGCGCGACCTGATCGGTTGGTCGATGACCAACAGCACCAAGCTTGTACAGCCGCTTTGGGGGGGCGAACGCATGTTGGGCACCAACCCGATTTCGATTGCGTTCCCCGGCAATGAAGAGCCACCTGTGATCATTGATATGGCAACCAGCGCGGTCGCCTATGGCAAAGTGGAAATTGCCAGACGCAAGCAGGAGGACATCCCGCCAGGTTGGGCGGTTGATTCGGAGGGCCGCAACACAACTTCTCCCGAAGGCATGATAGAGGGTGGTGCTTTATCGCCTTTGGGAAGCTGCCGGGAAATGGGCGGGCATAAGGGCTATTGCCTTGCTTCGATGGTCGATATTTTGTGCTGTGTACTCAGCGGCGCGAATTGGGGACCCTTTGCACCGCCATTTGCCTTGCGCCAGCAGATGCCTGAGCGCAGCGTCGGCAAGGGAATCGGCCACTTTTTTGGCGCTTTGCAGATCGAGGCCTTCATCGATGTTGATGAATTCAAACGCCAGATTGACGACTGGGTACGGACCATGCGAGCAACTAAACCGCAACCCGGCTGCCTTGGTGTATTGATCCCCGGTGATCCCGAGCGGGAATCTGAAGCACAGCGCCGCAGCAAGGGCATTCCCCTGGTCATGCCACTGGTGGAAGAATTGCGCGATATTTCCAGGCAAACCGGAATCCCGTTCGATTGAATTTCGCTTTATCAAACCAATACTGGATCCCGGTTTTGACCGCTACCGGTTGAGCTGGGCGGATGGTGGGTGTGATTCAGCATCGGCGCTGCCGACAGGTCTCGCCTGGCAAGCTGAGAGCTATTCACCGGGGTCGATCGGTTCGAGCGCCGCCTCTTCGGTGAGGGCGAACAGCAGGCCTTTCTCGACCCAGATCCTGACTGTAAATCCCTTGACGTTAACCTCAACGGGAACATCGCCGTTTTC
>CBFDBP010000141.1:0-8780 GCA_965603065.1 uncultured Gammaproteobacteria bacterium
CATTGACTCATAAGGCAAGGAAAAGGTTTGGCCAAGACCGCTCCCCGGTTCTGATTCCCGACGTTACTCAATAAGTTACTTGCTGGGATAACTCGTGTGCTGCCACTTTTGGGCACAGTTGTTAGATACCAATGCTGATTTTATCCTCCTGATTACCAGTTATTTTTCTCTTCATTCTATGCAATTCTGCTCTGACTCGATTTTCATAACCATAAAAGCGGGCTAATGGGAAACCCCTTATATTCTGATTCTTATTGGTGATCCTTGATTCGATAGAGGTTCTATTTGGCCGATGATGACACTTTCAGGATATCCCTTCGAATGCAATTCATCGATGCACGCACTGACCCGTTCACTCGGCACACCAGCCAGCAGTCCACCGGCGGTTTGCGGGTCAAATAACAGTGGAAAGGCCGGATGTTTCGAGGTTTGTTCAAAATCGTGGATGGCGCGACGCAAACGCAGATTTTGTGGTTGCAGCGAGGACAGAATACCCGCATTGACGGTTTCCAAAGCGCCGTCCAACAAGGGTATCGCATCCATGGTTAATACCGCGTCGACTGCAGAAGCCCTGGTCATTTCAATCAAATGGCCCACAATCCCGAAACCCGTAAGGTCGGTACATGCCGTCGCACCATAGCCTTGCAGGCATTCTGCTGCCTGTTGATTGGATACCAGCATCGACTGGATCGCTGCATCAATCCAGCGACCTTTGGCTTTCGCGCGCATCTCCGCGGCAAACAATGTGCCGGTGCCGACGGGTTTGGTTAACACGATAGCGTCACCGGGCTGAAGCCCCTGTTTACGCCAGACCTTGTCGGGATCGATCAGGCCATTAACGCTCAAGCCAAATGCCAGTTCTGCACCTTCGCTGGAATGGCCTCCGGCAAGCACCGCACCAGTGGGTTCGAGGATATACAAGGCCCCCGACAGCAAATCATACAAAGTCTCTTCAACAACGCGTTCGCGTCCGTATGGCACGGTTGCAATTGCCAAAGCGGATTGAGGTTCTGCTCCCATTGCAAAGATATCACCCAGTGCATGGTTGGCAGCAATGGCGCCGAAAGTATAGGTATCTTCGATGAAGGCACGGAAATAATCGACACTCTGCACCATGACCATACCGTCAGGAACGCTAAACATCGCACAGTCGTCGGGTGCGTCCCGGCCGATCAAGACATCATCGCGTTGTGTATCAGGCAAGCGCTGCATGACCCGGGACAACACCGTCGCGCCGACCTTGGCGCCACAACCACCACAGCGCATCGCCAGGGTCGACAATTCCCTGATTGCTTCAGCATCTGCTATACCTGCTGCCAGTACCGGGGAATCGTCTTCTTTCATATCAGGCAATTCATTGAAGTTACCCATGAATTTCCTGTCGATCCAGTCCTTCAGGGTCCACAACCAGGCTGATTCATAAGACCAGTTGCCGCGTGATGCGACGGCGTATTGATTACCGGTACTGATCAAGCCAAGGAAGTTTTTCTGGGCGCGATAAGGACGCAACGTTTTACCCGTCGCCGCCGCTCTCAGGTTATGCGCAAGTACCGGCCCCTGGCGGACTGCGAACACGCCTGACTTGGGTCGGGGGTCGCGCAACGCGGCCGCATCCCCCACCGCAAAAACATGTTTATGCGACAGTGACTGCAACTGATCATCGACATGAATAAAACCGGCAGCATCGACGGCAAGCCCTGATTGAGCGGGCCAGTCAGGCGAGGAAGCGGTAGTCACCCAGATAACAGCGTCGCTGTCGATCGAGGCGCCATCAGCCACGCGCACGCTGTTCGCAGTGACTTCGTTGACCCGCGCGCCGGTTTTAATCTCGATATTGCGCTCGGCAAAGATACGCTCAAAACGTTTTCTGACCCCGGCATTATGCATGTGCATAATGTAATCACTGGCAGTGACCAGCGTATGGTGCAGACGTTCGGGATCTTTTCCCGCGGCTCGCAAGGTATTCTGTAAACGCAACTGGGTAGACAATGCCAGCTCGACGCCACCAGCACCCCCACCCACAACGACGATGCGAAACGGAGCCTCGCTGTCACGCACTCGCTCAACCAATTGTTGCCATTTGCGCAGAAAAATATCGATGGGTTTCGCGGCAAGGGCGTATTTATCAACACCGGGTATATTGATGCTGTTGGGACGAGACCCGGTGTTGATTGAGAGAATGTCATAGTTTATCGGTGGACGCCCCGGTGCATAAACCAGTTTTTTATCGGGGTCGATACCGTCAACCTCGGCATGATAAAGCCGCGCACCGGCAAATCGAGCCAGCGGCCCCAGATCGATATGACAATCGTCATAGTCATAATGGCCGGCAACGAAACCTGGCAACATACCCGAATACGGGGTATGAATATCACGCGTTACCAGGGTAATGCGCAAACCGGGCACCGGATTCATACCGAAGCGTTTCAAAACCGAAACATGCGCATGACCACCACCAATGAGAACAAGGTCTTTTATGACAGGGGTATTGTTTTGTTGCATCATTACAAATCGGGGTCGTCAGTATTTATCGCCATTCAACACGTTCCAGCGCGTTATTTATATCAAAGTCATACAGACAGGAACCCTGAATTTTACTTGCGTTTTTCAAGGATGATGCCTAATCGACAGAATATAAAGCTGCTTGCCGCGCAAGGGTATCAGCTTCAAATGGCACAGGTGCGAAAACCGGCAAACACATCATTGCGATCGGGACCGTAGTAGGTTCGCCAGGTATTACGAATCATGCGTGCACGCGTGGGCCATGCGCCACCGCGCAGCACTTTCGTGATACCAAACAAGGGTTGCGAATAATCCTGGTACATATCAGGCACAAAACCGGGATAAGGCACAAAGCTATCCTGCGTCCACTCCCAGACATTACCGATCATCTGACGGCAGCCAAAAGCGCTGTCACCCGCCGCATGCGCACCAACATCAACGGTACCCAGGGCATAACCATCGAGGTTTGCCTGATCCGCACGAGGTGCTTCATTTCCCCACGGAAAATGGCGCTTGGTGGCAGCAAGCGATTGGCCATCGGCCGCAGGTTCAGAAGCGGCTGCAACTTCCCATTCAGCCTCGGTGGGCAGTCGTCGACCGGCCCAGCGGCAGTAGGCCATGGCCTCATACCAGCTGACATGGATCAGGGCTGCATTCATTGGCAACGCTTGCCATTGGTCGAATTGCCTGATTTCCCAGCCACCGGCACCATGGCGCCAGAAAATAGGGTATTCAAGACAAGCCTGCTTGCGCCATTGCCAGCCTTCGTTATCCCAGTATTCCTGTTTGCTGTAACCATCCACCTGCACAAATTTCAGATAGTCGCCATTACTCACAGCCGCCCTAGCTATACAGAACGGTTTAATCTCGATGCGGTGCGCCCATTTTTCATTGTCAAACACAAATCCGTCTTGTTGTGTGGCACCCAGCAGAAATGTGCCACCCGGAATAATTGCATCCCCACTCAGGCCGCCCGCATCGAGAATGCTGTGCCCTGCTCTGCCGATATCGGGTTCCGGGTAGTTCAGTGTCTGGCACGTATAGGTGTACGCTTCATTATGCATATCATGATGGAATACTGCATACTGAGCGAAGTAGTCTCTTCGCGCATCATCACCTGTGGTCAGGCTGGCTTTAACCTTGTTCTCGACTGCCTGGATATAAGCCAGGGTCTGCTGCAGCCCAGGCAGCGGCAATATCCAACGGTCATCATGCGCGATGTTGATCGAGTCATACAGACGGTCGGCATCTTCACGAATGGCCGGCTCATTCATATGATGGCGCAGTACCCAGTATTCGTAAAAGTAAGCCGCATGACCGATTTCCCAGAGTAATGGATTGACGGTCGCCAATAATGGTCCTATCAATTGCGACTGGGAGAGTCCATCAATCAATGCCATCGTTCTTTGATGCGCATCCTCAAGCTGATTTGCAATGGTATTTGGATTAAGTCTTTGCTTGGTCATTCGTATATGTTTAGATACGGCATTAAGTCAGGACAAGAAGAGCAGATAATTAGCCGTCTTGATTCGAATGGACATAGTTTAAACTGCAGCAGCACCACCTGCAATGACAGCGTTAGGTATGGCCCGTAGAAGATTGGCTATAGTGACACTAACAGTAACACTATTATTTATTTTCCCCGACAGCGATGCGCATTATTCTGATTACACCCGCACCACCCCAGTCAAGAGCCGGTAATCGAGCCACGGCAACCCGATGGGCGAATATATTAAGGACACTGGGGCATCGGGTAGAGATCGCTACCACGTATACAGCTCAGAATGCTGACCTGATGATCGCACTACACGCCTGGCGCAGTGCGCAATCGATCCGGCAATTTTCCGATGCTTTTCACCAGCGCCCTCTGATCGTGGCTATTACCGGTACGGATGCCTACCGCTTTATACACAGCCACCGTGATACCACCCTGCAATCCATCCACCTGGCCGACTACCTGGTTGGCTTGCATGATCTCATCGGAAATACACTGCCGCAACATGAACGCCACAAGCTATCCGTGATTCACCAGTCGGCCGAGCCGGTTGGTAAACGTGAACCCTACAAACGTTATTTTCATGTCTCGGTGATGGGACACCTGCGAGATGAAAAAGACCCGCTGCGCCCTGCCATGGCAGTACGCAACCTCCCTCCCGGCAGTCGCATACAAGTCCACCACTATGGCAAGGCGCATACATCGGAATGGGCGGAACTGGCGCAGGCTGAAATGAATATAAATACACGCTATCACTGGCATAGCGAAATCGCGCATTACAGAATCAGGCAGGTTTACCGCCGCACCCGCCTGCTGGTGCTGCCATCCCGTATGGAAGGCGGCGCCAATGTGATCTCGGAAGCCATTGTCGCTGGCGTACCGGTGATTGCTTCCGATATAGAGGGATCAACAGGACTGCTTGGTGACGACTATGCCGGTTACTATCCAGTGGAAAATGAACAAGACCTGGCAACGCTGCTATTGAAAGCGGAAGCTGATTCTGTCTATTACAAAAAGCTGGAGCAAGCCTGCATCGCCAGACAGCCGCTGTTTTCACTCGAAAACGAAACCAGGGGATGGCGCGAACTTTTGAAAAAGGCAGGGCAATAGTAAAAAAGAAAACTCAAACAATAGTATCTCACCCACACGTCATCGCTGATTTCGCAGGAATGACATTTAAAACGGACAGCAATGTGCGGTTGCAGCAAAGTCTAGCACACGGACCGGACCTGGCCTCAGCCGATGTGCTGACACCTGATTTGGTCTAGTATCTACTAATCAATAAAAAGGAAATCACCGGAATGAGCGTATGACTATCAGATTATTTGTGTGCGTGTTGGTCGGCGTGTTGTCTGCAGGTAGAGCCGTTGCCGAAATCCCCCCGCAGGACAACCGCTGGTGGTGGGACGATGCCTGGTGGAATGACAGTCAGCTCGAGGTCCCGGACAATTACCCGGTAACAACCACCTGGACCAGCTACCCGAGTGGCGAGGTGGAAGTGCCGGCGCTGGTGGCGCGCCCTGAGGGCGAGGGCAAGTACCCGGCCGTGTTGTTTCAGCACGGACGGCGCGGGCTGGATGACTGGATACAGCTCCATGTCCGGCGGCTGGCGGCGCGTGGCTTCGTGGTGCTGGCACCGGATATCTACGGCGCGCATTTCATCGGCACCCATCCCATCGAGCACGATTATGAACTGGAGAAAGATGTCGATGCCGCGGTCGACGTGTTACTGGCACGCGAGGACATCAGCACGGACCGGGCCTGCCTGTATTCACATACCCGGGGTGGTTACTACACCCTGAAGGTGGCGACCACGTTCAAACGGCAGGACCGGGAGATTGCCTGTTATGTGTCCTACTATCCCCACCTGCAGGACCCGAATGCACCCGAGCCGCAGCAGGTCTATGGCTATGCGCCCGAGATCGATAAACTCACTCTGCCGACACTGGTGTTTATAGGTGACGAGGAACAGTACCAGCGCCGCCGCGTGATCGAGACCAGCATCCAGGTGATGCAGGACCAGGGCCGGGATGCGCGCCTGGTGATCTATCCCGGGGTAGGGCGTGGCTTTGATTTTCGGCCCGAGAATGTGCGCACCTTTGCCGATGACCTGGCCGCGAAGGATGCCGTGCAGCGGGCGGCGGTGTTCATGCGCAAGTACCTGGATAAGCAAGCCGTGGTTGCCGGCAGCGAAACGCCGTTGACCGGCGAGGCGCTCTATAACAGCGACAAGGCGCCGGACTCGGTACTCTACGACCTGCCGCGTGAAGTCGTGCCGGGCGTGTGGTCGGCCATTGGCGCCACGGCACCAGGGACCTATGCGAATTCCGGGCACAACAACAACCTGTCGTTTGTGATTACGGATGACGGTGTCCTGGTGGTCAATGCCGGCGACAATTACCTGCTGGCAAAGGCGCTGCATGATGAAATTAAGAAGATCACCGACCAGTCGGTGAAATACGTGGTGCTGGAGAACGGCCAGGGCCATGCCATGCTCGGTTCAAGTTACTGGAAGGAACAGGGCGTGCCGGTGATCGCACATGCCGACGCGGCGCACGAGATAGAAGAACAGTCGTTTGCGCTGCTGGAGGTAATGCAGGCGCGGGTCAAGGAAAAGGCGCAAGGGACCAGCGTGGTCATGCCGGATGAAATCTTTGAAGATAAAATGGTCATCGAACTGGGTGGCGAACGAATTGAACTGTTGAATCTTGGTCCGGCACACAGTCCGGGCGATATTATTGTCTGGCTTCCGGGTAAAAAACTGGTGATCTCCGGTGACATGGCGTTTCATCAGCGCATGTTGCCGTTGTTCGAGCACACGGATACAAAGGCCTGGATCGAGACCTGGGACAAGTTTGCGGCGCTCGGCGCGGAGGTCGTGATACCGGGGCATGGTGAACCCACCGACATGGAAACGGTTACAAAGTACACCCGGGATTACCTCGTTTACCTGCGCGAGAAGATCGGCGAGGTGATTGAGAATGGTGGTGCATTGCAGGAAGCCTACGAGATTGACCAGTCGCCCTACATGCATTTGCCAACCGCGGAGTTCCTGGCCAAACGCAATGCGGGGCAGGTATTTCAGAGCATGGAGTTCGAGTTTTAGTGTATGCCGCGTAGCGTGTAATTATTCGCGGATACAATCCGCTCCTACAGGCTTATCGAGTGGTGTAGGAGCGCTTTGCAAGCGCGATTGCGCAAGTGGGTCGTTGTAATCTATAAATGTTGAAATGATAAAGATACCTCACTTCTGGCTTCTCTGCTGGCTGACAAGTGTGCCGTTGTGCCTGCAGGCACAGTCACCCGTGGCCGACATGCACCTGCATTACAAGTGGACCCAGCAGGATGTGACCTCACCGGAAGATGCCGTTGAAGTGCTTGAGCAGGAAGACATTGTCATGGGCGTGGTGATTGGCACGCCGGCGGAACTGGCGCTGCAACTGCAGGCACTGGCGCCGGGCAGCATCGTGCCGATCTTCAGTCCCTACCGTGAGGGGGGCGACTGGCATCGCTGGGCCTATGATGAGACCACGGTGGTGCGTGCACGGGCGGCGCTGGCCTCCGGGCAGTACCAGGGTATTGGTGAGCTGCATGTGATTGGCGGTTTTGCACCGGCCTTTGAGAAGGCCGTGGTACTGAAGCAGCTGCTGCAGCTGGCTGCCGAGTTTGATGTGCCCGTCATGATCCATACCGAGTTTTCACGGCCGAATTTCATGCTGGATGTGTGCCGGCAGTTTCCTGATACCCGCATCCTGTGGGCACACAGTGGTGCCTTGCTGCAACCGGAGGCAGTCGATAACGTGCTGTCACGCTGCGGCAATGTCTGGGGTGGACTGGGTGCACGCGACCCCTGGCGTTTCGTGAATAACCCGTTGACTTCAGCAGACGACACGCTGCTGCCGGAATGGAAGGCACTGCTGTTGAAGTATCCGCAACGTTTTATGGTCGGTTCCGACCCGGTGTGGCCGGTTGACCAACTGGATCGCTGGGATGAAGCCGATACTGGCTGGCAGGAACTGGGGCGCTTCTGGGCATTTCACCGCGGCTGGCTGGCGCAGTTACCGAAGCCTGTGGCGCGCCAGATCGGCTGTGAGAATGCCGTTGCCCTGTTCGGGCAGTCACAGAAGCTGAAGTGCAATTAAGAAAAGCCGGGGGCGGGCATATGCTGGCTGCTACTTTATAATATTAGCGTATTCTGATATAGTGTTCGGCTTGTCTCGCCGTTACTTCCCAAGGGTCATCAATGTTCAAGCTTGGTTGCGCCAGCCGCGTATGCGTTAAAAACGAGATTTTGTCGGGTCTGACCGTGGCACTGGCGCTGGTGCCAGAGGCAGTGGCCTTCGCCTTTGTGGCCGGCGTTGACCCCCTGGTCGGACTCTATGCGGCCTTCATGGTGGGCCTGCTGGCGGCCATTTTTGGTGGTCGCCCGGGCATGATTTCCGGTGCCACCGGTGCCATGGCAGTGGTGATGGTCGCCCTGGTTGCCGAGCATGGCGTGGAATACCTGTTTGCAGCCGTGGTGCTGACCGGCCTGTTCCAGATGGGGGCCGGGGCGTTACGGCTGGGGAAGTTTATCCGTATCGTGCCGTACCCGGTGATGCTGGGTTTCGTCAATGGCCTCGCGATTGTTATCTTCCTCGCCCAGCTACAGCACTTTCAGGTGACTTCGGCAGCGGGTGTGCAGGAATGGTTCTCGGGTGAGCAGCTGATGATTTTTTCAGGACTGATCCTGCTCACCATGTTCATTATTTATTTTTTGCCAAAAGTGACGGGTGCCTTCCCG
>CBFDBP010000142.1:0-8761 GCA_965603065.1 uncultured Gammaproteobacteria bacterium
GTCAAAAGGCCGGACAGGAAGGAAAATCAACAAATTGTTTCCAAGGTCAGCGTAAGTTACCACCTGGATCAGGTTTCGACGGGATTAGTCCATGCAGTTATCGCGAAATTACCCACCCCCGAGCACCGTGCCCCAAACCAGTCAGCAGCTACAGAACACGGCGCTACGGCAGCGGATTGACGAGATCATCTCGGAGGCTCGACGTAATGAGCAGAAACAGCGGCGTTTCGAGCGACTGGAGTTGCAATTAATCAGTCTGAACTCCATTTACGATCTGGTTAAAACGCTGATCTACCCGGAGCAGAATGTTTTCCGCTGGGACATGGTGAGCCTGGTGCTGCTGGATCCCGAATACGAGTTGCGACGCATGCTGGAAGACGAAGGTGCCTGCCTTGAGCAGCATCCATCTCTGGTTTTTGCGTCGGCGCTGAGCGATCTTGGTAGTGATTATCCCCATTCGCTGTTCCCAACACTGGGTCCCTACAGCCGGGGCAAATATGCATCGCTATTTCCGCAATCGCAGTCGCGTCCGCGCAGTGTGGCCTTGTTACCGCTGGTTCGCTACGGCAGGCTGTTCGGCAGTCTCAACATCGGAAGCTTCAATGCGGAGCGGTTCGTTAAAGGTACGCGGACCGATTTTTTCGAACATTTCGCTGCTATTGTGGCGATTTGCATAGAAAATGCAGCGAATGTGCAACGTCTGAAGCGCCAGGGAATTACCGACACTTTGACAGCGCTTAATAATCGTCGTTTTTTCGAGCAACGCCTGCAGGAAGAAATCGAAGTGTCACGACGCAGAAAAATGCCGCTTTCCTGCATGATGCTTGATGTGGATTATTTTAAGAAAGTGAATGACAGTTATGGCCACCAGGTGGGTGATCACGTTTTACGGGAAGTTGCCGCCCTTATTCGTGCACAACTGCGCGGCAGCGATGTGCTATCGCGTTACGGTGGAGAGGAGTTCGTCGCATTGTTGAGCAATACGGCTGGCGAAACCGCGCAGGAGATCGCCGAACGTGTTCGCAGTGGTATTGAGGAGCACATTTTCTCACTGCCGAGCGGCGATAAATTTAATGTCACAATATCTATTGGTGTTGCCACCTATACCCCGACGGGCGAATCAGATGTGACTTCATCCGACGGGGAAATACTGGTGGGACATGCTGACCGATGTCTTTACGCTGCGAAGGAGTCGGGACGTAACGCTATTGTCAGTGCTGATGATTTGACACTGAGCGAACAGGACCACGGTTAACCCAATCGCTGAAAAAAAATCTTACTTCAGGAAGTGGCTTCCGGCCGCGATTCGCGGCGGGGGTGGCGCTCCTGCAGGGGTGTGGCCAGAACTTCAAGCGGTGAATTCCAGAATCGACTGCTGCGCTTGATAAAGCTTTACTGCTGTCCGCCCTGGCATATACTCAGTACATCTGTCGACTGGATTGGGTGTTCTGGACACCTGCATTTCTGTCATGTTGCGAAATTATCTTTTCGTCGCCGGTTTGCTGGGTATCGGCATCCTGATCGGCTACTTTCTCATGCCGGGGCCTGGCCAGCAACAAACCCGCGTGAATGAAGGCGGCTACCTGGCCCCACCTGCTTCCAACCCCTCCGCCGCTACGCAAGTTATCGATGCGGAATCGCTGGCTGCCCTGCAACACCAGTTGCAGCAGGCAAATCAGGCGCGTGAACAGCTGGAAAGCCGGCTGGAGGCACTGCAGGTACGGGTGGATGAGATTGAGAACGCCCGCGCTACAGAAACCGTGATCACCACGGCAACTGCCAGTCGAAATCCGCAAACAGAAACCGCGCCGGTTGTTCGTTCCAGTGTTCAGGCACTCATTGATGCCGGTATCAACGAGGAGCAGGCCATCTGGATACAGGAGCGCCTGGACGAGATCGAGTTGCAGAAGCTCTACCTGCACGACCGTGCCAGCCGCGAAGGTTGGCTCAATAAACCGCGCTATAACAAGGAACGCCGGGAATACCAGAATGCCGTGGCGGAGTTGCGTGGCGAAGTCGGTGATGACGCCTATGACCGGCTGTTGTATTCCCTCGGACGAGCTAACCGGGTTGTTATTCGGGATATCCTGCAGAATTCACCTGCCGCGCAGTATGGCCTGCAGGGAAGTGACCAGATAATTGAATACGACGGCCAGCGCATTTTCGGCAGCAATGAACTCAGCTCACTGGTCACGCAGGGTGACGCCGGTGTGATGACATTGTTGCGGGTTAAACGTGACGGAGCAATGCATGATATCTACCTGCCCCGTGGTCCGCTCGGCATACGTATGTCCAGCGCACGGGTAGCGCCCTGAGGGCGAATTATTCGCCTTGCAGTGATTTGAGCGCCTTACCGGCACCTTTGTGTCCGGTCTTTGCCGCTTTGCGAAACCATTTTTCGGCCTCTTCAGGGTCCTTTTTGGTGCCGTGCCCCTTCAGGTACATGTTGCCCAGATTGTACTGCGCCTGCGGGTGGCCGCGCTCCGCGGCCTTTTGAAACCAGACCAGCGCTTCGCCGTAATCCTGGCTGACGCCCTGGCCTTTCCGGTACATCAGACCGAGGTTGTTCTGGGCGTCGGGGTGACCGTGCCTGGCCGCCTTGCGGTACCAGTTTGCCGCTTCCCTATAGTCCTGCCTGACGCCTTTGCCCTTGGCATACCGCAGCGCCATGCTGTACTCGGCAGGCGGATACCCTTTATCCGCAGCCTTGCGGTGCCATTTCACCGACTGGGTGAAATCCTGCTCGATGCCCTTGCCCTTGAAATAGCTGAGCCCCAGGTTCTGTTGGGCGACCGTGTCACCTTTCTCCGCGGCTGTTCGAAACCACTGTGTGGACCTTGCGTCGTCCCTCTTGACACCCTTGCCGGCCCGGTAGAGGGTGCCAAGATGCACCATGGCCTGGGTGTCGCCCGCGTCGGCGGCGAGCAGCAGCCAGTTCAGGCCTTCGGTGGAGTCTTTTTCAACGCCCATGCCGCCGGCGTACATCATGGCAAGGTTGATCTGGGCCTTGGTGTCTCCCTGGGCGGCGGCCTTGCGGTACCATGCCAGTGCCTCGCCAAAGTCCTGGCTGATGCCCTGGCCTGACCGGTAGAGGTTGCCCAGGTTGGTCTGTGCTCTGGCGTGTCCCTGGCGGGCCGCCTTGCGGTACCACTCTGCGGCTTTTGCCGGGTCCCGCTCGACACCTTTCCCCGCTTCGTACCTTTGTGCCAGGTTGAACTGACTCGCGCTGTCTCCCTGCCCGGCACTTTTTTTCAGGTCTTCGACAGAAGCGGCCTGCAGAGTCGGGATGCCTGCCGTGACAAAGAGCAGGAACAACAGCGGGGTGAGTAGCCTTGCCATGGAAAATTCCTTGAAATCCGGCAGATTTGAGCGTTATATCATAGCTGGCCGGGGCAAAGTACACTAGTAAAGGTGTAGCCGGACGTTATCCTTGGCGATGGGGCCGCCGGGAGCAATAATAAAGCGTTCCGGCAAAAACGGACACACAGCTGAAAGGATTATGATACCAGAACGCGAAATCAAGACGCTCATCCATGCGCTGCAAAAACTGTATGCCAGGATTACTTCGCTGGTCCTGCACAATCGTATGGGCTCATACAGGGACGAGGTCGGGAGCGTAGCTGACCACGACCTCGCCACGCTGCTCTCCGATCATATCGACAGACTTGCCGCTCCCGGGCCGGAAAATAGTGATAGAACACAGCCCCAGGTATCCGTGCAAAAAGTTCAGGCAGCAACGCAAAAGCCGTCTCCGGGCCGGACCCATTCCGGTCACCAGGTCTCGATAGTCAGCAGGACTCTTAACGGGCTTGGCAGGTATTTTAAATCCAGTCGAACGGAATCAGTGGATCCGGAACTGAGCAAAAAACTCAAAAACAGCGCCTGGAACCATATCCATACCGCTCTCAGGCTTGCCCGGCAGGGTGAAGCAAGAACAGCGAAGCTCCACCTTGATATTGCCAATCAAGCGCTGAAAGAGGCAGCCCATTACATGTCCAGAGAGGACCATATCGCGTTCACTGTGGAGGTACAGGAAAAGCTCGGTGAAATCACCGGGCAAGACATCGAATCGGGCGTATGAATTTGAAACAGTTAAAATTGTTTGCCGAGCACGACACTGAGCTGTTTCCCGTCACCTGACTCAATGCGGAGCTGGACAGCATTGTTGAACAGATTGCTCAGAAACGCTCCGCTAAAGGCGCCGGCAACATCCGCGGTCAAATCACGACCGCTGAATTCATTTCCGTCCTGCCGGCTATCAATGATTTCCTTGGCCAGCCCGGGCACACTGCCCAGCAGCGTTCCAAGCGTAACCCTTTCGACATCTTCGAAGTCAGTTTTATAATGCAAAACGGTTTCCGCACCGGCTCCGAAAAGCGCAGATAGTCCAAAGTGGGCAGTTTTGTCATCGACAGCAAAACTGTTCACGCAGCGGAAACCGGCGAGAATCATCACAACGCAGACAAAAAGTTTTCTAGCCATCATAAGCTCTGGTGTCACGGTGCTATACACCTGAATGAGAGCATAGCTCATCTCCCAAGTCTGAAGAACCGGCTGCCGGAATCTTCAGGTGTTTACGGACTGCTGACCTGGATCAACTCAACGGGCTTTATTCGGGTGTTATGATTAGCCCACAAAGCGAAATAAAGATCAGCTGCCTGGTCTCAACGCTCAACCTGAGGAGGAGCATTCAATGAATGACAATGGGACGGAAAAATACGCCACAGAAGTCGCCAGGGCACTGGTCAAAAGTTCACCACTCGCTGTGGAATTGTCCGATGAGCAGTGCGCTACTCTGGCTGCTGTCATAAAGGTAACTGGACTCAGAGCGGATGAATTCCTGCTGGAAGAAGGGCATATAGACGATTCTCTGCATATCCTGGCGAGTGGAAAACTGGAAGTCGTCAAAAACGATAAGGGTGGCGACTATGTAACACTCCATGTGCTCCAACCGGGCGACATCGCGGGAGAGCTCGGATTTATCGATGGGGCTCCTCACAGCGCCGGGCTCAGGGCTATTGGTGATTGTGAAGTGTTCAACATACACCGGGCGGATTTTGAAAGTTTAGTCGAAAAGGACCCGGATCTGGTCTACAAAGTCATGCGTGCCATGATGCGCACGGTACACAAGATTGTGCGGCGCCTGAACCTCCAGTATACGCAATTAACAGACTATATTGTGCGAGAGCAAGGTCGGCATTAGGGCCGGGGGTTAGCGAATCAGAAACGCTGGACCTTCTTGCCCATAACCCGGTCGCGTATCGTCCGGTACAGGTTTTCCGGGTTGGCTACCACGATGAAGACGCGGCGTACGCGGTCCTCAGGGCACTGGATTTCCCGCACGGCGTGCCAGGAGTGTCGGGTACGCTGGAATATCAGGCTGTGGTTTCCGATTGATCTGGCGGCAATCTCGTTGGCGAAGTCGTCCAACGACGGGGCAGTCTCGAATTTGAGTCGCCCACCGTCATCCAGTACCAGCGTATCGCCGCCCCAGGCCGGGTCCCAGTCATCTTCTGAATTGAAGTAAAACAGCTGGGAGCCATGCTCGCGCACGGAATCCGTGTGCGGCGATACCGAGCAGCCGTTCGGGGTGTAATGCCAGTGGAAGCGGAGGTTGATTTTTCTTGCATTGAACAGTCGCGCCAGGGCATTGCGATAGCGGTCGCTGCACAGTTCAGCGATGAACTCCTTCCACGGTGCCGGTACCGGTGCGTTTGATGTGTATTCGAGGGAATAACGGTCGTGGGGCTTCTGCCCCGCGATGCGTTCATAGCCGAATTTCTTCTCGAACAGAGCCTGGTCCGGCATGTTATGCAGCAGGCGCTCAAAGCCCTCATCGGTGAGTAGACCCTGGGGATTGACCCAGGGATAGGGCTGAGTGGCAAGAAATTCCGCGGCGTTGATCGCCTCCAGTTTGTCGAAATCGAGGTATTGGGTCATATTCGTTCACGCTGCAATCGGTGGAACGCGTTCCACGAGTTCCAGGGCGTCGTGGCGCACGTGGTTCTGTTTCATCTCGTCGCGTACCAGTGACTCGCTGATCACACCTTTTTCCAGACACTCGCGTACCAGCCCGAAAAAAAATTGTTCCTGTTTGGGATCGGGGTGGGCGTGGTAATGACCCAGGAGACCGTATTCACCAAATACACGGGCGCGGATGTGGTTCAGTTTCGCCAGCAGTGGGTGCTTCTTTAACTTGTCGGCCGGTGTGAAGTCGACCGGTAGACCGGTCTTCCAGGGCTGGGTACGGCGTTTGGTATTGTGCAGCATCCGGGTGTTTTCGGTCAGCCGGTCGAAATCGTTCCACTCATCCTCCAGCACACCGATGTTTTCGGGCGCTTCGTGACGCAGAACGATCCAGTCCTTGTAGTCGCGCTTGAACTGGAACAGTTCGTCGAATTCCCGCTCGGGCTCCCAGTGGCGCAGCTTCTCGCAGTCCAGCAGCATCACACTGGTAGCGATTTGCCAGGCCTTTTCCTTTTTGTTTGATCGATGCCGGCCCATCACGCCGGCGCCCTGCATGTCACGGCTAAACAACTCGTAGACATCGCCGACGGCAAAAACGTCCGGATCGACTACCACGGCCCGCCCTTCGTAGCCCATGAGTTTCGGTGGCATGAAGCGTAGCGGGGTAAATGACTGCAGGTCCTTCATGCTCCAGACACGGGTTGTGGCACCGCGCAGGAATGGCTGGCCCTCTTTCTCTGCCAGGAACGGGAAGTCGCGAACGTGCATGATCTCGACTTCAAAGGCTTCCGGGTGGGCAGAGTTACGTTTCATCGAATAAGCCGAGACCAGGGCACCCAGCCACTGTCGTTCGTTTGATTGAATATAGACTTTCATTTTCATCAGGCTCCGCCTCCCGCGCTTACCTGTGTTTTGTGTTCCGGAAAACTGAATTGAATACCAGCTAATTAAACACTGAGAATGACTCCGCGTCATCTTATGCGCTTGTGTCGACGCCGCGCGTTGATCCAAATCAATTCGTGCAGCCGTGATACTGATCTGGATCAACAAATACGAAGCTTTCCGAAACGTCACTGTGTGCGCAATTATCAAGTTTGTTGCGCCACTTTTAAACCGGGAGGTTAAAGGGCAGGGCGGTGCACCCGGGAACAGGGGGGTCATCGGGGTTTCCCGGTGGCTGGCAGTGGTTCACCGTGGGTGCCTTGCTTTCAATATAACTTAATGATTATAAAAGACTTATGATCGTGTTTTGGGTTGTCCATCTGCGTCATGAGCATTATCTGTTTTATGCGCGGTGAGCATCGATGCTACAATCTACAATTGGCGGGTTCACTGGATCAAGGCGGCTGTGAGGAATTTTTTCAAGAACTGCCAGGTCACGCCCTCGACAAGCACGCACTTTGGCAACAGATCATCTGGTAACGGGATGCGCAAACTTTGTACTTTCTACATCGCTGCGACATGGACGGCACTTTTTGTGCTGTTGGCGACGCCCGTTGAAGCGGCCGGGGATGAGCTGTTTCCCCGTCCTGATTCTCTGCAGCCGGCGATTGCGTTCTGGACCCGGGTGTATACGGAGGTGGATTCGCAGGCGGGATTTATTCACGACAACCGTCAGCTGAACAGGGTCTACCAGACCCTGCGCTTCAAGCGATACCACAGTCCGAGTGATCAGGACCGGATAATCGATCAGGCTCTGCAACGCTACCAGACAGCGCTGCGGGCGCTGGCCGAGGGTAAGCGTGAGGATCTGGACGACGTCGAACAAAGGCTGCTGACGCTATGGGGGGACGATGCCACCCCGGCGATGCTGAAAGAGGCCGCGGCTAATGTCCGTTTCCAGCGCGGGCAATCGGACCGGCTGCGTGACGGGATCATCAGCTCGGGGGCGTGGGAAAGCGGCATCAGGCAGACGTTGCGCGAGTATGACCTGCCCGCTGCGCTGGCGGCGCTGCCACACGTCGAATCCTCTTATAATCCGCTGGTGCGTTCGTCGGCCGGTGCGGCGGGCATCTGGCAGTTTACGCGCTTCACGGGAAAACATTATCTGCGTGTTGATCACGTGGTGGATGAACGATTTGATCCCTATAAATCGACACAAGCCGCAGCACGCCTTCTACAAAAATACCATGCGGTGCTGAACAGCTGGCCGCTGGCAATCACCGCCTATAATCATGGTTTGTCCGGCGTGCGCCGCGCGGTGCGTGAAACCGGTACCGATGACATCGGGGAGATCGTGCGGCAGTACAAGGGCAGCCGATTCGGATTTGCTTCACGTAACTTCTATGCTGCATTTCTGGCCGCTGCTGATACTACCGGTAATTCGGAAGCTTATTTCGGCATTCTCGAGCGCGACCATCCTGACAGTTGCTGGATCGTCAAGCTGCCCGTTTATCTCCCCTTAAGCGCCTTGACCGAGCAGCTCGAGTTGGATGCAGGTGTCATGAGAGCGCTCAATCCCTCCTTGCAGCGATCCGTTTGGAAGGGCAAAAAATATGTGCCAAAAGACTATCATCTGCGCCTGCCTCCCAGCGTTGGCAACGACGATGTCACAACGGTATTCAAGCAGATTGCCATCGCGGACGGGCGCACAGATCAGATTCCCGATATTGTCTACAAGGTACAGCGAGGCGACACGCTGTCAGAAATTGCCCAGCGCTACAAAACCAACGTCCGCGAATTGATGGCGCTTAACAATCTGCAAAGCAAAAACCACATACGTTCAGGTCAGTCACTGCGCCTGTTAAATGCGTCAGCGGCAAAAGCTGTCGAGTTTGCTTCCGTGCGGCTGGTG
>CBFDBP010000143.1:0-8644 GCA_965603065.1 uncultured Gammaproteobacteria bacterium
ATCCAAAACGGCATGCGCCGCCAACTACAAACCTGGCGCAACACCGTCGCCAACCGTACTGGGAATTAAAAGGGGTCGGTGACAAATCGCAATCATTATCATTTGTCACCGACCCCTTTTACACTCAGTGCTCATGGCCTGCCCTGCTGCTCGTTATCGTGGAGTTTAATCTACCAGACCAGCGGCAAACGCGGGTTGCGTCTGTTAGAAAATGGGATTCAGGTTTTATTCAAGATTGCTCTATAATCACACTCCCGACTGTTCCGCCGGAACGGGTGCGAAACCCGCAGCAGTGGCTTCAACCGCAAATAAGCATTTATTCAGAGCTCGCTTCGCGACCATATACCAGGAAACAATCATGATCCGTATCGGCACACCTCTCTCACCCACCGCCACCCGCGTCCTGCTGTGCGGCGGCGGCGAACTCGGCAAGGAAGTCGTCATCGAGCTGCAACGCCTCGGCGTCGAAGTCATCGTCGCCGATCGCTACGACAACGCACCAGCGATGCAGGTTGCACACCGCAGCCACACCATCTCCATGCTCGAAGGCGATGCCCTGCGGGCTGTCATCGAGCAGGAAAAGCCGGACTACATCGTCCCGGAGATCGAGGCCATCGCCACCGACACCCTGATGGAGCTGGAGTCCGAGGGCTACACCGTAATCCCGAACGCGCGCGCCGCACGCCTCACCATGAACCGCGAGGGCATCCGCCGTCTCGCCGCCGAGGAGCTCGGGCTGCCGACATCGCCCTACCGCTTTGGCGAGACTCGCGAGGAATTCGACCAGGCGCTGGAGGCCATCGGTCTGCCGTGCATTGTAAAGCCGATCATGAGTTCCTCCGGCAAGGGTCAGAGCACGATCCGGCAGCCGGCGGACATCGACGGCGCCTGGGCATACGCACAGGAAGGTGGTCGCACCGGCGCCGGCAAGGTCATCATCGAGGGATTCGTTGACTTCGACTACGAGATCACCCAGCTGACGGTACGGCACCGCGACGGTACCAGCTTTCTCGAACCCGTCGGCCACGTACAGGTCGACGGCGACTACCGACAGTCCTGGCAGCCGCAGGCTATGAGCGAGACCGCGCTCGCCGCAGCTCGTGATATCGCCGGAAGGATCACCGAGGCGCTGGGCGGCCGTGGCATCTTCGGTGTTGAGCTGTTCATCAAGGGCGACGAAGTCATTTTCAGCGAGGTGTCGCCACGCCCGCACGACACCGGCATGGTCACCATGATCTCCCAGGACCTGTCGCAGTTCGCCCTGCACGCCCGCGCCATCCTCGGCCTGCCGGTCCCCAATATCCGCCAGCACGGCCCGTCGGCCTCCAGTGTCATCCTCGTGGAGGGAGACTCGCTCCAGGTCGAATTCGACAACCTCGAGGTCGTGCTGGCCGGGCCCGACACCCAGCTGCGCCTTTTCGGCAAGCCCGAGGTGCATGGCCAACGGCGCATGGGCGTGGTACTGGCGCGCGGCGCTACGATTGACGAGGCGCTGGAAAAGGCCGAAAGGGGTTCGGCCGCGATGACTATTGACCTGTAGACAGCCACCCTGCCTGATAACGCGCAAACCGGGACAGACCACGGTTTAGAATAACCGTGGTCTGTCCCCTATTACTGCAGCGCCCTGGCGGCTCGCTCGGTAAGACACTCGTATTCACCCATCTCAAGTTCACGGCAAATCCCTGGCCGCTTCTCGTAAATCGAACAAAGCATGGTGTTTCGGTCAAGGGCCGAACACCAGCCATCATCGAGCCGCGCCATGCGCCTCCCGCCCCATTTATCTACCTCGATATAACGATCGGGCACTCCGGTATCGGTGATGAGTAACACTTCCAAACGGCAACAGCAGGCCTCACAGCCTGGACAGGAAACCTCGGTATCAGGCAGGGAGGTTGCAGCTTCGATTGTCATACCTTACATTTGAATTGCATGCTATGCCGATGTCGGCGGTTTATCGGCCGTTTCGGTTGTACTGGGTGGGAACACTCTGGCAGTCCCGTTTTTTCTCGAAGGTCACACAAAGAACGCGATCGCCAAGGCGCCGACCGTTCAGCGCGTCGAGGGCAGCGCCGATGTGCTGTTCGTCCAGCTGCACAAAACCGAACCCCTCACAGCGCCCTGTCATTATGTCCGTAGCCAGGTCGACAGATCTGACATCACCAAACTCCGAGAACAACTTATTCAAACTTTCCACGGTCGTACGCGAAGACAAATTTTGCACCATCATTTTCGTCATAATTATCCTTTTGGCATCTGCAGTGAGTCTTTTTGCCCGCTGCGTCTTCAGTGATATAGAGACTTGGTATAAAAACTCTTGTCCGGTTTTCCGTAAAGCAGGCCGAGCACCCGCTGCTGTGTCCTGGTGAACAACGCGTCACCGATGCTTGGTGGCATCATGGAAAATACTCAAATGGACCCATACTGGGCAGTATATACCCCATTTTGGGTCTTTTCTCATTGGTATCCGCCTGTTTTTCTTGAATTCACGGATTTAAAGCCACGGCTCACGAATCCTGAAATCATGATCCGTTTTATTCCGCACACACCCCTGCCGATAGCGTTGCTGCACACAGGCCTGGCCGGCGCTGCCGAGTGCCTTCGTCGGCATGCGCGCAGTCGCCGCGTTGCACGGCCAGGTAGCCCTGCACGGCCTCCAGTGGACCCGGGTGCGGCGTCGGCCTGCACGCCTTACAACGGGGTGTCGGCGCTGTCCAGCGGGCCTTTGTCAATCAACAATGACGAGATGCCGTATGGACAGTAGATACTCTGTCCCTGTTGACCCTACATAAACCTCAACTCCACGGCACCGCCCCCTCAAGTATCTCCCCGTCTTCCAGCGTCACGGCCTTTAACCTCCACACTGGTGCCTGGATCACGATATAGGTCAATTCGGAATCGCCGGTGTTCCACCAGGCGCGTCTGGCATCGGGTTGAACACTCACCACGGAGCCTTCCTGCACCGGGATAATCTCGTCATCGATGCTCATCTCACCCTGACCGCTGATGAAGATATACAGCTCTTCGTTAACCTGTAGGAGCCACCCTGCGAATACAAGCTGCGAATGCTGTGGGTGCCTGGCCGCGATCACTGGCAAGACTGGAGTGTGAGCAACAACCTTCCCACCGTTATTCTTGTTCCGAGCCCAAGCAGCCAGCCTGAACAAAGGACTCCAGCTCGGCACCGAACGCCGCCACCTCAGCCAGCAGCCCCCTCTTTCCGTCATCGTGCTCCATTTCGGTGCGCAACTGATCGATCTCGGCATGAAATTTTTTTAACGTGAAGTGACCGGCTTCGCCCTCGATCAAGCGGGCACGGCAATGCGCCAGCCAGCGGGCCTGCTCCCCGGCGTCGAGCGTTTCCGGGTAACTGCGCGCCCGATAACGGAACAGCATCTCCGGCAGCCGCTTGTCCGCGAAGTTCCAGCTTTGCGCACCCAGCGCCTGCGGATCGATGTCGTGGATGGCATTCATGAGCGCCTTGTCGCTGCCCTCAAAGAAGCCACCGGCGTAGATCATCAGGTCGGGATCGCTGACCGGCTCGAATTCACGCGGCTCGAAGATTTTGGCGATCTTGTCCCGAATCGCCCTGCGTGCATTGAGCAGGGTCTGGCGGTTTCGCTTGCCTTTCATGAGATCGATGCCGAGGCGCCTGGCCGCGTCACCGGTCAGGGTCGAGGTGGGGGCGATGACCGGACACTTGTTGACAAAAAGCTGCTTGAGTGCCGGGCGCTCCACGCCATCGGGCAGATCCTCACTGGCGGTATAGAGCCGTTCGGCCAGCGTCCTGGCCCCGGACTCGAGCAACAGGGCCGGATCCTGGGCCAGGTCGAAGACGATGATACTGTTTCGGTTGGTCGGATGGGCGACAAGCGGCACTACCAGGCGCGTGTTACCGTGGTCACTGCCATACATGCCGGAGGTATGCAGGATCGGCGTCATCTCCTTCAGGTCGATGTACTTGAGAACCTCCTGCTTGCGCCGCAGCTTGTACAGGAACGTGTACAGCTTCGGCTGCTTTTCCCTCATCAGCCTCGCGATCGCGAGCGTCGCATACACGTCCGACAGGGCATCGTGCGCCTGTTCGTGGGCAATGCCATTGGCAACGCTGAGTTCCTCCAGCTTGAAGCTGGGGCGGTCAGCGTCGTCGCGCCTTGGCCAGACGATGCCCTCCGGGCGCAGGTCGTGGCAGACACGCACCACGTCGATCATGTCCCAGCGCGAATTGCCGTTTTGCCACTCGCGGCCATAGGGATCGTACAGGTTACGGTAGAGGGTGTTGCGCGTCACTTCGTCATCGAAGCGCAGCGAGTTGTAACCCACCCCGCAGCTGCCCGGCTGCGACAACTCCGCCAGGATACGGGCAATAAACTCCGCCTCCGGCAGGCCCTGCTCCAGCGCCTGCTGCGGGGTGATTCCAGTGATAAGTGACGACATCGGGTGCGGCAGGCTGTCCGGCGCCGGTCGGGCCATGATATTCAACGGCTCGTCGATGATATTGAGATCCTCATCGGTACGAATGCCGGCAAACTGCACCGGCCGGTCCCGCGCCGGATCGATCCCGAAGGTCTCGTAGTCGTGCCAGTACAGTGTATTCTGTGTCATTGAGCGGCCCGAAATAATGCTGGCGGGACCCTACCACAGGAGCCCATCGAGGTACACGCAAGGGAAGAAAAGCCGTGAGTATTTATAAGGTGGATGTACGCATCGTACTTGCCATCGCGGCCATCAAGCCGCTCCTGCAAATCGGCGAGTTGTTTGACCGCAGCGTAATCATCCCGCGCCGCGAAATACTGAAAGGTGCCCGCGCAAACAAAGCTCTAGGCCACGCGTGTAATCACCCCACCCGGCAGTAAACGTTCACGCAACACCGGGCCGAGGGCGGAACGGCCATCGCCCAGTTTTTGACCGGCGTGGGCCGGATCTTTTCAAAAAAGCCCTCACCCAGGGTGGCATAGCGGTTATCAAAGGGAATCTGCATCAAGAATTTTCAAAAACGATAGTAAACGCTGCGCAGTTTATCGCAGTCAGTCTTTTACAATCTCCGAGAAATACTGTGGTATCAATCAGCGCCAGCGCAAATCAGGAAAGGACTTCCAGCCCCTTATCATCAACGATATTCAGCAACTTCAATGCTATAGGGGATTCACAACGGAAAATCGAGATTGAGTTGCATCGCGGTAGCCTTGCCATTCGATCACCGCGGTTGCGGCGTCGACTTCGACCGGCACATCGCCACCGTTCGGCCAGGCGATCCCGCATTCAGGCGCTGCTCAGATCCACGTTCTTCAACGGGAAGCGGCGCACGCGCTTGCCGGTGGCGGCGAAGATGGCGTTGAGCACCGCCGGTGCGGCCACCGCGATGGTCGGCTCGCCGATGCCGCCCCAGAAACCGCCCGACGGCATGATGATGGTCTCCACCTCGGGCATTTCGTCGATCAGCATGGACGGGTAGTCGTTGAAGTTGGCCTGCTGCACCGCGCCGTCTTTTATGGTGCATTCGCCGTACAGCAGGGCCGACAGCCCGTACACGAAAGAGCCTTCCACCTGGGCCTCGATCTGCTGCGGGTTCACCGCATGACCGGGGTCGGTGGCGGCGACGATGCGATGGATCTTCAGCCGGCCCTTCGCGTCCACCGACACCTCTGCACAAGCGGCTACGTGGGAAGCAAAAGCCTTGCACACCGCCAGCCCGCGGTGCACGCCTTCAGCTGCCGGCTTGCCCCAGCCGGCCTTGTCGGCCACGGCATTGAGCACCGCCAGCGCCCTGGGGTGTTTCGCCATCAGCTTGCGGCGGAATTCGAGCGGGTCCTTGCCGGCGGCGTGGGCCAGCTCGTCCATGAAGCACTCCATGTAGATGGTGTTCTGGTTGACATTCACCCCCCGCCAGAAGCCGGGCGGCACCGGCGGGTTGCGCATGGCGTGCTCCACCAGCAGGTTCGGCACCGTGTAGCTGAAGGCATGATCGCCGTCGGGCAGCAGGCACTGGAAGGTGAAGGTATCCATGCCGTTTTTCATCCACTTGGGATTGACCGACGCCAGGATGGACTGCCCCGAGATGCGCACGTGCAGACCCGTCAGTTCGCCTTTGTCATCCAGCCCGCCCACCAGCCGGCACTGGGTAATGGGGTGATAGTGGCCGTGCTGCATGTCCTCTTCGCGCGTCCACAGCAACTTGACCGGCGTGCCCGGCAACTGTCTGGCAATGGCCACCGCCTGCTTGACG
The DNA here is from genome assembly GCA_965603065.1 of uncultured Gammaproteobacteria bacterium. GTDB lineage: Bacteria > Pseudomonadota > Gammaproteobacteria > DSM-19610 > DSM-19610 > Thiogranum. The sequence continues at coordinate 6,224 of CBFDBP010000143.1, forward strand.
AAATCATGAAACGCACCGCGCCGCCCGAAACCGCCGCCGAGATGGATCTTGTAGACATCGCACTTAGTCGGCGGCAGCCCCGCCGCCTCGGCCGTCGCTTCCAGCGCCGCTTCGCCGTTCTGCGTGGGACACCAGACCTCGCAGCGCTCCGGCGTCCAGCGCGCCGTGGCGTTCATCGGTTCCATGGTGGCGTGGTTCTGGTAGGGATAGGCGTAGACGGCCTCGACGGTTTTTGCCGCGCCCTTGAGCGCCGCTTTGGCATCGCCATTCTCGTTGCCGACAAAGGCGTCCGCCGCCGTCAGCCCTTCCTCCAGCATGCGCTCGATGGCGGCGCTGTCGACCTGTGCATTCGGGCCCTTGTCCCAGGTGACCGGTAACTTGTCGAGCGCGGTGTTGGCCTGCCACCAGGTGTCCGCCACCACCGCCACGGCATCATCATCCACGCGCAACACCGCGCGCACGCCGGGCAGGCTGCGCACTTTTGATTCATCGAAAGCCTTCAACTTGCCACCAAAGGTCGGGCAGGCGCGGATGCTGGCATTGAGCATGCCGGGCAGCGTGAGGTCGGCGCCGAACACCTGCTTGCCGGTGAGCTTGTCCCGCGTATCCAGGCGCTTGACCGGCTTGCCGATGAGCTTCCAGTCCTTCGGGTCCTTGAGGGTCACCTGTTCCGGTGGAAACAGTTCGGCCGCCGCGGCGGCCACCTTGCCGTAGGTGGTGGTGCGCCCGCTGGCCCGGTGCGTGATGACACTGTTCGCCGCGCTGCACTCGGCTTTGGGCACACCCCAGGCCTCGGCGGCCGCCTCGATCAGCATCTCGCGGGCCACCGCGCCGCCCTTGCGCACATAGTCATGGCTGCCACGGATACCCTGGCTGCCGCCGGTGGAGAAACTGCCCCAGACCCGGTCGCGAGCCAGGTTCTGGCCCGGGGTGGGATACTCGGTCGTCACTTTCGACCAGTCACATTCGAGTTCCTCGGCCACCAGTTGTGAAAGACCGGTGAGCGTACCCTGCCCCATCTCGGAACGCGCGATACGGATAATCACGGTGTCATCCGGCTGGATCACCACCCAGGCATTGACCTCCGGCGGCCGCTCGGCCGCCGCGGCCGGACCGCTGGCGAAGGGCAGATACAGGCCCAGCGAAAAGCCGGCGCCGGCCGCCGCCGTGCCGATAAGGAATTCACGCCGTGTCAGGGTGATCGGTTCCGTGGCCATTACACCTTCCCCCGCTTGTTCAGCACGACAGCGCGATGCACACCGCGCCGCACCCGGTTATAGGTGCCGCAGCGGCAGATATTGGGCAGGTTGGCATCGATGTCGGCATCGCTCGGGGCGGGGTTGCTGTCGAGCAACGCAGCCGCGGCCATGATCATGCCGGGCTGGCAGTAACCGCATTGCGGCACATCCAGCTCCGCCCAGGCCTGCTGGACCGGATGGCTGCCGTCGGCGGACAGCCCCTCGATGGTGACCACGTTCTGCGCCTCGCTCAGTGAGCCCACCGTAACGACACAGGCGCGCGCCGCCTGACCGTCGATATGCACCGTGCAGGCACCGCACAGGCCGATACCGCAACTGTACTTGGCGCCCGTCAGCCCCAGCTGCTCACGCAGCGCCCAGAGCAACGGCGTGGTGTCATCCACATCGAGTTCAACGGCTTCGCCGTTAACTTTCAGCTTTGCCATGTGCAAACCTCCCCGCCAGCGATAGGACCGATTATCCGCGCCTGTTCCGGGTGAGGCAAGCACCGGCCTATTCTTCTCTCAGCGCTTATCCTCCCACGGCGCAAACCCGATCGGCCTGGTCTCTTTCGGCGACGGCGGCGCCATAAGCCGACGAATGGCTTCGATCAACTCCGCAATGGCGGTATCATGTGTACCCACTTTGTGTTCAAGCTCCATGAGCCTGGCCGCCAGTTGCTGGTTTGCTGCAAGAACCTCCCTCAATCTGACAAACGTGCGGACCACGTAAACACTCACCTCGACTGCAAGCGAAGTGTTCAGCACGGTTGCTGCCATTAATGCGCCGTGTTCAGTAAACACATAAGGCATGTATCTCCGGCCACCATGACGTCTTGAGGTCGCAATTTGCGACCTCAAGTCTGAATACTCTTCCTCGGAAAGCTGAAAACAGAAATCCTCCGGGAATCGCTTTATATTACGTTTTACTTGTTCGTTCAGGCGCTTGGTTTCGGTCCCATACAGTTCGGCTAAATCAGCATCCAGTATCACCTTTTGTCCGCGAATCAATAATATGCGCTTTGCTATCTGCTCTATCAGCAGAATCTTCGTATCAGAATCTTTGTTCCTCGCCATCCGTGGCATCTCCCTGATAGTGGTTTATCTCAACGGCGGATATCTGACTTGAGGTCGCTTGTGCGACCACCCCGACTATCCATAGCCGGAGCCTTTTGAAGATTACA
>CBFDBP010000144.1:0-8583 GCA_965603065.1 uncultured Gammaproteobacteria bacterium
GGATAGAACAGTGCCGAAAAAACCCGCAGGGGATAGACAATGATCGGCGCAATTTCGTCGGACTTCTGCTGGAAGACACTCTTGGGGACCACTTCGCCGAGGATCAGGAACAGCGGTGTAAACAGCAGCACTGCATAGAAATCACCCGCCGCACCGAAGTAGCGAATCATCAGCATGGTGCCAATCGTCGTTAATACAATGGTGGAAATATTAGTACCGACCAGCGTGGTCCCCAGAGCCACCTCCGGTGTCTGGAACAGCTTCAATACCATTTTGGCACCCCTGTTACCCTGGTTCGCCTTATGGTGCAGCTTGAGTTTATCCGAGTTCACCAGGGCGATTTCCGAACCGGAAAAAAATCCCTTCAACAGGAGCAGAAGCACCATAACCAGCAAGATGACTAGAAATTCCATAACTCAGGCCTCTTTTCTGTAATCATCCGGAGTCTGCTTCCGATCCGCGCCCTGACCATCGTGAGCAACATCAACCGTAGCCGGCACCGTCTCCTCAGCCGCCGTTTCTGCTTTTTGCGCATCCGCCTCTGCGGCTTCAGCATCAGTTTCCTGTTCCCCTTCCGGCGCCCCCTCCTCCTCCGCTTCCTTCCCCGCGGGACGGCAGCTTACCCGCACCGACGCAACACGATGTTCGTCCATCTCCAGCACCGTGATGAGAATGCCTTCCAGATTGACGCTGTCACCGACCTTGGGTAGACGGTCGAGATGGCGGAAGGCGACACCACCGATGGTCGTCATGCGCGGATCCTCGATACCGAAGTTGGTCAGGTTGTTGAAGTCGGTCAGTTTCATATCGCCTTTGACTGCGTAGGAATTCTCGTCACGCTCCTGGTACAACTCCTGCCCCTTCACGTCGCCGGAAATCTGGCCGAATATAAAGGTCAGCACATCCTTCATGCTGACCAAGCCTTCGACCCCGCCGAACTCGTTGAGTACCACCGCCGCACGTGCATTATTGTCCTGAAAGAAGTCAAACATCTCGTCCACTTTCTTGGTCAGGGGCACCACCACCGGCGGATGCATGATATCCGCAGGTTCCAGCGTCGCAAGATCCACTTTGTCGAGCACAATCCGCAGAATGTCTTCGGCGTGAACAAAACCCACCACATTGTCCCGATGGACACGAAACACCGGAACGCGGGGATGCTGTTCCGCCCGGAATTTATCGACCATTTCGGGAACGCTCATGTCCGCACTGAGAAAAGTGGTACGGGTCCGGGGCGTCATGATCTCCACCACCTCGGTATCACCCGCTTCGAGCAGATTGTAGATCAGCGCCCGCTCGGTGGCGTTGAGTTCACCCTCTTTTGCCACTTCCTCCACCAGGGTACGGAACTCGTCCAGCTGCAGGATATTCTCGGCGGCTTTCTCCTCGCCGACGATCAGGGTGGTGAGTCGGTCCGCGACACTTCGAATCACCCACACCAGGGGGGTCACAATCCTGACCCACAGGCTCATGGGCGTTGCCACGATGCCTGTGCTGATACGCACCGGGTTGGAAACAGAAATGGTCTTTGGCGTCACCTCGCCAAACAGCAATAACAAAGGCACCATGACCAGGATACTGATCAAGCCGGCGCGGTCCACGCCGTAAAGGCTCACCAGGATCCCCGTCATGTTCGCGGCCGCGGCAATGTTGACCAGCTCGTTACCGCAAAGTATGGAGATAATCAGTCGACGTGGCTGATCCAGCAAGGCATGCAAGGTCTCCGAATGGCGCTGGCGTTCCCGGCGCAGCTTCTGCAGATCCAGCCGGGAAAGTGAAAACAGGGCGGTTTCAGAACCGGAAAAAAACGCCGAACCAAACAGCAGCAGACCCTGAATAACCAGGCGTACTAAGATATCCGGCTCTGCCAGGCGCGACGTATCGAAGGCGAAGAAGTCCTTCACCGTCGCCCAGTACAAAACCAGTTCCTGAATCAACCCATCCATCACTAACCGCCTCGATGGGACCCGTAGCCCGGCCCCTCGCCGGTGGCGGGGGACTATCGGGCTCACTGCCGCATGATATTCCTGGATTCAATCGCTTACCGTGCCTCGCCTCCGCCCGCACCGATGGAGAGCGGCCTGACTCCTCATGGCCACACTAAACTGCTACACTCGTAAGACTAACGGTAACTGGGCGAATTGACAATGGAATATGCCGGGGAGAGAAATTGAGCCGGCCCGAAACAGAAAGGCGGCGTCAGCCAGACACCGCCAGCCCAAGTTGAAGAACAGTATAATCCAGGCAATATGACCAAATGAACTGACAAAGACCCGCAACGCCTGCCCGCTTACATACGGGGCTCGGCTGCACGATTCACAGAAGGAGAACAAAAATGGGAGCAAAGGCAAAAGACCAACCGATTCTTGTGCCTGTCGATTTTTCTGCCCACTCTGCAGTGGCGCTTGAGCGTGGGGCCGATCTGGCAGAAGCGCTGAAAGTTTCGCTGTTAGTGCTGCATGTCGTCCATGATCTTGGCGAAGCGCCTGGCTACTACGCGGTAAAAGGACGGGGAAAACAACTGCGGCGGATGGAAGATGTTGCGTCGGACATGCTGGACGAGTTCATACACGATGCTCGAAAGAAAGACCCCAAACATCCAGCACTTGAACACGCCGAGACGGCGCTGGTGGTAGGGCTGCCGGTAAACAGGATACTAGAGGTAGCGAAAAAGTCTGATGCCAGCATGATCGTGATGGGCAGTCAGGGGAGAACGGGGCTCGCGCATGCATTGCTGGGATCGAAAGCAGAGCAAGTAGTACATTTATCTCCAATACCTGTCACCATCGTTAAGGCGGATAAACCGGCAGATAAGACGGCAGACAAGAAAAAATAATCACAGTTGGGAGAGAAGGACATGCACGCTATCTTCAGACTTTGGGAACCCGGAAAAGACACATCCAGGACCGCACTTCTGGTATTCGCGGTGCTGGCAGCCATCGCCGCTGCGCCGGTACTGGCGGCAAGCGGCGACAGCAGCCAAATGGACTGGTGGAACATGGGCATGAAGCTGTTTGGCGGCCTGGCCCTGTTCCTGTTCGGCATGGAGCAGATGGCCGACGCGCTCAAGGCGGTGGCTGGCGAACGCATGAAGATCATCCTGGCCAAGCTCACAACAAACCGTTTTATGGGTGCCATGACCGGTGCCTTCGTGACCGCGGTCATTCAGTCATCATCGGTAACCACGGTACTGGTCGTCGGCTTTATTACCGCCGGGCTGATGTCCATGGCGCAGTCTATCGGCGTCATTATGGGAGCCAATATCGGCACCACGATCACCGCCCAGATCGTCGCCTTCAAAGTCACCAAAGCAGCATTGCTGATGGTCGCAGTGGGTTTCAGCATGCTGTCTTTCTCCAAACAGCAGAAAATCAAGCAATACGGCGCCATGCTGATGGGCCTGGGGATGATCTTCTTCGGTATGAGCGTGATGAGCGATGCCATGAGTCCCCTGCGCAGCTACCAGCCATTCCTCGACCTGATGACCAGCATGGACAACCCTCTGATTGGAATCCTGGTCGCCGCCGTTTTTACCGGGCTTGTTCAGTCGTCCTCGGCCACCACGGGTATCGTCATCGTCATGGCAAGCCAGGGGTTCATTTCTCTGCAGGCGGGTATCGCACTGGCGTTCGGCGCCAATGTCGGCACCTGTGTAACCGCTATGCTGGCGTCGATTGGTAAACCCCGGGAGGCCGTCCGCGCCGCTGTAGTGCACGTGATGTTTAATGTGTTTGGCGTACTGCTCTGGGTCGGGGTTATCGGGCAGCTGGCGGAATTTGTGACCTGGTTCTCTCCCTCACACCCGGGATTGTCGGGGGTGGACCGTCTCGCCGCCGAAACACCGCGCCAGATTGCCAACGCCCACACTGTCTTCAACATAGCAAATACCCTCATCTTTATCGGATTCACCGGCCAGTTCGCGCGACTCGTCGAGTGGCTGGTCCCGGACAAGCCACTCGAGGAAAAGGTCATTGCCAGACCCAAGTATCTTGACGATGCGCTACTGGAAACCCCCTCGCTGGCACTCGACCGGGTGCGCCTTGAGATCGGCCATATGGGTGACCGTGTCAAAGACATGCTGGAGCAAATCATGCCGGCCATCATTAGCGGTGACCAGGGATCGCTCAGGGCAGTCGCAAAAATTGACGATGAGGTGGACATCCTGCATGGATGTATCATCACCTATCTTGGACGTATCAGTCAGAACACCTTGACTGAAGAACAAACCCACGATTTCATCCATCTCATGGCCGCGGCCAATGACCTCGAGAATATTGGCGATGTTATTGAAACTGATCTCGTGCACCAGGGCTACGAGCGCATCGAACAAGCCGTGTCGGTCAGCGATGCCACCCGAAAGATCCTCGACGAATTGCATCATGTCGTGTCAAACGCTGTGGATATGGCCAGGGATGCTGTCATGGAAAACGATCAAATTGCGGCGCAGGAAGTCATCGCCATGAAAGGGGATATCAATCGTTTCATGGAGTCAGCGGCAATGCATCAGGCCAGGCGACTTGTGGCGGAGGAACCGAACAGGCTTGCCGCCTACACCCTGGAGATGGACATCATCGAGAAACTGAAGCGGATCTACTATTTCGCAAAGCGTATGGCGAAAGCGGTGATGCCCGAGGAATCGCAGGAGCGGGCAGCATAATACCTTTTGAGTAGCTGATACGGTGAGAGGCTGGAACATGACCACCAAAAAAATCATGACATCTCGTGTAGTCGCGTTGCGGCCTGCCGACAAGGTTGCGGACGCCTTGTCCCTGATGCGCAAACATCATGTGCGCAATCTACCGGTAGTCGATGATAGCGGTGCGTTCATTGGGCTGTTTGGTGTTCGCCGCCTGGGCCGCCTGCTACTGCCGAAAGCGGCCGTGGATCTTAGTCGCTACAATGTCGCTGATCTCAGTTTTCTGCCCGATGAAATCGTGCAGATGTCGGAACGTTGGCAAGAGGTCGCCAAAGAGCCGGTGGAACGCTTCCTCGAAAAAGAGAAAAAATTATTGTTTTGCACGCCTGACACAAGTTTTCCCCAGCTGCTGGAACTGCTTGAGCAAAGCAAGGACTCGAGCTTGCCCGTCATCGTCCTGGAAGGTAGCGCCAGAAAGCTGGTGGGGATGGTGTCTGCCTGGGATGTCCTGGAGGGAATCGTCATGAAACTACTGACTGAAGAAACGGGCGCGGACACGCCCTCGACGCAAGATAAAGGACTGGAAACGAACCCATCGCCGACAACACCTAACGGACCATAAATCAGAAAACGGACATGCACGAAAACACCGAACTCGCAGCTCACCTGATGTTTGGCTGGGAACCACTTTGGGTCTCGTCGATCCTGTTCATAGCCACCTATGCCGTCATCGTCTCGGAGAAGGTTAACCGGGCGATAGTGTCACTGCTGGGTGCGAGCCTGATGATTACGCTCGGGGTACTCAATCAGGAGACTGCGATAAGTGGTGTTGATTTCAACACCCTGGGGCTGTTATCGGGCATGATGGTAATCGTCGCCATCACCAGGCGTAGCGGCGTATTCCAGTTCGTTGCCGTCTGGTCGGCCAAGAAGGTCCAGGCCAGACCCTGGGGCATCCTGTTAATGCTCTCGGTGGTCACGGCGCTGTTCTCGGCGCTGCTGGACAATGTCACGACGGTGCTTCTCATCGCGCCGGTCACCCTGCTGATTTGCCACGAGCTCAAGATGAGCCCTTACCCGTTCCTGTTCGCGGAGATCTTTGCCTCCAATATCGGTGGCACAGCCACCCTGATCGGTGATCCGCCGAACATCATGATCGGTTCCGCAGTGAACCTGTCCTTTAACGATTTTCTCCTCAACCTCGCACCCATCGTCCCGCTCATCCTGCTGGTAACACTGGCTATCATCTACGTCGTCTGGGGGCGAGGCATGCAGGCTTCTGATGAGACACGTGAGCGGATCATGCGCTTCAGGGAACGCGAGGCGATAACGGATGTGCCGCTGTTAAAGCAGTCGCTGTTTGTGCTTGCCCTGGTTATTGCCGGCTTCGTTCTGGCGCACCCTTTGCGCCTTGAACCGGCCACCATCGCCATGTTTGGTGCTGCCCTGCTGCTGCTGTTGTCCAATCTGAAGAATAAAGCCGCGGAACAGTCAGAAAACGCACATCAGACCTTTGGTGAGATCGAGTGGGTTACCATTTTCTTCTTCATTGGCCTGTTCATCGTAGTCAAGGGGATTGAAGAAGCCGGGGTGTTGAGTATCCTTGCCGGCCAGGTGATTGACCTTACCGGTGGGGATATAGCCGTCACGGCCATGGCTATCTTGTGGGTATCGGCCATCGCCTCGGCAATCGTGGATAACATTCCCTTCGTGGCAACCATGATTCCGCTTATCAAATCCATGGCGCCGAGTTTCGGCGGTGCCGAACACCTCATGCCCTTGTGGTGGTCGCTGGCACTGGGCGCCTGTCTGGGCGGCAATGGCTCCCTTATCGGGGCAAGCGCCAACCTGATCGTCGCCGGCTTCGCCGAACGCGCAGGTCACCGTATTCACTTTCTGAAGTTCATGGCAATGGCCTTCCCCCTGATGCTGGTGAGTATTCTAATCGCCAGTGCTTACATCTATTTCCGCTATCTCTAGGGTTCGGGATTGACGGCCGGCACATCATCATGAACCTGGAACAGATACTCATTCCCACGAGGGTCGCAAAGCCGGGCATGAAACTAAGTGAAGTATTCGCAGAATGCATTCGGGTCAACATTCCGGGCATTCCGTTTTGCGATGAGCAAGGCCGTATTAGCGGACGGGTTACCCTGAAAAACATCCTTAAAAAAGCCTGTCTTCCGGAATACATGGTAGAGCTGGCCAGGATTCTGGGTGATCAGTTGTCCTGTATGGAGGACATGGAAGCCAAGGCCGAACAGCTCATGAATAATCCCGTCACCCCCTACGTTCTGGAACCACATATATCACTCACATCCGACTCCCCCCCCGTCAAGGCACTGGCCCTTATGGAGCAGAACGATACCAGCTATATCTTTGTTGTTGACGAGGGCCGGTACAAGGGTGTCATCACCATCCAGGGACTGGCCAGGCTGCTGGCGCAGCTTGATGAACGACATTGAGACCACCGAGATGGCGAAACTCATGCAAACCTGGTGGTTACGACGACAGGACGGCACCCGGGTCGGTATGGTAAGTTCACTCGCATGACGAAGAAGCCCTCGTTCTGGAAAAACCTTCTGGGCCACCTGGGCGCAGCCGACGAGACGGTCATACTCGCACCATCACAAAAGCTGCGTCTATCGGGAAAAAAGACCAGAATCCCGCTTTCCGGATTCCCGATCTTTGAGGTTGAGATGGGGAAACAGCGCTTGCACCTGTATCCCGATCTCAGCGTCGATAAGCGAGCACAGAAAGCTCCGTACGACTTTATTCTGTTCGACCCGCAACGCTACCGCACCGGAATCAGCCACTTCCTGCGGCTGTCCCCTGGGGACACTCTGGCCATAAGCCGCAATGCTGAGTATCAAACATACGTCTTCAGTTCACCACGCGACGCCTTCCGCCGCCATTTTTCTGTGCTTCACGACGGTGACGCCCTGGTATTCAGAGACCCGGTCTCGGAACTGGGAACCTATATTTCGCTGATAGACGAAGCACAGGATGCTTTTCACATCCCCAGTCGCCGGGCGACTGCCCTGAAACGGCTCATGGAGATTTTTGGTGGGACGATGCAGGCGCTGCCACCCGAAGAGGCACTGGACACCCTGAAAAAGGTGAACCGCTGTCTCAGGGATCAAGCCCATTGCCCAAAGGATTCCGTTGGTAACCCGGGCGGGGTGCTGCAACTGCCACCCCGGCTTATCCCGATCCTGGTAGGCGATCTGCACGCGCAGCTTGATAACCTGCTCAAAATCCTGAGTGAGAATGCCTTCCTGGAGAGCCTGGAGAAAGGCGAAGCCGCCCTGATTATTCTAGGCGATGCGATCCATCCCGAGGAGGACGGCAAACTGGAGGAAATGCACAGCTCGCTTCTGATGATGGATTTCATCTTCAAGCTGAAGCTGCAATTTCCTGAACAGGTCTTCTATATCGTCGGGAACCATGACAGCTTCTCGCACGATGTAATGAAACACGGCGTGATGCAAGGCTTGCTCTGGGAGAAGCATGTCACCGCATCGCGGGGTGAAGAATACAGAGCGGAACTGGAGCTGTTTTACCGGCAATCACCCCTGGTAGTGGTTTCGCAGGATTTTATTGCCTGTCACGCCGGGCCGGCCCGCAGAAATATTTCTCTGGAAACGCTGGTCAATGTTCGCCAATTCCCTGATATAGTCCACGACATAACCTGGAACCGGATCAGAAGCCCCCGCTTCCCCGCCGGCTATACCCGCGGCGACGTACGCCGGTTTCGCAAGGGTCTGGGGGCTGAAAGCGACACACCTTTACTCGTGGGTCACCACCCCTATTCAAGGGAGGGAACCTTGTGGCTGAACGCCGGCCACATTGATCACCATCACATTATCATCAGCGCCCGACCCGATCATATCGGCCTGATGACACGGATCGATGGCGACCTGATACCCGAGATCTATCCGACCGAA
>CBFDBP010000145.1:0-8564 GCA_965603065.1 uncultured Gammaproteobacteria bacterium
GGGCTCGGGCAGGCCATGGCGCAGGTGATGCTTGCCTACTTCAAGGAGGTGAATGCGGGCGGCGGGGTGTTTGGGCGCCGCATTGAGTTGCTCGCCGTTCCCTATGGCGACTCGCCCGAGGCGACGCTCGGTAACCTGCGCACGGCGTTCCAGCGCGAGGCTATCTTTGCCCTGGTCGGCGCCTATACGGTGGGTCTGGACCAGCAGATACTCGATCTGCTGCGCGAAGCGGATACGCCCCTCATCGGGCCGTTCACCCTCGACCCGGGTGATGAGATTATCAATGCGGCCGCCTTTTACCTGTACCCGGGCTTCGTCGAGCAGGCCCGCGCGTTGGCTGACGAGGCCTTCAAGGCGGCATCCGCCGACACGCCGGTGGTGTTCATCGGTCCGGAGGGCGAGCACGTCGACCGGCTGGTGCAGGCGGTTAAGGAACAGCAGGGTGCGCGCAGCACAGAGTCAGATGTGACCGTACGCTATGCGCGCGGTGAGATGGATGTCGAGGCGCTCGCCGAGCGCGTCACCGCCAGCGCCAGCGATACCCTGTTCTTTTTCGGCGATCAGACCGACCTCGAACCCCTGCTCGCGGCCTTGGCGGAGCGGGAGCAGAGCCCGCGCGTGTATCTGCTGTCGGCGTTCGTGCCGCGGCCGCTGTTCGATGCACCGCCGGCGTTTGACCATCGGCTTTTTCTCGCCTATCCGACGCTGGGCAGCGACATCAGCGCCGCGGGCCGCGACGAGTACGGAAAGCTGGCGAGCGCTCACGCGCTGCCGCCCGATCACCTGCAGGGACAGATTGCCGCCCTGGCGGCCGCCAAGTTGCTGGTGGAAGGTTTGCGCAGTGCCGGTCGGGACCTGAGCCGCCTGGCGCTGGTGGATGCCCTGGAAGCGTTGTACGGTTATGAGACCGGTCTGACGCCACCGCTCAGCTACGGCCCCAACCGGCGCATCGGTGCCCGCGGCGCGCACGTGGTGGCGGTGGATCTCGTAAAAAAATCGTACGAGCCGGTCGGCGGCTGGCATGAGCTGCGTTGAAAGGACAGGTTGTAACCCCTTAGTTTGCCCCTGCTGATTCCCTCTCCCTAACCCTCTCCCGGAGGGAGAGGGGACTGTTACAACACCCTCCGGAGGGAGAGGGGGCTCTTACAACACCTTCCGGAAAGAGACTAATCGGTGGAGGATGCACAGCAATCGCATCGGGGTTCTCCGTTAGCCGTTCGATTATCCAGGCTTATCATGGCAAACTACGGGGGTGACGGTTTCCCTCGATGGCACGGGGACAGTGTGAGGTGTTCTATGAATACGAATTTGCCCATATTCCTGGTGGATGATGACGCGGCGGTACGCGACGCGCTGTGTCTCTATCTCGAGGGTATGGGTTTTGTCGTCAGGACATTTGCTTCAGCCGAAGCCTTTCTGGGTGAAGTCGATGCCATCGGCCGCGGCGTGCTCGTGCTCGACCAGCGGATGACGGGGATGTCCGGGCTGGAACTGCAATCAGAATTGAAGCTGAGGGGCATGGAGATGCCGACTATCTTCATCACCGGCCATGGCGACGTGCCGATGTCCGTCAGGGCGATGAAGGAGGGGGCGACGGATTTCCTCGAGAAGCCGTTCCGCAATAGCGACCTGCTGACGAGTATTGAGCAGGTACTTGCCCAGGACGCAGCGAAAGTGGAGGATTATCGTCACCACGCCGAAGTAAGGGAGAAGTACGACAGACTGACGCCGCGTGAAAAAGAAGTGATGGGGCACATTGTGCAGGGTCTGCCGAACAAAAGCGTTGCCCAGCTGCTGGGCGTCAGTATGCGCACGGTGGAAGCGCATCGGGGCCGGGTGATGGAGAAGATGGGTGCCCCGTCTCTCCCGGATCTGGTGCGTATGGCTGCTTTCTGCGTTTAGTGCTTGCCCGCAGCATAAGACAAAGAAAAAGGTGATGGGTATCTATATACCCATCACCCAATCCTAGTCACCCCCCAAGCATTTTTCTACATAGATGTGCCCATCGATCGGTACATCTCCCCCCTCCCTGATAATTTAGATTGCCTTTCCCTGTCTATCCCGTTTTCTAACTTTTGGACTTTAGATGCTGCCCTACACCCAAAGGCTGGTCAATTCGTAATTGCCACAACAGTACTATTCCCTATAACGGCAGGATTGCTGAATGCGCCGCGTGTATTGCTCTATGGCTACGAACACCTGGGGCAATCCGTTTGTGATTGGTGGTGCTGGAATAGTGGATCGTTGGCAGAGTCAGCGGCTTGCATGCCCGCCCGTTTGTGGCACCATGCAAACCTGTTTCAAGACCTGACCCGATACTATGTTAAGAAGGCTGAAAGAGCTTAGAGCGCGTGCCCGCTACCTGATCGACCGGGCATTCGCCCGCGAATTTGCGGGTCAGTTGCTGCTGCTGTTTGTGCTGGTGGTGACAGTCACGCTTTTTGGTATGACAGCCGTATTTTTCGGTCTCTTTTCGGAAGAAAATGCCAACATCAGCAGCATACCCGTGACCGTCGACAAGGGCTTCTGGGATTCGGCCTGGTGGTCATTGAACCAGGTGCTGCGCCTGCGTGGCTTCGAGCGCATGTATGGCGCGACCGGTGCGGTGCTGGCGTATGCCTTCTTCCTGTCAGTCATGGGGCTGGTGGTCTTCAGTGTACTGATATCGCTGATCAACAATACCATGCGCAGCCGCATAGAAGCGCTGCGCAGGGGTGAGACGCCGGTTCTGGAACGCAATCATGTATTGGTGCTGGGCTGGAACAACAAGGTGTTTTCGGTGCTGCGGCAGCTCGCCAGCCTGGAGCCGGGTATCAAGGCGGTTATCCTGGCGCCAATAGAAATCAACGAAATGCAGGAGGAGTTGCGGGTTGCAGGCATACCTCGCGAGCCGATAACCGTTATTCTGCGCAGCGGCATTCCCAGCAATCGCAGTGAACTGGAGCGTGTCGCTCTGAACCGTGCCAGCAGCGTCATCATTCTGTCTACCGATGCCGACGACAGCGAATCGATCAAGTCAATGGTGCTATTGGCGGCCAAGAATGACTGGCCGGGCAAGGCGCCCACGCTGACCTCGGAAATCGCCCATGAACGCAACTACGAACTGGCCCGGATTGCATCTCGTGAGAAGCTGCAGATCGTTTCTTCGGCCAAGGTAATCAGTAAAGTCATTGTACAGGCAATTCGCAATCCCGGCCTGTCCAGTATCTACAATGAACTGTTTTCACCCCATGGCAACGGCATCTATGTTCAGCAGGTGCCTGAATGCACCGATGTCGCCATCGAGGATATCGCCTATCGGATAACCGATGCCATACCGATCGGTATTAGCTGGGAGAAGCAAAAGGATGGTAAGCTGCAGCACGCTGCAGCACTCAACCCGGAACCTGATTACGAGATCGCCGAAGACGAGAAGCTGGTATTAGTCGCGCGCGGCTTGCCGGTTCACTATGTGGCATCCGAAACAGGTTACCAGTCACAACTGGCCCGCCAAGGTGGTGGCCATACCCGCGTGCCCCGGCGCGTCCTGCTGATCGGCTGGACGGATATGATCCATGACATCCTGCTGGAGCTGGATGCACACGCGCTGCAGGGGACCGGGATCAGTATTCTGTCCGGCAAGACACCCGAAGAGGCAGGTAAGCTGATTGAAGAACACCAGCAAGAAGGTTTTAAGAACCTTGAGCTGGCATACATCACGGGAGATGCCGTCGATGCAGCCGTCTACGCAGAGATCGACCTCGGCAGCTATCAGAGTGTCGTGGTGCTCGCCGATGACTGGGGTGATAAAGAAGGTGATGTCGATACTCGTACCCTGCGCATACTGCTGCGTCTGTCGGACCTGCGCAAATATGACAAGGTGCATGCCCATACGGTGGTTGAACTCATGGACGAGGCCAACCGCGACCTGATCGTGGGCCTGGGTGTCGACGATGTCATCATCAGTCCCAACGTGGTTAGTGCGCAGCTGGCGCAGATTGCCCGGCAGGATGTGCTCGGCCCCATCTATCGTGAGCTGCTGAGTGCGGGGGGTATTGAGATCAGCCTGCGGCCGGCGGGCGATTACGTGGCACTGGATACGGACTGCCACTACAACGATCTGATCTATGCGGCACAGCAGAAACTGGAAATTGCGCTCGGTTTGCGCCTGACCAGCAATAACGGCCAGGTCGTGCTCAACCCGCCACGCGATAAAACCTGGCGTCTCGCAGAGGACGATCAGCTTATTGTGCTGGCGCAGCAGCTTTACCAGTAGGCGGGGTATGGTGGTCAACGACCTGGCGAATCAGGTTCACCACCTGTTCATGGGAGCAGGCGCCTTTCTCGACTATCTGTTCGACCCGGCCGCTGAGCACGCGCCGGTCTTCGTCGGTCAGGTCCTTGGCCGTCAGCACGATGACCGGGATGTCCTGCCAGTCGGCGTTGGTACGCATCTCGAGCAGGAAGTCGAAACCGTCCATCACAGGCATCATCAGGTCGAGCAGAATCAGTCGCGGTTTTTGCTGCGCCAGCCGCTCGAGGGCTTCGCGGCCGTTGCCGGCTTCACTGACCGTCCAATCGGATTTCTCCAGCGTGCGCGCCATCATCTCCCTCGTCGGTTGGTCGTCCTCCACCAGCAACACTGAACAGGACTCACCGGGCGCGTAATATTTCGCCAGGGTATTGTGTAAGCGCTCGCGGTCCACCGGCTTGGTCAGGTAGTCAGTCGCTCCAAGTGAATAACCCTTGCTCT
Organism: uncultured Gammaproteobacteria bacterium; assembly: GCA_965603065.1. GTDB lineage: Bacteria > Pseudomonadota > Gammaproteobacteria > DSM-19610 > DSM-19610 > Thiogranum. Next base: position 4,733 of record CBFDBP010000145.1, read on the forward strand.
TGTCGTCGACCATAGTCAGCATCACCAGCGGGACATATTGCAGCACCGGATCGGCCTTCAGCGCGCGTAACACCGACCAGCCATCCATGTCCGGCATCATCACATCCAGCGTGATGGCTGCCGGTTGCAGTTGATGCGCAAGCCGCAGGCCTTCTTCGCCACTGAGTGCCGTGACGACGTTGAAGCCGTCTTTTTCCAGAAACCGCTCGATAATCTCACAGGCCCCAGCGTCATCATCAATGACCAGTATGGTGCTGCCAGGTTTAGCCTTATGGACATCACCTGACGCTTGTGCGACGTTGGCGGTCTGTCGCGATGACTCTTCCTGCGGCACCTCAGCCCCTGGAAGTACCGCGGGCAATCGGATGGTAAAGGTAGACCCCGTCCCCGGCTGGCTGGCGACGGTCAGATCTCCACCTAACATCTGGCAGAAACGGCGAGAGATAGTCAACCCCAGACCGGTGCCGCCATAATCGCGCGTGGTCGAGTTATCCGCCTGAGAAAATTCTTCGAAGACATGGTCCAGCTTGTCTGCGGCGATACCGATACCGGTGTCTTTCACTGCAAAGGTCAGCCAGTCACCGTCGGCCTGGGTCTGACGCTCTGCCTGCAGGGTAATGCTGCCTTCATGGGTGAATTTGGCCGCATTGGACAGCAGGTTCAACAATGACTGGCGCAGCTTGGTGAGGTCCTGATTGGCATCGCCAAGTTGGCCGATACGTTCAATCTTGAAATGATTGTTGTTCTTCGTCATGAGCGGCTGAGCAGTACCAGCGATCTGGTCGATAAAAGCGCCCACATCGAAGGCCTCTGTAAAGGATTCCAATTTGCCGGATTCGATCTTGGACAAATCGAGCACATCGTTGATCAACGAAAGCAGGTGGCTACCAGCCTGGTTGATCTTCTTCAGGTCGGGGATAAAGTCGTCCTGCCCGGTCTCTTCCGCTTCTTCCATCAGCATCTCGCTGTAGCCGAGAATGGCGTTCATGGGTGTGCGCAGTTCATGGCTCATGTTGGCCAGGAAGGCACTTTTGGCCTGGTTGGCCTGGTTGGCAGCTACCATGGCCGTTGCCAGCTTCTTTTCGTGGATCTGGGAGGCGCGCATGTAAGTGCGGAACATCCGATAGACGAAGAACAGGATAAAGATGAGGATCAGAATCTGGACAACTCCCGTCACCACCAGGGTGTAAAAAGCCACCTTCGAATTCTCCTGTGCGGTGTCGTAAACCTCCTGGCTGTGTGAGAACTGGGTACGACCAAAGGTGGTTAACACCTCTTGAAGTGCCTCGAAATGGACTTTTTCCTGTTGGGTAACGCTGATGAAAGCGGCAACGCGGATACCGCGTCCGATGTAGTCGCCTGTTTTCGAAATTGCCTCCCGGTAGCGTTTCCAGGCCGATTGAATAGCTTCGAACTCACTGAGAACGGGCATGTCAGTGTCGCCATTGGCGAGACGCCTCTGCCATTCCGCGAGACGCGATTCCAGTGCCTCGATGCGCTGGTCGAGATGCTGTCTGGTTTCCTTGATCCGTGCCTGATTCGGGGCCAGTACAGTCTCCATAGACAACATGCGGATATCCGCAATAGGCGTGGCAATTTCTCGTGCCAGCTCCTCCAGGCGCCCGGCAGTGTGATGTACCGTAACGATGGATCGATCCACTTGCCTGAGATTGGACAGGTTGTAAAGGTTCTGACCAATCAATAACAGAGACGCGACGATGAGAAGGACGATGATCCGTCGTGAGAGAGAACGTTCCTGTTTCAGATCGTATCGGGGTCCAGCCTGAACCGGGTCCGAACGGCTTGTGATATCCTTCATGGCGCTGCTTCCTCAATATTCTCCCGCATGATCCGCAGTGGTTTCTGCCGTTCTTCCGGATAGGGCTGTTTACCCCGCAGGGACCAATGCTGATCTGTCACCTGCAGGTCGCGCAGATAGACGAAGGCCGAGCGCCCGGGGTTGAACAACACTTCCTTATTCACCGCATAGACATTGTGCGGGTTCGGGAGAAATACCATGTAGTTTTGCTCGTAGACGTAGCGAATGAATTCAGCCAACAAAGGCACGTATTCCTCGGACTCCACGTTGGTTCTGAGTAAGCGCTCGGTAAGATCGACTAACTGCGTGTCGGCGGGAATAGTCGACCACGACGTACCGGGGAGGTAGACGAAAAACGCCGCCCAGGGATGTTTGTACCAGTCGAAGTTACCCCACAGGAGGAGATCCCAGGGCTTCTGGTTCTTGTCCTCCAGCGTATCGAACAGCTGTCGGAATACCTGTTTTTCACTGCTCGTCACATCCGCGACCAGATCGATATTGACCTGTGCGAGGAAATACTGGATATCACGTATCAGGAACAGAAAGCTCTCCTGAACCAGCAGGGTCAGCCGCAACGGCTGTTGCGGGTCCAGGCCGTTTTCCTGCTGGTATTCTTGAACCAGCCAACGCAGCCGCTCCGTACTGGAAGGGTGGGTTAATGAATACTCAGTGAAGTATTGATCCAGGAACTCGATAGCATCTGCCACACGATAGAAGTTCGGCGATACAGTGGTGGGTGACAGCACCCCCTCGCCGAGCATGGACAGATTCAGCAGATACTCCTGGTCTATGGCATGATTGATGATGTAGCGAATACGCTTGTCACGAATCGCCGCATTGCCATTGAGCATGTTGAAGTGCATCGCATAGTTATTCATCGAAGGCGATACGGCGAGTTTGGCATAGGGAGAGAGCACCGCCTCCACCTCGTCGGCAAAAGGTATCGGAGTGATGTCGATCTCGCCTTCGCTGAACAAAGCCAGGTCGCGCGCCTCGGTTATCGTCAACCCGGTGTAGACGGTGATGGTTTCGACCTTGGGCTTGTCATCCCCCCAGTAATTCGGGTTAGCCTTCAGAACGACTTCCGCTGCACTCCTGTCTCCCTCGACGTATCCCTCGACCAGGATGTACGGGCCCAGCCCATAGGGACCGGGCTCCGCGAGGTTCGGGCACGTAGGTTTGCCATTCCAACCGTGTTTTTCAAGGTAGTTCCGGGTATAGAACTGCAACCAGTTGGCATCATGCAGAAACACGCCATAGGGCTCGGTTAAATGGAAGCGGACCGTATAGTCGTCAACCTTCTCCACGCGATCGAGGATCTTGCTGAGTTTGGTGAAGGTGAAGGGCTGCTTTTTGAAGTAGTCCATATTGAGCAGCACTGAATCCGCATTGAATGGACTGCCATCGTGGAAATGAACGTCCTGACGTAACTCAAACTCCCAGATCGTGTCGCCGATGTTGTGGTGACTGATCGCCAGATCGTACTGCCAACCCTGTTCGTTGTTGGCTGGCCGCACCAGTGAGGCATTTATGGCGTGGGAAATGGCCAGATAGGGGAGGTTCGGCAGGAATAGTTTGACATGAGAGCCCTCCCTCAGCATACCGCTCACTTCGCTGAGCGAGGGGTCGGCGGCAAGTCCGATATCCGGCGGTTCTGCTTCAGCTGATTGCAGTCTACCCGTCAGCAGCGGCAAAAAGACAAGCATCAGCAACAGCAAAGCAGCTTTGCTCGAGCTGCACCACAGAGCCGACGAAGCTGGTCGGGGGAGGGGAATGCTAATCGTCAGGCTGCTCATTGCCACTCCAGTTGCTCCCATAGGGGTCTTGACTCATGAATCCTGAATCACGAATCTTGAATCTTGAATTGTTAACGGGCGCAAATATCTTAGGAATCAAGACTTGAGCCCTTTCTCGCTGGTAGGGCAGGGTCGATGACCTGGTGAATCAGGTTCACCACCTGGTCATGGGCGCAAGCGCCTTTCTCGACAATCTGTTCCACCCGGCCGCTGAGCA
>CBFDBP010000146.1:0-8530 GCA_965603065.1 uncultured Gammaproteobacteria bacterium
TCTCGCCTGGCGGCGATTCACCTTGTGCGCACGGCGCACGCTACAGACTTACAGCCAGATACTGCAGTTTGATCTACAGTGCGGTTTCACCTGACTCACCTGTGCGGATACGGACGGCGTCATCCAGATTATGGACAAAAACCTTTCCATCTCCGATCTTGCCGGTTTTGGCGACACTATTGATGGTCTCGATAACCTCTTCCACCTTCGCTTCGTCTACAGCGACTTCAATCTTGGTTTTGGGTACAAAGTCCACATTGTATTCGATACCGCGATATAGCTCGGTGTGGCCTTTCTGACGACCAAAGCCCTTAACTTCTGTGGCGGTGAGGCTGAAACCGAGATTGCCAAGTGCTTCCTGCACAGCCTCCAGTTTGAAGGACTTGATGATTGCTGATACCAGTTTCATACGATGCATCCTCAATAGTTGAACAGGCGCGTCCGCTTCAGAATATTCTTTTTTCTCCATGCTGGGAAGGCAGTAACCGAATTGGTCGATTATTGTGCATGAGCATCGTAGTGTGCACTTTAGGGGTGCGTCGATGGGCTGCGGTTTGCAGCAGCGCTGACATTGCCAACCCCGCTCAGCATGCCCCTTTATGCCTGTCACCGCTCGCTGCTCGCTCTATTCGGGAGTACTGTAAGGACATCTGGGCACTGGCACCGGTCGATATTCAACTGGAAGGAAATGACGGACCCGGATTTCTGCAGAGTCTGCAGTAGCAGGTACTACAATTCGGACTGTGCCTGGAGTTCGATCAGTTCCTCCTCCACCCCTGCAGCGTGTGTCAACTCGGCGACATTGTCCTTGGCGAAGAAGCCGTCGAAGTCGCCAAAACGCTGAACATACTCAATGATCAGAGAGGAGTGTTCGGAGGCGCTGGAGAAAATCTGCTTCAAGCCCTGTTCCTTGGAGCCGATCACGTCGAGCAGGAAGCCGCGGCCCTGTGCGGCAATCTGATCGACCACGTATTTGATGTTTTCCTTCCCATGGCGTTCACCGTCACGCACCGCAAGCGCGATATGGTGCAGTCGTGGACCGTAGTTACGCACGAAGGTTTCTGTCGGTGAGGGAAGCTGTTGCAGGTGATTGACGAAGTAAGGGGTATTGTTTGCGGTGAATACCTTGGCCGGGCTGCACATCTCGTCGCTCTGGTGGACGCTCTTGGTCACGTTGGTCGACGAGTTCTGGTCGCTGATGTCATAGGAGCCCCAGTAGTAATAGCTGGAAAGTGACAGCCATTCGAGTATGGCGACTTCACGGTTCTGGCAGTAGATGCGCGTGGCCAGGTGATCGATCGGCAGGATCAGGTCATCGATCTCCAGGGTCTTTTGCAGTTGTTTGGCGGCGAGATAGACCTCCTGTACATCGGCCCGGATGGCACTCATACCCAGTGCATAAACACGGATGTCCTCCTCGGGACGTTCCATGTAGGCGACGATGTTGTGCGTGTAGGGAGACGGCTTGCTGATGGCCAGATTACCGGGCATTTCAAGTTTGCGGATCTGATCCTGGGAAAAGAACCGGAAACCGCGTTGCTGCTGGCACTCGACGACGCTGTGCAGGTCATCAACGCGCAGGATTTCGCCCATGTAGCGACTGTTCGGCTTGCTGGCACCGATCGGGTAGACCTCGTTGAGACTCCGGAATATACCCCGCGTGCCGGGATCCTTGACTTCGCGGACAATAAAATCGGGGGAGCTCATGTTGATGCGCAGAATGTGCGTCCAGTGGCTCTCGCTCTCCAGGGTGACCAGGTAATGATAGGGGGTCATCAGGCAGAGTTCGCCGATGTAGCGGATGGAATGCCCGGGATCGACCGTAATCATGATAGCTTCGATGTCATGAATCTTGTCTGTCAGGCCCGATCCATCGCGTTCTTCAAGCAGGCGCAACAGATAGTCCTCGAAGAACTTCGAATTCTGCTTGTCCCCGTGGCGTGAAAAATTCAATGACACCGTCATCACAGTAATACCCTGGTTGGAATCGAACTGTTTCATCGGCAGCAACATTCGCGCCACCAGCGGCCGGGTCAGCGTTCGAGTTGAATTTTATTGTTTATCGAAGGGCTTAGCTGAGCGTGGCTGTTGCGCCGACTGGCTCGGTTAATGATGTATTCGAACAATAACGGTGCGTTTTGTAACAGCACGTTTACTGTGTGCGCGGCAATGGTGCATCAGCCACGCAAAGAGGTATTCGGGACTACGCTACATTGTTTAGGCGCCCGGATACTGGAAATCTCTGCCCCGGCGCCGATCATGACCCGCCGGCGGCCGCAGGTGCAGTGTATGGGGCAGCAGATCGTAGTGCTCGCCGGTGGTGTGTTTGATCTGGATGCGACGGATGCCTGACAAAACCACCAAACCACCGGTCTGTGAAACTTTGACAGGCTGGGCCTTACAGGATTTTGACAGCGCACTGGATCTGAGAAACACTCACCGACATGCTACAGGATGATCCCGAGTTTGATGCCGCTGTCCGCGCCCATGATAAAACACTGGCTGCCGACGCCGTTGAGGTCTGGATAGGCGCGGAACCCACTTTCACCCGACGTAGCTCAGAATCACCCGAGTGGCTGTGCGAGGCACTGGGGGAAACCAAACAGCATTACGCCCAGCGTATTCTGCAGCGCTTGCACGAGCACTACCTCGGCTCACTGGTTTTAAGGACCGTCGGGCGCCAGTACGCCGGTGAAGAGCGGCCGCGCTGGAATCTGGGTTTGTATCAGCGTCGCGACGGCAGGGCGCTGGCCGACAACATGCCCGTCGATCCGCTGGGTGCTTGTGCGCCCTGTGGGCCGGAGCTGATGAACGACTTCCGGCTCGCTCTGATCGCTGTGCTTGAGCGGCAAGGCTGGTATGGAACCGCTTTTCAGACGGCCGGGGATATGGGCTTGCGTGTGCTGTTCCGCCTTGATGGCGGCAAGCCGGAGGTCGACCCGCAACAGGATCCACGGCTTGTCCGCTCATCTGTGCATGACCAAGCTGTACCCCTCACCGGTGCGGTCGATGATTTAGCGGCTGAGGGGCTGTATCTGCTTGCCATCGGCTGCGCGCCGCTGGGCCCTGAGAGTGCCCTGCAGCCCTGTATCGAGTTGCCGGCTTTCCCGGGTGTATCGAGCTTTCAGGTCTTCCTTCGGCAGGTGGCAGAGGCCGCTGCCCGGGCCGGCCTGCGTCGGCTGGTCTGGCGGGGGTTTCCTCCGCCGGTGGATGATAGCGTAGCCTGGACTACGCTCACCCCCGACCCGGCCGTTGTGGAGATCAATGCGGCACCAGCCGCCGATGTCAGGCAGTTTCTTGACATGAGCCGGACTCTGTACGCCGTGGCCGAGGCCGAAGGGCTCTCGCCGTGCCGGCTGCAATACAACGGCAAGCTGTCGGACAGCGGTGGCGGCGGGCAATACACCCTGGGCGGAGCGAGCCCTGCGCACAGCCCGTTTTTTGTCTACCCCCAGCTCGCACCGCGCCTGATCCGTTACCTCAATCAGCATCCGGCGCTTTCCTACTGGTTTGCACCCGCATATGTCGGCAGCTTCAGCCAGTCACCGCGCCCGGATGAAAACGTCCGCGAATCATTCAGCGAACTGTCGGTCGCCCTGCAACAGCTCGCTAAAACGACTGACCCGCAGCCGGAATTCATCTGGCGCACCCTCAGCCCCTTTCTGGTCGATACCTCGGGCAATGCCCATCGCAGTGAACTGAACATAGAAAAGCTCTGGAACCCCTATCTGCCGGCTCGTGGTTGCCTGGGCCTGGTGGAATTCCGCGCCTTTCGCATGGCGCCTGACCCGCAAAGCGCGGCATCCATTGCTGCACTGCTGCGCGCTATTGCCGCTCTGCTGAGCCGGCAGGATGCCGCCGCTGAGCTGATCGACTGGGGTCGTCAGCTGCATGAACGTTTTGCCCTGCCTTTTTATCTGCGCCAGGATCTGGATCAGGTGCTGATGGATCTCGAATCCGCAGGTCTGGGCCTGGCTGAACCGATCACCCGGCGCCTGCGCGACGACTCCAGCCGCCGTATCGGCCATACTGACATCGGCAACTGCCGGCTCGAGGTGGACCAGGCCATCGAGTTCTGGCCGCTGTTGGGAGATGCCGCCTCGCAGGAGGGAGGCTCATCGCGCCTGGTCGATGCCAGCACCACCCGGCTCCAGCTTAGCCTGCGACCCACCAGCGGAAATATTTCCGAGCTTGATGGCTGGCAATTGCTTGCCGACGACTATCGGCTGCCATTGCGCGATGAACAGGACGAGCGCGGCGCACTGCGGGTCATGGGGCTGCGCTATCGCAGCTTTGTGCCATGGACAGGCCTGCATCCGGGAATTGGCGCGCAGGCGCCGGTAGTGCTCACCCTGGTGCCGCCTGCGGGTGGAAATGGCCTGCGCATCACCTTGCATGAATGGCAACCGCAAGCGGCGCCCTACCAAGGTCTGCCGGCGACTTTTGAAGAGGCCGGCAGAAGAAGGAGCGAGCGTTTCGTGGTTGAGGAACTGCTGCTCGACCCCGCGCATGAAACCCAGGCGCCACCTGCTGAAGCCTTGAGCGACTACTGCCTCGACTTGAGGCGCACCTGAGTCTGTGTCCCCAATGGGTGATCACGCCCCGATTCGCCTGTGCGCCGGCGCCCCTCATAGCATCGCTATGCAAGTCACAAACGATCGCGGGTTCAGCTATCTGCCGGCACCTGACCTGGAACTGCTGCGCGCTCGGCTCGCGTCACTTTTGAGCAGGCGGGATTGCCGGCAAAATGTTACAGTGTTGCCACTGCTGTGCCCAAACGATCTTTCGAGGTAATCCGTGGCTGTTAATGTGCTGGTCCTGGGCGATGGTATCGGCGGAATCGTCACTGCCAACCTGCTGCTCAAGAAGGCGCGGCGGAAGAATCTTTCACTCAAGCTGAAGCTGGTCGGTAATTCCCCCGTCCACACCTACCAACCCGGCATGTTGTTCCTGCCGTTCCAGAAACCCGGTTATCGAAACTTGTCGGATATCCAGAAGGAGACGGCCGGCTTTATCGCTTCGGGGGTTGAGTACGTCTGCGAAAAAATCACGGCGATAGACACCGACCGCCGCCAGGTAAGCACCGAGAGTCAAACGCTGGCCTACGACTGGCTGGTGCTTGCCCTGGGGTGCCGAACACTCATTGAGGAAGTGGAAGGACTTTCCGATCAATGGGGGAAGACCGTGCACGGTTTTTACACACCGGACAGCGCCATGCGCCTGGCCAGAGCGCTGGCGGACTTCGAGGGCGGAGACCTGGTAGTCGACGTGGCCGAGATGCCCATTAAATGCCCCGTGGCCCCGATCGAGTTCGCCTGTCTGGCAGATGACTTTCTTACCAGGCGGGGAATTCGCGACAAGACCCGGCTTACCCTGGTGACACCATTGAGTGGGGCCTTCACCAAGCCGGTGTGTAACGAGATACTCACCAGTATACTGGTGGAGAAGGGTATCCACGTGGTGCCCAACGCCTCGCTGGCCGGTGTGACGGAAAACAGCATGTTCTGCCCTGACGGCCAGGAGGTCGGTTTCGACCTGATGGTCACCATACCACCTCATGAAGGCTCCGATCTTATTGAGGCTGCCGAGCTGGGCGATGGCCTGGGATTCGGGCGGACCGACAAGCAAACGCTCAAGTCGACGTTGGCCGAAAGGGTCTTCCTGGTCGGTGATAACACCGGGATACTCGCCTCCAAGGCGGGTTCGGTGGCTCACTTTCAGGCCGACACCGTGGTTCACAACATCCTGCGGGAGATTGCCGGCCAGCAAGCCGAGCCGTGCGCAGACGGCCATGCCAACTGTTTCATTGAAACCGGTCGCGGCAAGGCGGTACTCATCGACTTCAACTACGACGTCCAGCCTGTTCCCGGCAAATTCCCGATGCCGGTCATCGGGCCCATGACCCTCCTGAAGGAAACCTACCTGAATCACCTCGGCAAGCTGGCTTTCAAGCATATTTACTGGAACGTGCTGTTACCGGCGCGGCCGATGCCGATGGTGGGCTCGCGGATGAGTGCGTTGGGCAAACAGTTGCACTTTGCCAACCGTCGTTAAGCCGAGACTACGCGTAGCTCCGCTGTTTTTGCCGGCTCGCCCACATCGGCGTAGCTGTTTGACGTGGTACCCATGAACAGGCTTGTGGCTAAACTCAATGCCAGCGTTACCGTCTTCAGAAACGTGCGTCTGGCTTTGCCGAATTGCTTGTCTTTCATGTTCACTCCAGTTTGTGTGTGTCTGGTCAGTCATCGGTTGCGCCACTGCAGGCCGATAGCATTACCGGCCATCGGGCAGAATATGTGCCATATGCATAACGCTTTGTAAAATAAGCCATATATTAATGTGAGGCGTATGCCTGCCGCGACGCAGGAGGCGATGCGCACAGAAGTGGTGAAAACAGGCCGGGCGCTGTAAAGTCCGCGCTTCTTATTGGTTCGCGTCAGAAAAGGGGACGGGGGGACTGATTTAGTGCGGGGACATGGTTACCGCTTATGGTGCACGTTAATGCCTGATGGAGGCAGAAGGGGGGATGATTCCACGGTATACTGATTTAAGTAAACTACACATGAAAAATATATACGGGCGGAACGGATTATGTTGGATAAGACACTGGCTATCATTCTGGCGGGCGGCGCCGGTTCGCGTCTGCATCCGCTGACCGACGACCGCGCAAAGCCCGCGGTACCGTTTGGCGGCAAGTACCGTATTATCGATTTCACTCTGGCTAATTGCCTGCATTCCGGTATTCGCCGTGTTTTGGTTCTCACCCAGTACAAGTCCCATTCCCTGCAGAAGCATTTGCGCGATGGCTGGTCGATATTCAACCCCGAACTGGGTGAATACATTACCCCGGTCCCGCCGCAGATGCGCGTCGATGGGGAATGGTACACAGGCACAGCGAATGCTATCTACCAGAACCTGTACATGATTGAGCGCAGTGAAGCCGATTGGGTTTTGATTCTGTCCGGTGATCACATCTACCGCATGGACTATGCAGAAATGGTCAAAGCGCACATTGAGCGCCAGGCGGATGTAACCATAGCCGCTATGGAGGTTGCACTCGACGAGGCGTGTTCGTTCGCTGTCATGGCCGTCGACAGCGATTCGCGTATCGTGGCTTTTGAGGAAAAGCCGGAACAGCCCCTGGCGTCAGCGGACAACGCGGAACGCGCGCTGGTGTCTATGGGTATTTATGTTTTCAGCAAGCATTTGTTGCTGGCTGAATTACGTCGCGATCACGACAAAGCGGAATCCAGCCATGATTTCGGTGGCGATATCCTGCCGTCGCTGGTCGCGTCGGGTAATGCCTTTGCCTACCGTTTCGGTGGCGAACGCGGCCGCGTATCGCCGGATCGTTACTGGCGTGATGTCGGTACCATCGATGATTACTATGAGGCGAATATGAGCTTGCTCGACCCGGTGCCGCCACTCGATCTGTATCAAAAGGACTGGACCATTCGCACCTATCAGGGGCAAACACCACCGGCCAGGACCGTGCCGGGTGAGTCTGGTAACGAGGGCGTGTTCGTCAATTCCATTATCTCCGGCGGGGCGGTGATCGCCGGTGGCGGCGTGAATCATTCCATCCTGTTTTCCGGTGTTCGGGTGGGTGACGAAGTGATTGTTGAAGATGCCATTCTGTTCAACGATGTGGTGGTCGGCGAAGGTGCCCAGGTCAAGCATTGCATTGTCGATAAGGGCGTGGTTATTCCGGCCGGGGAGTCGATAGGTGTCGACCCGCAACGCGACCGCGAACGCTTCGAGGTCTCGGAAAAAGGTATCGTTGTGATACCCAAGACGTACCGCTTTGCATGATGCAGTAACAGCGGGGGCGGATCCGCCGGTACACTAGCGGTGATGCGGCCGAAAATGCGAGAACTCTTGCATCAAGGCGAACCTTATTGGTATGGGGAGTGCGCGGAGTGCCAGGGCCGGAGAATTTATATCCGCAGTATTCCTGAGCAACAGAAGCAAGGAGGGGAATGATTTGAGTGATTACAAGAATATCCTGGTGGCGGCGGACTTCACCGAAGCTGGTGAAACTGCGGCGAAACGGGCCGGCAATCTGGCTGAGCGCTTCGGGGCGGGTTTGACCCTGCTTCACGTGCTGGAGCATTTTCCCGAGGATATGCCGGTCGACGTGATTCCTCCCGAAGATGTGGACCCGCAGACGTATTTCATCGAGCGTATCCGCCGGCAGCTGGAAGATCTGAGCGCGGCTATCGGCCGGCCTGGTGCGGCACTTGACATAGTGGTCAGCACACATTCTGCGCACAGGGAAATTGTGCAATATGCACAGAAGAACAATATCGATCTCATCGTGGTGGGTTGCCATAGTCCGCGTCGAATGATGGGAGCGCCTGGCTCAACGGCAAACGGTGTTATGCACGCTGCCACGGTTGATGTGCTGGCGGTACGCCCAAACGGGTAAGGGCCCAGGCTGACTGCTTATCTCAGCCGACAGCGGTTGAAGCTCAAATTAAAAGTCGAAAAGGCGACAGTCTATACCGTGACTCACTACTGTCCCGTTAAC
>CBFDBP010000147.1:0-8493 GCA_965603065.1 uncultured Gammaproteobacteria bacterium
GCCTGTTAACACCATGAAAGCGGCAGCGTTGCCGCCCAGCCTCCACGGCGTTTGAGGATGGAGACCGACAGGCTGCCATCGATTCCGGGGGCCAACTGAATGCGTAATGCCGCCGCTGATGGCCGCTGTGCAAAGTGCCGGGGGCGAAACAGGACACCCAGGGCATCACCGGCTTCGGCCGCCAGTTGCAGGCGCCGCAATATGACCTTGTCGTCCAGCGTCGGCCAGGCCAGAACGGCGGCACAGTTTCCGGAACGCAGACTTTGCTCCACTGCCCATAAACCATCCTGCTGCGCCCTGGGATGCACCAGTAATATGCGGGACAAATCGATGCCGGCATTGACCAGGGCGGGGGCATAGGGGATATGCGGAGGTGCCACCCAACATATCCAGCGGTCACCCCGACTGAGTCGTGCCAGCGCCGGCATCAGCAGACGCAGTGCACCAATACCCTGGTGAGGCATCATGATTTCGGTTAAGGCGCCCTGCGGCCAACCGCCGCCCGGCAACAGTTCGTCCAGCCCGGAGAACCCGCTGGGCACGGCCTTAACGGCGGCGCTGAGTCGGCCACCGCGCCAGATATCCGTACCTTGTAACAGAGCGTCGAGATTCATAGCGACTGGTTACGGAGAATCCCTACGCCCAAACCTTCGATAACCAGCGGTTGTTTCCGCAAGTCGACACGAATGGGTTCGAAGTCTTCGTTTTCGGGCAGCAGGTAAACAATGGAGCCTCGGCGGCGGAAACGTTTAACGGTTACTTCATCGTCCAGGCGCGCTACCACAATCTGGCCATTCTGCGCCTGCCGGCTACGGTGTACGGCCAGCAGATCGCCGTCCATAATGCCGATATCGCGCATACTCATGCCGCGTACCCGCAGCAGGTAATGCGCCCGCGGGTGAAACAGTGCCGGATCGACGGGGTAATGGTCTTCGACATGTTCTTCGGCCAGGATCGGCTCACCGGCCGCCACCCGACCCACCACCGGGATGCCCTGTTCCTGCTCGGCATCCAGCAGGCGGATACCGCGTGAAGAGCCCGGCAACAATTCAATAGCACCCTTGCGTTCCAGCGCCCGCAGATGCTCCTCGGCCGCGTTGGGTGAGCGAAAACCAAAGGCCTCGGCAATTTCCATGCGGGTCGGCGGATAGCCTTCGTCGTAGATATATTCCCGGATCAGGGCCAGGATTTCCGCCTGCCGTGGAGTCAGTTCTTCCATTGCGCCACCTGCTGTAATTTTATCCAGTGTACTGGAATTATATACAGGCATTCTCCGGATGCAAGTTTTCTATGCCGGCATCCCCTTGCTGCGGCCGAGGGCACCAATCTGGAAGCAAGTGCTTTTCCAGACCGACGGCTAAGACTATCATTAGCCACTGACCGCTCACCGCCGAAACCCGATGACCCCGAAAAGTTCTTCCATCACCCGTCACTCTACCCATGCAGTCGCTGTAGGCCCGGTATTGGTGGGGGGAGATGCGCCCATCGTGGTGCAATCAATGACCAATACCGATACCGCCGATATCGATGCGACGACCCGCCAGGTGGCTCAACTGGCGCAGGCGGGTTCCGAGCTGGTGCGCATCACCGTCAACAGCGAAGAGGCCGCCAGGGCCGTGCCGGCGATCCGCGAAAAGCTGGATGACATGGGAGTGGCTACGCCATTAATCGGCGACTTCCATTTCAACGGTCATAAACTGTTGGGTAACAACCCGGCCTGCGCGCAAGCGCTGGCCAAGTACCGCATCAATCCGGGTAATGTCGGCCGTGGTAAAAAACGCGATGAACAGTTTGCCACCATGATCGAAACCGCCTGCCATTATGACAAACCGGTACGCATCGGCGTTAACTGGGGCAGCCTCGACCAGGAACTGGTGGTGCGTTTAATGGACGAAAACATCAAAAGCGCTGAGCCCAAAGACTCGCAGGACGTTATTCACCAGGCGATGGTGACGTCGGCCCTGGAAAACGCGCAGCGTGCTGAATCACTGGGTCTGACTTCCGACAGCATCATTCTGTCCGTCAAGATGAGCGGCGTGCAGGATTTGATTGCGGTATACCAGGCGCTGGCGGAACGTTGCCAGTACGCCCTGCACCTGGGCCTGACCGAAGCCGGTATGGGCGCCAAAGGTATTGTCGCCTCCACCGCCGCCCTGGCGGTGTTGTTGCAACAGGGTATCGGGGACACCATTCGTATTTCGCTGACACCGGAACCCGGCGGAAGCCGAAGTCAGGAAGTACGGGTTGCCCAGGAGATCCTGCAATCGATGGGACTGCGTTCCTTTACACCCAGCGTGATCGCCTGCCCGGGCTGCGGCCGTACCTCCAGCGATTATTTCCAGAAACTGGCTCAGGACATTCAAAGCTATCTGCGCGAACAGATGCCAGCCTGGCATAAGCAATACCCCGGCGTAGAAGAGATGACCGTTGCAGTTATGGGTTGTGTAGTCAACGGTCCGGGTGAAAGCAAACACGCCAACATCGGCATCAGTCTGCCGGGTACCGGTGAACGACCGGTAGCTCCTGTGTATGTGGACGGTGACAAAACGGTTACTTTGAAGGGCGATCACATCGCCGAACAATTCCAGCAACTGGTGGATGAGTACGTAGCCGCAAGGTATGGGCAAACTGGTGAAGGGAAAGCCCACTGAGGGCTCGAAGCCCACCCTCTACGCTATGTTACTAATGAGTACAGGCTTGCTCTATAAAGACAAACACATGAAAGAAACATTGAAGCCAGGCATTAAATACGAACACAATTTTCTGCTTCCGCCATCAAAAACTGTACCTTATCTATACCCGGAGTCTGAAGAATTCGTTGCGATGCCAGAAGTATTCGCTACTGGGTTCTTGGTGGGTTTCCTGGAATGGAGCTGTATCAAGGCAATCAAACCCCATCTTGATTGGCCAAACGAACAAACTGTTGGTACACACATTGATATCAGCCATGAGGCGGCCACGCCACCTGGCTTGGAAGTCACAGCTTCCATTGAGTTAGTCGAAGTCGATGGAAGAAAGCTTGTGTTCTCAGTAGAGGCACACGACGACGTAGACTTGATATCAAAAGGACGCCATGAACGTTTCGTTATTAACAAAGCCAAATTCGATGCTAAAGTCAAAGAGAAGAAAAAGGTCGCGCATAACGAATAAGGTTGGATTGTGTGAGGAACGAACCACAATCTGAAGCGTTTGTTGGGCAAGCCCGTTGGTTTCGAAGGGGGTGGCACTTTATAGATAATATCTTTTCGCTCTCACTGGGTCAGAGGATTAGCGGCACTCCAGTGATGGCGTAATGGCTGTATTCAAAGTGTATATCCGGCTTTTCTCAGTGCAGCGCCAAGCCGGCCTTCGCTGAAGCCGTTGAGCCGCTGTTCTCCAACAAGGATGATTGGCACCCCGCTGCCCCCGAGTTTTTTATAATCCCGCTGGCCTTTATTTGAATTTTCAACATCGTATTCCGTAAACGCAACACCCCTGCTTCTGAACCAGGCTTTCGCCTTTTTACAATAGCCGCAACGGCTGGTGGTATAAATCACAACCTTTTCCCTCGCGGATTTATGCGCATTCTCCCGCCCCTCCACTGCGCTACTTTTATAGGTATTGACGCGCACAGAAATCTGTTGCGCGCTGGACGGATCTGGCGGCTGGTCTCCAATATGTACCCGGCCGTTTGCATCCTTCCACTTGTAGATTGTCCCGGCCATCGATCCCGGCATACACACAAGCATGGCGGCCAATCCCAGGCAGATAACACGGGTCTTCATTTTTACCCCTCTTCGTGAAGCGTCAGTTACTGTTGCCCGGTATTCGACACAAACAGGGGCCTACTTGAGGCGGCGGCGGTGAAATCAGATCAATGACAATGTGGGTTGTGCTTGCTGCTCCCGCGCTCTATGGTCGAAAATCCGGCACAATTCAGTGAGTTCGTGATGACCCTGCACCCGGAGTCGAATGCTGTCAGCCTGCCATTCGAGCCAGTGTTTCTGCTCGAAATCACGCAGGCACTTAGTCTCATAGGCGAAAAACCTTTTAAATTGAATACCCCATTTTTCTTCGATAGCTGCGACGCGGATACAGGAAGCGGCCAGAATCATGCCCATGATTTCACGCCGCAGCACATCGTCCGCTTCCAGTTCCATACCACGCACCACGGGGATTTTCCGCTGATTCAGTAATGCCTGATAGGTGTCCCAGTGTGATTCATTCGCCGCGTAGAACTCCCCCACCGCCGATAAAGCCCCGGGTCCGATGCCAATTACATCGGGGTTAGGCATAACCGTAAAACCAAGCAACGACCAATGCAGCGTTCCGGCAGCCTTCGCCTGCAAGAAAAAATCATCCGTGCGTAAAAACCAGTCAAGGCCGATATTTTGATAGCCGATTGAGGACAGGATCCGGGTTAATGACTGGTATCGGTTGTCGTGATCACATTTCAACCGAACCCGGTCCGGACAATGCTCAGCCAGAAAGCGCTCCATCATCTGTATCGGTGTGAATACATGCTGCTCGTTAAGACTCAAATCCACCACGATTTGCCGGATACCTAACTGACGTGCCTGTTTGATCGCCACACCCAGTTTATCCAGCGCATTCCCCGCATCCGCATGATCCCAAAACTTAAACCGCACGCTACTGAATCCGAGGATACGCAACAGTCGCAGACGAGCCTGTGGAGGCATCACAAAACCCATACAGGCACACCAGTTGGCTATGCCACTTTGATTGACTGAAAAGAATTCCTGAACAACCGCGACCAGCCGGTAAAGCTGATCGTCAGTCCATTCAGTAGAAATGGAACCGGAACAGACGAATTGTTGTACAGGCCGGTCCGAGTCGAACAACGCTCCCTGCAGGGACAACTCGCATTCGATCGCATTTAATCTGCGCGAGGAGGATATGTCCGCACCTCGAACCGGCGGCGAATCGCCTCCACAGGAATCCTGGATGTACAGCGCCAGTGGCGCCGGCAGCGGATCACCATTACTTTGTTCTATCCAGCTGCAATAATCCTCGGCACTATAGTCACTGCTGAACGACGCCACCCCCGGATACAAACCGTAGGATTTTTCCACGACATCAGGAACGGCAAGCGCTGAACACTTTGTATCGATGGAAGAGAACATGACTCGTTATCTGCTAAGCAACGGCAGATATATTAGACAGGAAACCCGGCGGATACTTTGATTCAGATCAACAGCCCGCAGAAATCGCCTCCATCCACTTTCTTCAGCATGCACCTGAAGATACAACGACCCTGCCGAAGGACGGATAGAGTCATTCTGTCGGAATCCCCGACTATTTGTCGGGAGATCTTACAGAAACAGCGAAGGCGAAACACAGGGTTTACGCCCTAACATCTTGTTTTGTAAGATCTTGCACATAGATCGCACGAACCTTGCATGTCGTAAACCAGAGCACCTGTTTAAAGTTGCCTCAATAACAATAAACCTGGAAGCCCTGGTCACTGGGGCAATAATTGGGTAGGGGAAAATCACTATGAAATACACTGCCATGACGCTGGGCGCTACACTGTTTCTGATCAGCTTTGCACCGTTTGCCGCTGAAACCATCATATTAATCGCACTTAATTTCGGGCCACCGCCTCTATTACACCCCTGAACCGTTCGTAGTGCGGTCAGGAACGCCGGGGTAGTCCAACAGATGCAAAAACCGCTATTGGGGTACCCGCGGCTTGTGCTGTCGCTGATTTGCAGCTTGTTACTGAGCCCTGCGGTCTCAGCTGAACAGCACCTGAATGCACCGCTATCCTTTTCCGAGCTCAATCGGCTCGCTATGGCGGTCAGTGACGCTCCGACACCCGTGCGGGTGGATTTCGCCGTGGCTGCCATCTCAGAGATGGTAATAGCCCATCGCAACGAAGCAGACCGCGCACGGCAGGATGCGCGCCACAACATAGCAGGTCGAAGCCCGGCGCGCTGGGCACTTGCGGTGGACGCCTACGCGGCAGATCTGACGGTGGTTGTAAACAGCGTGACAACTGACACACCCGTCGGAATCGAAATCGGCCCGGAAAACAGCGTCGCTTTGAACATCGATGGTAAACCCGTCATGGTGAGCTTCCCGAAAACACTGCAACAGGCTGCCTTCGAGCAGCGGGTGATTGAACGTTTCTGTAATCTCTACCGGTGTGAGGACCTGATCGCTGAGTATCACCGCACGGACCAGTCGCCGCGGGTTAAGAATTCACCCCCGCTCTGGAGTTTCAGCGAACAGGCAGGCCCGGTCTGCGCCACCGATGACGGCCTGGAGTTCCAGTTTCAAGACACGGTGAATCTCAGTCAAAAACGAAAAGCATGCGGCCAGATTGTCGCAGAACTGAACGCACTCGCCGAGCTTATCGCCAAAAACCTGTCGGGCGGAGTCCGCATTGACTGGAACAGGCTTGCCATCCGCCCCCTCGCGGGAGAGGACCAGCACCTGGTCGAGCTGGATGGCGAAGGCGGCTCTATCCGCATGCCCCTGCCGGCCCTTGCCGCAACAACGCAGCTCTTCATACTGGTACGTCCCTGGCTGGCGGCAAAGGTGAAAGGCAACGACGTCCGGCAGGTGGTGATAAACGCCGACCGCTTGATGGCTCCACTGCTCCCAGGCGCAGATAACAATTAAGCCATTGATTTAATGGTGGGTCGTATAGGATTCGAACCTATGACCAATTGGTTAAAAGCCAACTGCTCTACCAGCTGAGCTAACGACCCGTATGAGAGGCGGGCATGATACCGAACCAGCAAAAAATGACAAGTCTCTGACCAGTCTGGAAAACCCTATGGCGCCTGCAGCCGGCGCAACGCTTTCGGCAACAGGCGTTAATCCCGGTAACAGGTCGGGTCTTCGACCCCTGCTTCGGCAAACCCACGAGCGCGCAACCGGCAGGAATCACATCTGCCGCAGGCCCGTCCGGCTTCATCGGCCGTGTAGCAGGATACGGTCAATCCATAATCCACACCCAGGCGATTGCCGGTTTGAATGATGGCCGCTTTGCTCAATTCAATGAGCGGTGCGCGCACCTGAAAAGATCCACCCTCGACACCGGCACGGGTGGCGAGTTGACAGAGACCCTGAAAGGCTTTGATATATTCCGGCCGGCAATCCGGATAGCCGGAATAGTCCACGGCATTGACACCAATGAACAGGTCCCAAGCGCCGAGCACTTCCGCCCAGCCCAGCGCCAGTGAAAGAAAAATGGTATTGCGAGCAGGGACATAGGTGACCGGAATGCCGTCAGCGGAGTGATCGGGGACTTCGATGGCGGAATCCGTCAAGGCGGAGCCACCAATGCTGGTCAGATCGAGCGGGATTATCTTGTGTTCCTCGGCCCGCAGTGATTCAGCAACCCGTCGCGCCGCAGCCAGCTCGGCACGATGGCGCTGACCGTAATCCAGGCTCAACGCGTAGCAGTGGTATCCCTCACTCCGCGCTATTGCCAGTGCGGTTGCCGAGTCCAGACCACCGGAGAGCAGAACCACGGCTTTAGCGTCCAGGCTCATTACCCCAGAGTATTTTGTGCAACTGAATCTGGAAACGAACCGGGAGGCGATCTTCGAGCAGCCAGTCAGCCAGTCGGCTGGCATTCTGTTGGCCGGCACTGGGAGAGAAAAGCACTTCACAACGCCCGGGCAAGTGGTATTCATCGAGTATCTGTCGCGCCCAGTCATAGTCGGCACGATCGCAGATAACAAACTTCACCTGATCACGGGGAGTCAGGCAGTCCAGATTCTGATAGCGGTTCTTGTCCAGCTCCCCGGAAGCGGGTGTTTTCAAATCCATGACCTTAATGACGCGGGTATCCACCTGACTGACATCCAGCGCCCCGCTGGTTTCCAGAGAAACCTGGTAACCGGCATCACACAGACGCGACAACAAGGGCAGACAGGCGGGCTGCGCCAGCGGCTCACCGCCGGTCACAGTCACATGCCGTACCTGGTAAGCAGCCACGCTGGCCACCACCGCGTTGGCTTCCATGTATTGACCGCCCCGGAACGCATATTCGGTATCGCAGTACTGACAGCGTAACGGGCAACCGGTCAGGCGTACGAACACCGTGGGCAAACCCACCAGTGTCGATTCGCCCTGCAGGGAAAGAAAGATTTCGCTGATTCTCAAGCGCTCGCTGACAGCTGCCGGCACCTTTCGCGCCACGGGTTCCATAGCGTTATGGTAACACTATGCATTCGGTGCCTACTAAACCTGTCGGGATGGCTGAAAAGATTACCCACACCGGCGGCCCTAGGATTCGCTTACTGACTCGCTTTAACAGGAAAAGACACCATTATACTTAATGCCCTTCCCGCTTCATGCGATCGAGGCGCTCCTGCGCCAGTCTGGCGGTGGTGGTGCCGGGATAAGCCTGCACCACCTGGGCGAGCATCTCCCGTGCTTTTCCCCAGTCTTTGAGCTCGTACTGAATGTAACCGATTTTGAGTTTTGCATCGGCTATCTTGGTACTGTCGGGATATCCGTCGACCACCTTGCCAA
>CBFDBP010000148.1:0-8403 GCA_965603065.1 uncultured Gammaproteobacteria bacterium
ATGAATCCACGGGTACGGCAGGAAAAGGTTGATGAAACCCATCCGATTCTTTCGCTGCACTTCTGCACCTTGGTGCAGAATCTCTCCCCGTTCACGAATGCTTAACGCTTCAAGTTCTTTAACAGGATGAATGGTTGCATGCATGATACCTCCACCCCTTGGTGCAAAACCCGGCCGTTCAAGGCGGGTCGTAATCGTCGGGCCCATGCGATGAATCAATGGCAGAAATGACTCGCTGATAAATTCATAGGGTGGTGCCAGTGGGTTACGGGTGCCACCTTCAAGCCTCAGGTTAGAGGGTGCCTTTGCCAGCATAAGCGCCGCTAAGACAGCTTGCAGAACGAGAGTCGTGCTGCCTGCTGTAGCAATGGGAAAGGTGTAGTCACCTGGCATGACGCGCTGTGGTATAAAGACAAGCCGTTGCGATCCCTGCTGCGCTCCTTCAACATCCGCCCTGGAAATGGATTTTGCGGCCATCACAGCCGCCAGGTGTTGCGGCTGAAGCCCGGGGTTTGACCTGTTGGCTCGAATACGGGTGAGTTCAAAGGCTTTGCCAAGGCACATGGAGAGGGCGAGAGACGTTCGCAGTATCTGCCCGCCCCCCTCGCCCTGGGCGCCATCGATTGTCAACAAACTCTCGCTCACTGTTGTCCCAATTTTAATGGGTCGATCTTTTGGTGAAAGATCCGGGCACCGCGGTTCAATTTTGCTACGCTTTAACTATAAGGCATCATAAGGAGAACACAATTTTTCATGCGTGACTCGATTCGAGTGTTGGTGCTGGGCACCGGGCAGATGGGCTCGGGGATCATCCGGCTCGTGCTTGACAAGCAGGGCCTGAAATTTGCCGGCGCCTTTGCCAGAAGATCCAGCCGTGCCGGGCTGGAGGTCGGGCAGGCGGTCGGGCTTGAACGTGATCTTGGTATCCGTGTCAGCACGGATCTGGCCAAGGTGATCGAACAGGTGCAACCGCACGTGGCCATTCAGGCGACTTGTTCAAATATCGACGACGCGATGGGCGAAATCACCTTGCTGGTGCGCCACGGCGTCCCTGTTATATCGATCGCTGAACAGATGGCTTATCCTGCCTGCAGTTCCCCGGCATTTGCCGAAGAGATACACTGGCTGGCGGTGTCACGGGATGTGGCTGTGGTCGGTACCGGCATCAACCCGGGCTTTGTGCTGGACCTGCTGGTTATTACGCTTTCCGGTGTCTGTGCAGACATCCAGTCGATCAGTGCAGAGCGTGTCAACGACCTCTCGCCCTACGGGCCGACAGTGCTCGCAAGCCAGGGCGTGGGGCTCAGCCCGGAAGCATTTGAAGAGGGACTGGAAACAGGCATGGTTGTCGGACATATCGGTTTTCCGGAGTCGATTCACCTGATCGCGGCAGCCGTTGGCTGGGACATCGAGCGCATCGAAGAAAAACGTGAAGCGATCATTGCTGGGGTCGTGCGGGAAACGCCGTTCGTAACGGTGCAGCCCGGCCAGGTGGCCGGTTGTCTGCACACCGCAGTGGCGTACCGGCAGGGCGAGCCGATCATCACACTCAGCCATCCGCAGCAGATTCACCCGCAGCTAGAAGATGGCGAGACCTGCGACCGGATCGAGATCAAAGGCACCCCAGATGTACGACTGTCCGGTAGTCCCGAGATTCCCGGCGGCCAGGGAACTTGCGCGCTGGCCGTCAACATGATTCCACGCATCCTGAATGCGGCGCCCGGTCTGCATACCGTGGCAGATCTGCCGGTGCCGGCAGCGATGCTGGGCGATGTGCGGCAGCTGCTTCGTGACCCGGGGCAGGAGGATCGAACATGACAGAGCTGATTGGTAAGGGAACCTGGGTTGAGATCCACCGAAGTGTGCTGCCCGCCGGTGCACGCGCACCGCGGGTGCCCGACGATACCCGGCAGGTTCCACTGGAGATGCGGGTGAAGGGTTTTCTCGTTGCACCAGCCTCAGCGGGCGAGGAAGCAGAGATCGTCACACCGGCTGGCCGTCGGTTGCGCGGCGTGGTCAGGGAAATCAATCCCGCCTACACCCACGGCTTCGGTGCGCCGATTGCCGAGCTGTGCGGCGTCGGGCGCGAGGTGCGTGCCCTGCTGCGCGGACGGAGACAGGGTTCATGAGCGCCGACAGCTACCAGGCCATCATGGCGCAGCGGCCCGCTATCATGCGTGCATCGGTGGGCATCGACTATGCACAGTACAACACCGGCGTGCTGGCCTTTGACTACGAACGGCTGCTCGCGGATACCGGCTACGACATCGATGCGACCCACAAGGTGCAGCGCGCCACGGCGGTGGGTGATACACCGCTGGTAGAGTTGCATAACATGACTGAACTGGTGCGTGCAGTTGCACCGACGGGCAGAGGTGCCCGGCTGTTCGTCAAGGACGAAGCCGCCAATCCGTCCGGGTCTTTCAAGGACAGGCGCGCTTCGCTATCGGTGCATGAAGCGGCAAAGCGAGGCTATCCCGGTGTGGCCGCGGCGACCAGCGGTAATTATGGCGCCGCGGTGGCGTCGCAGGCCGCCAAGGCGGGGCTCGGCTGTATCGTGGTTCAGGAAGCCTTTGACAGCCAGGGTATTGAGCAACCGGAGATCGCCGAGAAGACCCGTGCCTGCGAAGCCTACGGCGCCGAGGTGATACGCCTTTCGGTGGGGCCTGAACTCTTTTATGTTTTTCTACAGGTCCTGAAGGAAACCGGTTACTTCAACGCATCGCTGTATACACCGTACTCAATACTGGGCATCGAGACACTCGGCTACGAACTTGCCCGCCAGGTCAAACAACACTGCGGGCGTTTTCCCGACGTGGTAATCGCCACCCATGCCGGCGGGGGCAACGTGACAGGGACCGCGCGCGGACTGCTGAAGGCCGGTGCGACCGATACCCAAATGGTTGCCGCCAGTGTCGATCTGTCAGGTCTGCACATGGCATCGGATCATGATTTCAATCGTAAATCCTTTACCACGGGCCACACCGGGTTTTCGATACCGTTTACCACATGGCCTGACCGTGCTGATGTACCGCGCAACGCGGCGCGCGCCTTGCGCTACATGGATCGTTTCGTGACCGTGAGCCAGGGTGAAGTTTTTTATATCACCCAGGTATTGGCAGAGCTCGAGGGCATGGAGCGGGGGCCGGCAGGTAATATATCACTCGCCGCAGCGTTCGCGATTGCCCGGGATCTGGATATGCAGCAGATCGTCGTAGTGCAGGAGGCTGAATACACCGGTGCAGGCAAGCATCCCATTGCCCAGCTCAATCTTGCCAGACAAATGGGCATAGAAGTGACGCGCGGCGATCCACGTGACAACAAACCGGGTGAGCGTATCGTGATCCCCGAATATCCCTCGCAGATTGCCGTCGTAGACGTGAACCTGGACCATGTGCGGCACTCCTACCTGCGTAATGCCATCGAGTCCTTGCCAGCAGACACCATGCTCGATGACGTGGATATCGAGTTTCTCGCCGCTGAAACGCGAAGCAGTCGAACTTATGTGCAGGAGACCATCGATGAGTGGCATGGAAAGAGAAGATGATTTCGAGGCGCGCCGTGCGCGTCTGCAGAACCTGTCGGACCAGGAGCTGTATGACAACTTCTGGAGCCTGGTGGATAAAATCGTCGCACCACTGATCGAGGAGGCGTGCAGCCACACGACACCGTCCATCGAACGTTCCGTGTTGCTACGCATGGGGTTTTCCAGCCTGGAATGCAGGGACCTGGTCGCGCGTATGCAGGAGCGGGGACTGCTCGGGCATGGCGCTGGTCGCCTGGTCTTGGAGCTTTCGACGTTGAAGGGTATTTCGACTCGCGAGGCGGGAGCGGCATTGCTTGAGGGTCGTTACTGGGAGGAGCTGCCGCTATGAAGCTGTCACCTGACCAGAAGCTGGATATCAGTGAGGTGCTCAAGGATCTCGACCGGTATCGACCGCGGCGAAAGGGTTGGAGCTGGCGCAGCAAGTTGAAGGAACACAAGGTCGGCTCGTTTATCTACTACGATGCTTCAGAAGATCTTGATCATTCTGTGCCGCTTCCCGCTGCCCAGGCGTTCGATGACATCGACCCTCAATGCGATATGATGATCACCACCGAAATTGCCTCCGGTCGTTTTGAGGATGACCTGCGTCGCATGCGCATGGCCGCCTGGCACGGTGCCGATCACATCATGGTGATTCGCACCACCGGCCAATCGCATTTCGACGGTTTGATCGAGGGTACACCCGAGGGTATCGGCGGTATCCCTGTGACACGCAAACAGTTGCGTGCAACTCGCAAGGCGCTGGATGCGATCGAAGACGAGGTCGGCAGGCCGATCAATTTTCATTCCTACGTGAGTGGTCTGGCCGGACCTGAAATGGCGGTGCTGTTCGCGGAGGAGGGTGTGAACGGCGCACACCAGGATCCTCAATACAATGTCCTGTACCGTGACATCAACATGCACCGTTCATTCGTGGATGCCGCCGAGGCCAAGTGCATCCTGGGCGACGGTGGTATTCTACAGCTGGACGGCGCGCACAATGCCAACGCCACGGCCAAGCAGGCGTGGAAAGTGACCCCGGAACTGCTCGTCCAGCACGCCGTCAACACCGGCTACTCGCGGGCGGTCGGTATGCCTGCTGATTTGATCGCGCTGTCCACGGTACCGCCGACCGCGCCACCGGCGCCCAAATTGCGTCTTGATCTGCCGTATGCGGTCGCGCTGCGTGATCTGTTCCAGGGTTACCGGTTTCGCGCCCAGCAGAATACGCGCTACATGGAATCGGATACCGAGGAAGCCACGGTGACCCATGTGCTGGATACGCTGATCTCGCGCCTGACCTCGGCGGATATCCAGAGCACCATCACACCCGATGAAGGGCGCAATATCCCCTGGCACTATAACAACGTGGCCGGCGTGAACGCAGCCCGCCAGGTGTTGATGGGTGTGGATGGCCTGAAGCAGATGATTGATCTCAAGCAGGACGGCCCCTTGTCAGAACAGGCGCGAGAAATCAAGGAACGCGCCGTGCTGTTCCTCGAAGAGATCCTGGAAGGCGGTGGCTATTACGCGGCTGTCGAAGCCGGCCAGTTCGTCGATCAGGGTTACTACCCGGAGCGCAAGGGTGACGGCATCGTCCGTGATGCGGCGGGCGGGGACGGTGCGGCCAGCGTGCTCGCGCGCGAGGCGGATTACGGTGCACCCGTGTGCAGTCATTTCGGTCACAATGTCTATGCGACTGAAACAGGTAAACCCTGCGACCAGTACGGTGGCTGCAGTTTGTGCGATTCAGGCAAGATCCAGTACATCGATGAGCTGGATGCCGAAGATAACGTTGATAAACGCCTGGCGCAGCCACTGGCCGAGCGCGCCAGGGGAGTGCTGCGACCGGAGGTCGAGAAACACGGTGACGGGGTCGTGTGTGTGACACTGTTTGTACCCGAACGACCGCAACTGGCAGAGGCAGCGGCACTGGAGATGGCAAGATACATGGGACTCAACAAGCCCGAGGTGATCAACCGGCGGCTCATGCATCCTGCCGAAGGCAGTGTCTTTGAAATCAAGGGCACGCTTGCTGTCGCTGTCAGTATCGATGCGCTTCCGGTTGAAGAGAAGCAAGCGCTGCTTGGCGATGATGAAATCGAAGCCTGGGTGCGTGGCCGTGATATTCATCTGGTTGCAGCGACGGTCGGCGAGGATGAGCACTCGGTCGGCCTGCACGAAATCCTCGACATCAAGCACGGTGGTATCGAGCGCTATGGCTTCCACTGTCATGACCTGGGCACCTCGGTGTCTGTCGAACAGCTGCTGGATGTAGCCGAGCAAACCGGGGCAAGCGCTATCCTGGCATCGATCATCGTCACACATGCCGACGTGCATATGAAGCACATGCGGCGTCTGCATGCGCTCGCCCGGCAACGTGGTCTGCGCCGGCGGCTGGTGCTGGTTGTCGGAGGTACCCGTATCACCGATAAACTGGCCCGCGAGTGCGGCATGGATGCAGGCTTCGGGCACGGCACCACCGGTCGGAACGTGGCGAGCTTTCTGGTTCGAAAACTGCGCGATATGAATTTATCATGACCGGTCCCTGGCTAAGCGTTGACCTCGACAAAATCGAGCACAACAGCCGCACGCTCGTCGAGTTGTGTACACAGCACGGGATTGCAGTCACCGGCGTGACCAAGGCCACCTGTGGCAACCCCGAGGTGGCGAAGGCGATGTTACGCGGGGGTGTCTGTTCGATAGCCGATTCGCGCCTGGAGAACATTCACCGGCTCAAGGCTGCCGGTATCGATACCTCGTACCTGTTGCTGCGCCTGCCACCGCTGTCGGGAACAGATACAGTGGTCGATTCGGTGGACATGAGTCTGAATTCTGAACTTTCAGTGTTACAGGGATTGTCGGCTGCCGCCGGCAAAAGGGGCGTAGAGCACGATGTGATTATTATGACCGACCTCGGCGATCTGCGCGAGGGTATCTTGCCTGATGATTTTATGCCCTTCATGAAGGAAGCCACCCGGCTGGCGGGCATACGCATCGCGGGTATCGGGGCAAACCTTACCTGTTTCAGCGGTGTCGTCCCCGACGAACACAATATGAACCGCCTGGTTGGACTGGCTGATAGGGTAGAACAGCGCTTTGACCTTAAACTCAAGTGGGTCTCCGGCACCAATTCAAGTGGACTCGAGCTCATCGCTTCCGGAGGAATGCCAACGCGGGTCAACCATGCGCGCCTCGGTGAAGCGATTCTGCTGGGGCGCGAAACCGTGCATCGTAATCCCTGGCAGGATACCTTTCAGGATGCCTTTGTGCTGCACGCTGAGGTACTGGAACTTCAGAACAAACCCTCGCTGCCAGTCGGGACGCGTAGTGAAGATGCGTTCGGCAAGCAGCCACAGTTTGAGGATCGCGGTGTAATCAGCCGAGCACTGCTGAATGTCGGGCGCGGGGATATCGATGTGGAGGGTATAATGCCTGTCGATGCACGCTTCAGGATGCTCGGCGCCTCGAGTGATTACCTGGCCGTTGATGTCAGCGCAGCCGGTTACGACATCCACGTGGGTGACCAGCTTGCGTTTTCCCTGAACTACAGCGCGCTGCTCGCAGCGATGACATCGGAATACGTGAAGAAATGCTTTGGGCCGGACTATGGCGCTTTGTAAGGACAATCTGACACAGGCATTCATTCATACGGACCGTTTGACGCACAATCTGGGTGTTCTCCAGCAACTTGTTGGGAATCGTCCGCTGTGGCCGGCGATCAAGGCGAATGCCTATGGTCATGGCATCGACATCGTCGCTCGCCACCTGATCGGACTGGGTTACAACACACTGTGTGTTGCGCACGTCAGCGAAGCGATTAGCCTCTTGGAGGCTGGCATCGAAGCAAGATTCCTGCTTATGTCGGCGACATTGCCGGAACACAGTGAGGCCATTGTCAGCTGCGGTTGTGAACCCGTGGTGTGTACGGATGAGATGGCACAGGCTCTTTCGAATGCGGCGCAAAGACTCGGGCGACAAGTTATGGTGCACGTCATGGTCGATACCGGCATGGGACGCATCGGCGTTTTCCCGGACGATGCACCGAAATTTATCGAACATTGTAAGGCCATGCCCGCGTTGCGTGTGCGTGGACTGATGAGCCATTTTCCCTGTGCCGATGAAGCGGATAAGAGCGTGTCGCTAGGCGGCATCGGGAAATTCAGGCGTGTTATCGAAGCGGCCCGGTTGTATAATATCGAGGTGTGTCACATGGCGAACAGTGCAGCGATTATGGATTTGCCCGAAGCCTGGTTCGACGCAGTGCGGCCGGGAATAGCTGTGTATGGGCTGGCCCCGTCCTCTGAAATCACCAGCCCGCAGGTGCACGCCCTCGAGCCGGTACTGGAATGGAAAACCCGGATTACTTTTCTAAAGGAAGCTCCGGCCGGTACTGGCCTCAGTTACGGACATGCCTTCCACACTGAACGCCCGTCGCTTATTGCTACGCTGCCGGTCGGTTACGGCGACGGCCTCAGCCGGAATCTCTCCAATAAACTCGAAGTGCTGGCAGGTGGCCTGCGCTGTCCGCAAGTCGGACGCATCACCATGGACCAGAGCCTGATTGATGTAACGGTGCTGCGCGGACAGGTGGCACTGGGCGATGAAGTCGTGATCATCGGGCGCCAGGGTGAGGAGGCAGTCACGGCGGATGAGCTGGCGGACCTGCTTGTAACCATCAACTACGAAGTGGTAACCGCGATCAGTCAGCGAGTCCCTCGTATTGTGGTATCCGGGTAGCTTGTCATAAGGCAATATCGAGGATGGTTTTTACGTCTACAGCCATATCAGGTAACCGGTAATGCGTATTGTCATTGCCCTGGGTGGGAATGCATTGCTGCGGCGCGATGAAGCATTGACGGTGG
This sequence comes from uncultured Gammaproteobacteria bacterium, assembly GCA_965603065.1. Lineage (GTDB taxonomy): Bacteria > Pseudomonadota > Gammaproteobacteria > DSM-19610 > DSM-19610 > Thiogranum. The sequence continues at coordinate 8,392 of CBFDBP010000148.1, forward strand.
ATAACCAGCGCC
>CBFDBP010000149.1:0-8382 GCA_965603065.1 uncultured Gammaproteobacteria bacterium
GATTCGAACCTGCGCATGCTGAGATCAAAACCCAGTGCCTTACCGCTTGGCGACGCCCCAATAAAACCCTATATGTGCAGCTGTTCCAGCCTCTCCAGTAACGGGGAACGGTTACAGCCGCGAGCCACAAATCCCGTCCAGGGGACTGGCAACTGCTTCAAAATGGATTCAGCCTGGTGACGATCTTTACAGGGAGCAAACACACAGGCACCACTCCCAGTCATACGTGCCGGTTGGTTTTTTGAAAGCCAATTCAGCGCCTTACCCACTTCCGGATAGCGCCGCACAACCACCGGTTCGAGGTGGTTAACCCCCGCGCCCGCGATAAAGGCGGGTATTTTGAGCGGGTGCGCGTTGCGTGTCAATTGCGAATCGGAAAAAATCTCGGCAGTTGATACGCTTACCGCAGGATACACGACCAGGTACCAGGGCTCGGCGAGCTCAGGGAGGGGGGTCAGCTTCTCGCCTACACCCTCTGCCCAGGCGGCTGCCCCGTGAACGAACACCGGTACGTCGGCACCCAACTGTAAACCGAGCCGCGCCAACTCATCGTCATCCAGCCCCAGTCCCCACAGGCTATTCAGTGCCACCAGCGTGGTTGCCGCGTCCGAACTGCCACCACCCAGCCCACCGCCGACAGGTAAGCGCTTATCAACCCGTATCCTCGCTCCCTGGTGACAGCCGGAGTGATCAGCCAGACGCCGGGCCGCGCGGACAATCAGATTCTGCCCGGCAGGAATAGCCGGCAAACTGCACTCGAGTTCGATGCCACCACCACTGGTAACATCGAACCACAGCACATCACCCACATCCAGAAACTGAAAGACCGTCTGCAATTCATGGTAGCCATCCGCGCGACGTCCGGTAACGTGCAGGAACAGATTTAGCTTGGCAGGTGCCGGCCAAGGTCGCTCCGGGGCGGTCCCGGTCACGACGTCTGCCAGCCATCGATGATGAACTTGACCTGCACGGAATCACGCTGCATCCGCAACTTCTGCGGCAGCTGAAAATCACCCTGTGCCAGGTAGCGACTGTAACTGATCTGCCAGCCATTTTGCTCGATTTGCAGCAAACGGCCTTGCGCATCCCAGGCGATATCCGGCTGACCTCCCGGTATCGGCAATCCACGCAGCCAGGAACCGAGACCCGCCACCGGCAGTTGCCAGCCGGTTTCCTGCTCAAGCAGGGCTTCGGGATTCAGCGCAAAAACGGGCGGCTGGTCCGCACGCTTCAGCCACACTCCCAGACCATTGCCGTGTAATTCCACGGCCCCTTGACCGAACGGACCACGCACACGAATCCGGTAATCCTCGCCGCGTTGTTGCCAGTCAAAATTAGCACTCCAGCCCTCGCTGGCGGTGCGCACGGCGATCCGTCCCTGGACACGCCAACGGGTCAGCGTTTCAAGGGCAGCCTGATGAGCCAGCCAACTTGCCTCCGACCCCGCTGGGGAAACCGGTGGCCGGGTAGCGCAGCCGCTCAGGACAATAAAGCCGGCCAGCCAGACCCAACGCGTGAATGCTGCAGACGTCATTAAAAAACGCGATAGACGGAATCAGGGTGAAAAGCGCCTGAGCACATCTTCCAGAACAGCGTTGTCGGGCGAATCCCTGCGCGCCTTATCCCAGACGGCGCGAGCTGCGTCCTTGTCACCCATCGTCCACATAACCTCACCCAGGTGCGCACCAATTTCACTGTCCCCGGTCATGTCATAAGCTTTCTGCAGGTGATCACGTGCTTCCTGCAAACGCCCCAGACGATACAACACCCAACCCATGCTATCGATTACGGCCGGATCATCGGGTGTCTGGGTGAGCGCCTTTTGCACGTAGACCAGAGCTTCTTCGTAACGCTCGGTACGATCGGCGAGCGTATAGCCCAGGGCATTCAAGGTCCGTGTATTATCCGGATCCTGCTGCAATACCCTGCGAAAATCACGCTCAGCCTCATCAAGCCGATCAAGCTTTTCGGCGGTGAGCGCACGAGCGTAAAGAATTTCCGGGTCGTCCGGCTGTGTTTCCAGGTACTGGCTGTATAAGCTGTAGGCTTCCGGGTAGTATCCGAGCTGTGTCAGAATATCCCCTTCCACCAGGAACAGGCGTTGCGCCTGAGCAGGGTGTCCAAGGCGCAGTTTACGCAGGCGCTCGCGGGCAGCCCCGACATCCTCCCCCTGCGCTTCCAGCCGTGCGATGCGGATCTGCACTTCGATCCAGTGGTCACCTTGTTCAACCTTGTGGTACCACTGCAAGGCGCGCGAGCTGTTTTTTTGTTCTTCGGCAATGGCACCCAGGTAGTAATAAGCCTGCTGCGTCTGGTAATCCAGGGCTACCAGCTTCTTGAAAAAAACCTCGGCCTCTTTCAACTGGTTGGCTTCAAGCGCCAGAAGCGCCAGTGAATAAACAACCTGACCATTATCGGGCTGCTGTTTGAACAGCGTACCGTACTCGGCACGCGCGGCATCAAAGTCGTCCAGGTCCACCAGCAGACGCGCATAAGCCAGGCGCAGATCAGCATCTTCCGGCTTGCGCTGTAACGCGGCATACAGCTGCTGGCGGGCAAACTCACCCCGACCCTGCTCGAGATGAATCTGCGCCCGCAAAATCAGTGCCTGCGTCCAGTCGGGGCGCAGCTGCAGAGAACGCTCGACCTCCTGCTCTGCAAGCGGCTGGTTTTTGGCGTGCACTGCCAGACGCGCATAGGCAAAATGTGCCTCCGGATCTTGTGGACGCAAGGCAACCAGTTGCTCCATTATTTTCAGGGCGCGCTCTTGGTCCGGCTCCCGCGCCAGAAGTGCAAGCAGGGACTGGTACGGATCGCTGCCCTCATCCTGGCTCTGTTGTAACAAATATTTAAAGTGTTCCAGCGCTTCCGGCTGATTTTCGGTACGTAGTGCCAGCACCGCCAGCGACTGCCTGGCCTCGATGTTCTCCGGTGCCAGCTCTACCCAGCGGCGCGCTGCCTGCAATGCCAGCTGCGGTTTCTTGGCGTACACGGAAATCTTCAGGGCGCGTTCCGCAATGCGTGGGTCGTTACTTTGTCGCGCCGCCTCCAGATAACTGGCTCCGGAAACATCCAACTGCCCGCGCTGCCCGGCAATTTCTCCGAGCAACATACCGTATAACAAGGGAGCGGTCAGTTGCTCCTGCTTTGGCAAAGGCGCCACTGACAGCCCACTGGAATCGGTCTCAGGCTCAATCGCTGCGGGAGCGGAGACCGTCTTCCCGGGCGCGTCCTTGACCGTCGGCTGTGCGCACGCGGCCAGCAGCAAAATCACAAAAACGGGCACAGAAGCACGAAGATTTACATTTTTACATCTAAAACCAATCATCTTTTCCAGGATTCGGTCCACCTTTTATTCATCACGTCACTATACGGCAAAGTTTTCGTAAGCTACAGTAACCTCCGCTAGTGTACTGTCTCATAAGTGATTGGCGAATTCAGAATTCCACACAGGCGTCACAGCACCAACAGTAGGCGATTCAGGCGAGGCGCAGCCCGCAGGCAACGGTGTGTGGGCCCTTGTCAAGGGCTGTGGGGCCTGTGTGGCGCTCCCTTCGGGCAAAGCCGCCAAGCGAGCATCTGCGGTATTGAGTCCCCTTGAGGTAGAATGGCAATCCCGGCGGGGACGCGCCTGGCAGCTGGACGCGTGGCGACTTGCTGAGTGCGTCAATCACTTATGAGGCAGTACACTAGCTTGTATTCAGCGCGACCACACCTCAAAATCTTCTGTTTGTGTATATAAATGTGCCTTTATGTCCCTGATTGCGCTTGGTATTAATCATCGCACGGCTCCCGTCGAATTGCGGGAACAGGTCGCCTTCACTGGCGAACATATCGCCGATGCGCTGCGGGATCTGGCCTCACTGCCCTCCGTCAGTGAGGCGGCCATTCTGTCCACCTGCAACCGTACAGAGTTGTATTGCGGACTGCACGATGAGCGTGTTGAGGTCCTGACTGACTGGCTGGCCCGCTTTCACCGGCTGGAGCCAGCCCGGATACATCCCCACCTGTACAGCCTTCCGGATAGCGACGCGGTCCGGCATCTGCTGCGCGTCGCCGGCGGACTGGATTCCATGATTCTCGGTGAACCACAGATTCTTGGCCAGATGAAAGATGCCTATCAGGCTGCCGGCAATGCCGGCACATTGGACGCGGTGTTGAGTCGTTTGTTCCAGCACACCTTCTCGGTCGCCAAACAGATCCGCACCGATACCGCTATCGGCGAAAGCCCGGTTTCCGTGGCTTTCGCGGCAGTCAGCCTGGCGCGACAGATATTCAGTGGTTTCAGCGAACATACCGCCCTGCTGATCGGTGCCGGTGAAACCATCGAGCTGACAGCCCGACACTTGAGCGATCAGAAGCTGGGGCGCCTGATCGTCGCCAATCGAACCCAGGAACGTGCGCACTGCCTGGCGACGAATTTCAATGGTTACGGCATTTCTCTGGATGAAATCCCCGCCCACCTGGCCGAAGCCGACATAGTTATTTCCGCCACGGCCAGCAGCGAGCCAATCCTCGACAAAGCCATGGTAAAAACGGCACTCAAGAGCCGTAAACACCGGCCTGTATTTATGGTCGACATCGCTGTTCCGCGCGACATCGATCCGGCAGTCGCTGAATTCGAAGATATTTATCTGTATACCGTGGATGACTTGCAGGAAGTGATTCAGGAAAACCTGAAATCACGGCAACAGGCGGCTCTACAGGCCGAAGAAATCATCGACGTTCAGGTCGAACGCTTCATGGCCTGGTTGCGCTCACAGGGCGCTGTTTCCACTATCAGGGATTACCGGCAACAGGCCGCGCGGCAACGCGATGAAGTACTGGAAAAAGCGCGCCACATGCTGGCGAACGGCAAGGATCCACAGCAGGTACTGGAGTTTCTCGCCCACACCCTGACCAATAAACTGACCCACGAACCCAGCGTGCAAATCCGGCAGGCGGCGGAATGTGGAAATACCGAGCTGCTGCAGGCGGCTCTCGAACTCCTCAACCTGCAGAAAGATTGACGTGAACCCTTCACTGCAACGCAAACTGGAAACTATCGTGGAACGCGCCCAGGAAGTGAGCGCATTGCTCGCTGACCCGGATGTCATCGCTGACAGTAAGCGCTTCCGTGATCTATCAGTTGAGTACTCGCAACTCAACCCGGTGGTGAACTGTTTTGAAGCCCTGCAAAAGTCTCAGCAGGACGAACAGTCTGCACAGGAATTGCTCAACGACCCCGACCCGGAATTGCGCGCCATGGCCAGCGAAGAACTGGCAGGAGCACAGCTGCACAGGGAAGAATTGGAACTCGAACTGCAAACCCACCTGCTGCCCAGGGACCCCAACGACAACAAAAATGCATACCTGGAGATCCGCGCCGGTACCGGCGGTGATGAAGCTGCGATTTTTGCCGGCAACCTGTTCCGCATGTATTCACGTTTTGCGGAATCACAGCGCTGGAATGTCGAGATTCTCAGTGAAAATGAAGGTGAACACGGTGGCTTCAAGGAAATCATAGCGCGCGTGAGCGGTCAGAACGTGTATGCGAAACTCAAGTTTGAATCCGGCGCACACCGTGTGCAGCGTGTTCCGGAAACCGAATCCCAGGGGCGCATTCACACTTCGGCAGCTACCGTGGCGGTACTGCCGGAGGCCGAAGAGCAGGAAGCAATCGATATCAATCCCGCCGACCTCAAAGTGGATACCTACCGCGCTTCAGGAGCCGGTGGACAGCACATCAACAAAACGGATTCTGCAGTGCGTATCACTCACCTGCCGACCGGCATTGTGGTGGAATGCCAGGACGAGCGCTCTCAGCACAAAAACCGCGCCCGCGCGATGTCGCTGCTGTCAGCACGCATGCAGGCCGCTGAAGATGAAAAACGCCGCACTGAAGAAACAGCAACACGGCGCAACCTGGTTGGCAGCGGAGACCGCTCAGACCGTATCCGTACCTACAACTTCCCTCAAGGCCGTGTCACGGATCACCGTATCAACCTGACGCTCTACAAGCTCGAAGAGATCATGCAGGGAGCACTCGACGGTGTCGTAGACCCGTTGCAGAGAGAAGATCAGGCAGACCGCCTGGCCGCAATCAATTCTCAGCAGCAATAAGCGCATCAGTGACTACGCTTGCGCAGGCGCTGAAACAGGCCACCAGCCAGTTACATATGCACGATCAGGCCGGACTGGATGCCGAGGTGCTGTTAGCGCATGTCCTGAACAAGCCACGCGTTTATCTGCATACCTGGCCGGAAGCCGAACTCAGTCAGGATCAGGAATTGCAGTTCCTCGACATAATCCGGCAACGCGCCGCAGGCCGGCCGGTCGCCTATCTCACGGGACTTCGCGAATTCTGGTCACTGAATTTTGCAATCACCCCGGACAGCCTGATCCCACGTCCTGAAACCGAACTGCTGGTCGAACGAACGTTGGCCCTGTTGCCGGAAAACGAGACTCTGCGGGTCGCGGACCTCGGTACCGGCAGTGGTGCCATTGCCATTGCACTGGCACATGAACGAAAACACTGGCGACTTTATGCCATCGATCGATCGTTCCAGTGTGTAAAGCTGGCACAACGCAATACCCGGCGCCTGGATGTCGACAATCTGTGTTTTATAAACGCAGACTGGAGCAAGGCGCTGGCCGATCAGTCCTTCGACGCCATTGTCGCCAACCCCCCGTATATCGCCGATGAGGACCCACACCTTCGGCAGGGCGATGTCTGCTTTGAACCGGCAAGCGCACTGACATCCGGCCCGCAAGGTCTGGATGACCTGAGAAGTCTGATTAAAGATGCGCCGAGGGTTCTGAAACCGGGTGGCTGGATTGTTCTCGAACACGGCATGGATCAAGCGGCTGAAGTTCACAAGCTATTAAAATACATAGCATTTAAAGACATCGCCACGACGCGGGACCTGGCAGGACTGGAACGGGTCAGCTGCGCGCAGAAACCCGCCTGAGAACCGGCTCGCATCACTTGTGTTTTTCGTATAGGCTTTGCACATGGATCGACCATACCCGGACCCCGTAAAACACCGGGAAATCGGCTTTCGAAATCCGCACCCGGACCCGCAGCAAACGCGAAGTGCCGTGCTGGTACTCGTAGATGTTGAGGGCGTTATCAGTGCTACGATCCCGGAGCACTCCCGCAATACCATCCATATCAGTTACGACCTCAGCCAGATTTGTCTGCGTGTCGTAGAAGCGCTGTTGTTCGAGTTGGGTTTTCATCTGGACAACAGCCTGCTATCCAAACTGAAACGTGCACTGCACTATTACACAGAAGAAAACGAACTCGAAAACCTGGGCATTACACGCGACCAGGACCACAGCACACGCGATATTTTCATGCGCTGTTATCGCTGCAAAAGTCATGGCTGCCGGGATGAACGGCCCGACTACTGGCGCAAGTACCTATAGCTGTTTTTTATCCCGAGGCCGCTATCTTACCGTCATGGATGATCAACAACTGCTCCGCTACAGCCGGCAAATCATGCTGCCCCAGATCGGCTACGAGGGTCAGCAGAAACTGCTGGGCGCGCACGTTCTGATTGTAGGGGCCGGGGGACTGGGGTCTCCGGCTGCCATCTATCTGGCCAGCGCCGGTATCGGCCATATCACCATTGCCGACGACGATGAAGTGGACTTATCCAATCTGCAGCGCCAGATTCTTCACCATAGCCAGGATATTGGCCGCCCAAAAGTAGACTCGGCGAAAGATACACTGGCTGAACTGAATCCGGATATTCAAGTCACCCCGCTGCACACCCGCCTCAGCGATGAACAGCTTGACGAACTGGTAAAACAAGCCGATCTGGTGATTGATGCCAGTGATAACTTCTCCACCCGTTTTGCGATTAATGAAGCCTGTGTGACAAACCAGACCGCTCTGGTTTCGGGTGCTGCGATCCGCATGGAAGGACAGTTGTCCGTTTTTCTGCCGCAACGGGCGGACAGCCCCTGCTATCGCTGTCTGTATAAAGAAGCCGAAGAACCGGATCAGACCTGTACCGATAACGGTGTTGTTTCGCCCATCGTAGGCGTTATCGGCAGCCTTCAGGCACTGGAAGCCATTAAGGTTCTCCTAGACCTTGGTGAGCCACTCTGCGGCCGGCTGTTGATCTTTGATGGTCTGTACCACGAGTGGCGTAGCCTGAAACTAACCAGAGATCCGGCCTGCCCGGTATGCAGTCACCAGGATATATCAGCCCCCGCGTAGACAGCTTCGAGACCTCTGTGTCCCTGTGGTCAATGCTTATATCCAGGCACCGTTAACTCCCTCTCCCGGAGGGAGAAGGAATTCTCTTTTATCCATATAACTGAAACTTCATGTCCTGTAATCCATTAACACAGCAACCAGATTTTTGTACTTGACCTTACTGATGTTCAACG
>CBFDBP010000150.1:0-8371 GCA_965603065.1 uncultured Gammaproteobacteria bacterium
AAGTACCATGAACGTTTTGATATAACTGTGTTACGGATTTTCGGGACACACAGGCGAATAGCTTGATCGGGCAAGTCAATATGTACGAGATCATCAAAGCCTATCTTCAACTTCGACTGGAATTATAGAATCCGATAGTGTGAAGGCATACTGATGCAGCTAGGCCACTAGCGTATCAGAATCCCATGCACACGCTATGAGGCTGAGCCACGGTACTGGCTGAATCTCAAGGATGTCTATCAGCACGCCGCGTCGGTGCCAATCAGCCGCTTTGAACGATCAGACTTTCCGCCTGCCTATTTATTATTTTCGTTCTCCAGCGCCTTTTTTGCTATCTCGTCGTATAGGTGCGCTACGCGGGCGTACAATTTCTGAAATTCCGGATGCTCATCAACAAACCGCTTGTATTGTTGCGTATCGTGGAATACCTCCTCGAGGAATTTAATGTCGAACTTGCAGAGTACTTCGCCCCGATCAACCATTTTTTTGATATCCAGGATTCGGGGTAGTCGCTGTTTTTCGAAGCGTTCCATCAGTACTTCCAGAACGCCTTCTTGTTTCAGAGCATAGTACATCTTCCCACCTCCTGGCAGTGCCTCTAAACGTCCTCAGAAATGCAAGTGATGGCAAATATGACTGTTACCACACTTGGTAATAATAATAGTACAGCGGTACCGGGATTCAAGCATTCATAAAGACAGCTGGATCGAAGCTTGTTTTCGTTCTCCGGAAGATGCGAGTTGGGCAAAGGAGTTATACGATTGGTTTTTTGGTGATGAGCCGGAAAAGCCGAATGGGGAGAATGAGAAAGAGGATGAAAAGTTTGAAGAGGGTCACGAGTTTGACGACTATGAAATGATGAAATTGATTATAGAAGGGGGGTCGCCCCCACCTCCACCCTGTCCCTGGCCAATTAATACTCAAGCAGCAGCCGGAAGTTGGAAAAGACCGCCACAATACTTATGCCAGGCGTAACTGTGCAGCGGAACAGGTTGGGTGACTCTGTCACCGCTGATTTCAGCAGGCGTGTTGCCGTCTAGAGACGCATGTTTCCTAAATCAGGCCAAGTAGCGCCAGTGCGAGCGTCACCTGTGCGGCCACACCTGCGGCAAATGCCAGAACTCGTACAACGGGTATGCCCAAAGTAAAGACTATGTAGTGCACCAGCCGGGCAAAGAAATAAACAACACAGGCGCTAACGGTTGCTGCGCTACTGATCCCTGCAATCTGCAGAGCGAGTACCAGGGGAGCGAAGATCACCAGGTTCTCTACGGCATTTTGATGCGCGCGCATCATGCGGTCGGCCCAGGGCACACGCGTTGCCGTATCACCCTGCGGATCCCATGTCGCCTTCAGCGGACCCTTCTCCGCCAGGCGGTTGAGGATGTAGGGCACCCACATGAGTCCGGTCATTAATGTGGTGATAGTCAGCCAGTACAGTTCCGGGGAAAGCGTATGTGTTTGCATGTCAGAGTCCTTGTGGTTGGAGGGAGAGAAGAAACACGCCTTATTCTTTGGGCTTGTGTGGATAGGCCGGGCGTTGCTGCAGTCGTGCAAGATACTTTTGAAGGCTGGGATACTGGACCAGTTGCTCAGGAAACCAGGCGAGTATGTAACCGATCATGATGTCGGCTGCGCTGAACCGACCATCCACCAGATAGTCCTGAACACGCAACGCCTGTTCCAGTACGTTGAGCGCCTTCGCATAGCGTTGCTCGGCAAAAGGAATGATCGCTTTGACCGCCTGTTTGTCTGGAAGGATTCTGCCATGCAACATCATTTCCCAGGCGGAAGCTTCCAGACTGGCGACCGCGAAATACATCCACTGGTCAAAGGCGCGTCGGGCCGGCTGATCCGTCGCCGGCGCCAGTTCGCTCCCAGGCACTGACTCTGCCAGCCACTGCACAATGGCCCCGCTCTCGATCATTACTTCGCCATTGATTTTTAGGGCAGGCAATTGTCCCAGCGGATGAATGGCGAGGTACTCCGGTCGCTGCCCTTCGCCCTTAAACAGATCGATCGTTTTAACCTGGTAGCCCAGATCCAGTTCATCGAGAATCCAGCGGATGCGCTCGGCCCGGGTGCCAGGCGAGTAATAGAGGATCAGTTCCATCGGCAATATCCAGTAACTTCCATTTCAAAAGTCACTAGCGTAGACTAGCAACTTCGCTTTTGCAAGTAAGTGTTATACTCGGCGCATCAATCTGATAGCGAAGTACCGTCCATGACCAACAGCAAGCGTTCACCCTGTCCTATCGCCTGTACCCTGGACTTGCTGGGTGATAAATGGACCCTGCTCGTCGTGCGCGACCTGCTGCTGGGTCGGCACACGTACAAATCGTTACAAATGTCACCGGAACGTATTCCAAGCAACATACTGGCGGACCGACTCAAACGTCTGGAGCGTGAAGGGATCTTGCGGAAAGAGTTGTACCAGGAGCGACCGCCGCGCTACGACTATCACCTGACCGAGAAGGGGCAGAGACTGGGTCCGGTATTGCGTGCCATGCTGACCTGGGGCAGCACTTATGTGCCAGGAACGTTAAGCAAAGAAGAAGTGGAGGCCTTGTTAAATAATACGGGGTTAGAGCAAACAGAGAAATTAATGTAAAGCGGCTCAATAGTTAATCCGGGTTACTCTCAAGCTCGCTGAGCGGTTGCAGGACCTGTTCAGCATACTGCTCGTTTTTATAAACACGATACAGCCAGTCCTTCCAGTCAAACTCCCCGTCATGATTGTTTAGGAGATCCAGAATTGACCGGGCTTCCTGTTCACGACCCGGCAAAGCATAGGTGGCGGCACGATATGCAAGCATAGCGAGGTTACGGGGCCCCCGAGTGCATCACTGCGTTCGAACCAGTCAAGTGCCCCCTGGTAGTGGCCTGCGTGGAAATAGATCAAGCCGAGAATGTTTCGGTATCGAAGCCATTGAAGATGGCAGAGGTGTCGTGTACCGTTCAGGCGTTCGAAATTCTATATGGTGCATGCTAGGCGTCATGCCAAGGGGGGGCAATGAGTGAAAAACGGACACTGGTGATTCATTTCAATGACGCTACAGAAATTTCCTTTGTTTTTCCCAAACAAACAGATGATTTCAGTGTTGCTCAGAAAGTTAGGGAAGTGCTGGGTGGACAGCAACTTGTTGTCGAGGCGGATGGTTCGCTGTTTGTGGTTCCGCATACCAGCATCAAGTATGTTCAGGTATATCCGTCACCAGCGAAGCTTCCCGAGAATGTGATTAAGGGCGCAACGCTAAGGAACGAATCATAGAACTGCCGTGATATCCCTCAGGTTTCTCCCTCTGTTGTCCTGGTCGCGCCCTGAGTCCGTCAAGTCATTTTAACGGTTGTGGGTGGGTTGAGAAGCGGCGGTCCACCGCATTTAAGCGAATTCAGGTAGACTGTCCGGTTGTTTGAGGCCCTGGTCTGCCAACAACGATTGAGTCATCAAAGGATAAATTTTCAGTCGGAGTGACAATAGGAGTGGCAATGCCTGGTAGGGTCGAGAGCTACCGCGCCAGCTCTCGACCCTACCAGCCGGGAACAGTGAAAAATTTCGTGTTGTACTTGCCGAAATTGTAGACAACCTGGAAGCCCGTATAAAAGAGGCCTTGAACAAAACATCCCAAGGTCTGCTTAGCCCTCAGGATGGTGAAAACGTCTACCGCCTGCTGGGTGCCTACCGGAGTGTATCGGAGAAATAGGGGTCAGAGAAATAGGGGTCAGAGAGCAATTGTTGCTAATGTACTTGGGACCATGTGGTGTCGTGCAATCAAGCAAACCCAATATTAGAGAATATTGCTCTCTGACCCCGTTTTACTATAACACTCTGTAATAAATCGATTAAGTTTCCTCCATGGCGTATTGCAGGGAAGTGGCTTAGGCCTACGGATTATCCAGCCTGGCCGTGTGTATTGCTGTCGGCTATGCTATTTTTTACCTTGCAGGTGGTGTTTTCGCCTTCGACTAAAGCGGCGTCTTTGTTAAGGGGAGAGATATGGCCAAGAAGTACGACCGTATTACTGTCAACCCGGAAATCATGAATGGGCAACCCTGTATTCGGGGTATGCGGATTACGGTACGCCGTGTAGTTGAGGCGGTTGCATTGTATATGGACCGTAATGAATTGAAAGTCGAATATCCCGAGCTCGAAGATGAGGATATCCAGCAGGCCCTGGAGTTCGCCGCCGATAATCTTGATGATCAAGTGATCTCTCTCGGTGCGGCTTGATACGGTTGCTACTCGACCAGGGGTTACCGTATACGACGGTAAAGCATCTGGATGACACTAGATGGGATGTTCGGCATGTATCCGATATCAGGTTGAGTCGTGCATCCGATAGAGAAATTTTGAATGCAGCCCGGAATGATTCCAGAACAATAGTCACCCTGGATGCAGATTTTCATGCCATGCTGGCGCTGGAGGGAGTATCTTCCCCATCTGTCATTCGAATTCGAACAGAAGGATTGAAGGGGCCGGAGCTTGCTGAGCTTCTGGGTATGATCTGGCCAAAGATAGAGAAAAATGTCATACAGGGTGCAATGATTACAGTGACTGAGGATTCAGTCCATATCCATAATTTGCCTGTGTCCCGCAAGTATCAGGGTAGTTGAATTCGCGACCGATAGTGAAGTACGTTTGCCGTGGTACGGTGAGCAGGAGCAGTAAAAGAGGATAGTGTTTTATTGCAAGATCCGACCTCACTTCTTCCGCAGTAGAATTGAACATGGCGTAGTCATGCTGGTCACTTTTACGACGTCAGCCTATGCAGGTATTACACCGTTCGGTGATGTTGCACTCCACCTGCTCAAACTGATGGGGCACAGTGCAAAACCGGGGTCAGAGAACAATATTTCCTAATATACCGTTGATACCATGATCGAATCGGAGTCTTGATCAATCGTCAGGCATAACTGGGTCAACATGGAAGGTCGCGATCGAAGAACACGCAAGAGTAGAAAAGATTGGTGTAAGAGACGGCGCTAGCAGCGAGATTTCGTTGCTTATAGCAAAACAGGTGGATTATGATCATACGCACCCAATCTCACACTATCGACAGCAGGCTTACACAGCTGGTGCCACGGTCCCGGATAGACGAGGCAAGAATATGACAAACGATGTGCTGACTTGGCCAGAAATGGCGATGGAGATATTCGATAAATTGACAGGTCGGGAGGCGGAAGTCATCTACGAGTTTGAAAACCTCGAGATCTTCGTGCCCGCGTACCACGCGGAAGACGCAAAGCTGGCGCGTTGGAAACTTAACGGGGTCCTGAAGATCCGAACGCGTGCAAAACCCGATTGATCCTATGGTGGTGCCGCTGGACGTCGATGTCCAGGTTTCGGTCGTTGACGACGACGGCGTGCAAATCTTATTACAGGCGAAGGGTCCGCTTATCTGTATTCAGCTGCCGAGCCTGTGGGTATCACGCAGACTGCTGCGCAAGGCAGGCCCCCGCGGCTTGCGAAAGCAACTGCTAGCACAACTGCATCAAGCGGCGGTGGCGGCAGACCTGGAGGTTCAGTTCACTGTCGCAGGCTGGCGGGTCGCTGAGCTCGATACCCGCTCGCAGGGCAGCGTGCTGGCCCGATGGTTCGGCCTCGGGCCGATCAAGCTGCACCCGATGACGCTACTGATGTCTTTATTCAGGAAGAGCCAGTGAGTTGATCGCCAGCCGCCCTGCGCACAATTTCGCGGGTCATGCCCCGAAAAATCAACAGATGAAACGGCACCAGCGGATACCAGTAGAGCAGCCCCCACACCCCGGCTGGATGAAAGTACGCGCTAACCTTGAGTTCCTGTGCGTCACTGACGCCATCGATCTCGAATTCCAGCACCCCGGCACCGGGTAATTTCATTTCCAGCAGCAGGGTCAATTTACGCTGTGGCTCCAGACCGATGACCCGCCAGGCGTCGATCACATCACCCACCCGCAAGTGCCGGGGATCGCGTCGATGGCGGCGAAAGCTCGGACCGCCGATCAGCCAGTCCATGGCGCCACGGATCCACCACAGCAGGTTGAGGGCAAAGTAATCCTGCCCATTACCAAACTGGCAGATCTCTTCCCACAAGCTTTCCGCTTGTGCCCTGGTGCGTCGACTGTGGCCCGCACGCTTCGCATAATACGCGTACTGCGGCTGAAAATTCCGGCAGCGTATCGATCCCTCCACCCAGTGGGCGGGAACGCGATTGTCGCGTTCTGCCTGCAGTGCTGCAGCAATTGCCTCATCGAGCGACAGGGGTGTCCGTGGCACAAGCTGACGCAGCGCAGCAGTATCAGCCAGCACATCGTGACGCAAGCCGTCGACCAGAGCACGGGCGATATTCACCGGCACTGTTGTCACCAGCCACAGCCATCGGGCCGATAAGCGCGGACTCAGCACCGGAACCGGGATGATCAGCGGTGACTTGCCCAGCTGTGCGCCCAGCTTTTTCATGATATCGGCGTAGGTTAGGACATCGGGCCCGGCGGCGTCGTAGGTGCGACCCGCGGCCTCGTCCACGTGTGCCAGAGCCACCAAATAGTAGAGCAGATCATCCAGCGCAATAGGCGGCGATTTAGAATACACCCAACGTGGTGTGATCATGACCGGCAAGTGATTGACCAGGTCCCGCATGACTTCAAAGGCGGCGGAGCCGGGGCCAACAATCATACCCGCTCGCAGTTCGGTCACCGGTACGCTACCGCTGCGCAATACCTCGCCGGTCTCCTGGCGCGATCGCAGATGTTCGGATTCTGGCTGTTCGGGGATTAGACCGCCGAGGTAGATAATCCGCCGGATGCCTGCGGCTGATGCGGCGTCGCGAAAATTTTCCGCTGCCCTCATGTCCAGCTCGCCGAAGTTGGCGCCGGCCGCCATGGAATGCACCAGATAATACGCAGTATCCACCTGCCGCAACGCGGCGGCCAGGGAGTCGGGTGAGAGTGCGTCGGCGGCCATGCATTCGACGCCCTGCCACTGCCGCCCCACCAGCACGGCGAGGTTTCTGGCGACTGCTCGAACCTTCTCACCGCGCTCTACCAGGAAGTTGACCAGATTGGAGCCGATATAACCGCTGGCACCGAACACCAGAGTTGTAGCTTGCTCTGCGTTAACCGAGTGCTGCGGCCGTGAAGGCGACTGATTGTTAAGGGGTGACATGGGAAACGCCCGTCAGGCCTTGTCACTCCCGCGGCCAGTGCCGGCGATATCACAGGCGCCATCACGGCAGCGCCGTGTGTAACGGTTTCGATGCGTGACGCGGTAAAAGCCATCGGCCATCGCCATGATCCAGGGCGGCGACAACAACAGGGACAGATACCGGTAACCCGGCAGTTCCGACCAGAGCGCGGCAAAGGCCGGCACGCCGACCATCAGGTGACCGTCACGGTGTCGGACATGCAAGACATCCATGGCCGCGGCAAAGCTGACGCCCTCGGCTTCCAGCGCATCGGGATGTTCCATCAGGTCCACCCACTCGATACGCCGTGCCCTGTCCAGCCGGCGCCAGTGTCTGCCCCCGCGCATGCAGACCGGACATCCGCCGTCGTAGTACATGGTGGTTTTCATGGCATCCGGCTCCACTCTCGCCATTTTCCGGGCGGTGCCCCGACTAATGTGTCAGTGGCTGACCGCTACCGGTATGATAGCAAGCATGACGGATCTATCCAGCACCTTCGGCAACAAGGAGGTATCCGCCCAGGATCGCGAACGCCTCATCCGTAGCGTGTTCAAGCGCGTCGCACCGCGTTACGATCTGATGAACGACCTGATGAGCTTCGGTATCCACCGCTGGTGGAAACGCAAGCTGGCCTGGGCCGTGGACCCCCGCGCCGGCCAGGTCATTGTCGATCTTGCCGGCGGCACCGGTGATGTGGCCAGGCGGGTTGCCGCGGCCGAACGCAGCGTCATTGTCTGCGACCCGAGCTTCGAGATGATGTCTGCGGGCCGCGCCCGGGGCTCGCATGAGGTCGGCTGGCTTTCGGCTGTCGGCGAGTCGCTCCCCTTGCGCAGCGAGAGCGTGGACACGCTCACTATCGCCTTCGGCATCCGTAACGTTACCCACATCGATGCAGCATTGGCGGAGGTCCTGCGCGTGCTGCGCCCCGGCGGCCGTTTCCTGTGTCTGGAATTTTCCCAACCGTGGGAACCGATTCGACCGTCCTATGAGTTTTTCTCGCGTACAGTGATCCCCAGGCTCGGCAGCTGGGTTTCCGGCAACACCGATGCCTACCAGTACCTGATCGAGTCGATCCGCCGTTTCCCCGATCAGGAAGAGTTCAAGGCTCTGCTGGAGGCCGCCGGTCTCAGCGAAGTCTCTTACAAGAATTTCAGCTTCGGTATTTGCTGTTTGCATATCGGCATCAAAGAAAAACCGGGGTCAGAGAG
>CBFDBP010000151.1:0-8367 GCA_965603065.1 uncultured Gammaproteobacteria bacterium
TGTACCCCGCCACTGATATTGACCCATTCAGCGGGCCAGGAAGCGGTTAGCCGCAAGGCTTGCCTTGCAGGGAATGGCCGCTCCCTTTCCAAGAGGCACAACGCAGCGGATGGCCGCTTCCTGGCTCGCCCGAAGGGAGCGCCCCCACGAGGCCATTGCAGCGTTCCGATCCTTGGAAAGGGCATGCCATTCCCTGCGGATCGCGCCTCGCCTAAAGCGCCTACTGTTGGTGCCTGACCTCGTGGGGACGCTCTGAATGGGTCAATATCAGTGGCGGGGTACACTAGTTGTCCATGACCCCGCCGGCGGGACGATTCAGGTCCAGCACCCGCTGTACATCGTGGGCCAGATCTGTCATGCCCATCTTGGTATAAGCCTGCACCAGTACCTGTAAGGCGTCCCGTGCTGCCGGTGTGCGCTGATAATTCTCGATGACATACTTGGCGCGGTTGGCCGCAGCCACGTAGGCGCCGCGTTTCATGTAGTAATCGGCGACGTTGATTTCGTATCGGGCCAGCTGGTTGTGCAGAAAAACCAGCCGTTCCCTGGCGTCGGTGGCATAGCGGCTGTCGGGGAATTTCTTCACTAACTGGGTGAAATCATTGAAGGAGTCGCGCAGTGCCCGGGTGTCCCGCTCGGAAGGTTTGCGGGGCGCAACACGGTCAACCAGGTTGGCGCCACGGGTATAGTTGACCAGCCCCTTCAGGTAGTAGGCATAGTCCAGGTGGGGGCTGCCGGGGTTGTTACTGATGAAACGGTCTGCGGTAGCGATGGAAGAGTCCGGTTCGTCGAACTTGTAGTAAGCGTAGGCGATCTCCAGCTGGGCCTGTTGGGCGTATTTGCCGAACGGAAAGCGAACTTCCAGTTTTTCGAAGGTATTGATCGCTGTTTCATAATCACCCGAGTCAAGCGCTGTCTTGGCACGGCGATAGAGCTCGTCGGCGGGTAAAGTATCCAGCTCATTCTCGGGTGTGGTCGAACAACCGAAGGTGAACAAAATCGTCAATAAAGGTATAAGGCATAACCAGCGCATCAGACTGTGTATCCGATTTCTGTCGTTAAAGTGAAATTGTAAGGCGGCTTGTACCTTAATACTATGTTTGAGCAGATTCATCTGACAGGGCAGATTCCGGAGACATCGGCTGGTCGCCGTCTCGATCAGGTCCTGGCGGAGTTGTTCCCGTGCTATTCACGCAGCCGTCTGCAGCAGTGGATAAAGGCGGGCAAGGTGCTGTTGAACCAGCAGCCGGTTATAGCCAGGTACCGGGTGGCGGGCGGCGAACAGGTCGAAATACGCGCACAGTTGCAGCGGGAGACCGAGGTGCAGCCACAGGATATTCCGCTGGATATCAGCTTCCAGGATGAGCATCTGCTGGTTTTGAACAAGCCGGCCGGACTGGTCGTGCATCCCGCCGCCGGAAATCCGGACGGTACCCTGCAGAATGCCCTGCTGTTTTATGATCCCAAGCTGGCCTCGCTGCCGCGAGCGGGCATCGTGCACCGTCTCGACAAGGATACCAGCGGTCTGATGGTGGTGGCGCGCAGCCTGATCGCACACAAGTCGCTGGTCGAACAGCTGCAGGCGCGCAGTGTACACCGGGAATACCTGGCTCTGGTGCAGTCAGTGCTGGCGGCAGGCGGAACGGTCGATGCGCCGATTGGCCGCCATCCGCGCGACCGCCTGCGTATGGCAGTGGTGGAATCCGGAAAACCGGCCATCACGCATTATCGGGTTCTGCAGCGGTTTGCGGCCCATACCCTGGTGCAGGTCCGCCTGGAGACCGGACGGACTCACCAGATCCGGGTGCATATGGCTCATATCCGCTGTCCACTGGTGGGTGATCCGCTGTATGGAGGACGTCCGAGGTTGCCACGCGGCGCCTCAGCGGTTTTGCGGCAGGCCATCAGCGCTTTTCGCCGCCAGGCCTTGCACGCCGTTCGCCTGCAACTGATCCATCCCGCGAGTGGCGAGGCTGTCGGATGGGAGGCGGAAATGCCAAAAGATTACAAGCAGTTGCTTGAGGTGTTAAGAAGCGAATGATTTTCCCGGAGTGGCCCGCAGCAGCGTGTGTAAAAGCTGTGACGACAACGCGCCATGCGGGTGTCAGCAAAGCCCCTTATGACAGCTTGAATCTGGCAGAGCATGTCGGTGATGCAGCGGACGCAGTGCGGCAGAATCGTTTATCCATCCTGCACCAGCTGAATCTGCCGGGGCGGCCGGCCTGGTTGAACCAGGTTCATGGCGACCTGGTGGTGGATGCTGCCAACTCAGGCGAACGTCCATCCGCCGATGCCAGTTTTACCGATCAGACCCATGTGGTGTGTGCAGTGCTGACGGCGGATTGCCTGCCGGTGCTGTTCTGTAATCGCAACGGAACACGGGTTGCCGCCGCTCATGCCGGCTGGCGGGGCTTGGCCGGTGGTGTTCTGGAGAGCACTGTGCGGGCGCTCGATACAGCGCCCGGGCAACTGATGGCCTGGTTCGGACCCGCCATCGGACCGGGCGCCTTTGAGGTGGGTGGGGAGGTGCGCCAGGTCTTTGTCGAGCAGCACGCCGAGGCTGCCGGGGCTTTCCTGGCGCGGCCACAGGGGCGTTGGCTGGCGGACCTGTATCAGCTGGCGCGGATTCGGCTTCTGGCGAGCGGCGTGACCGCGCTCTACGGTGGGGGTTTTTGTACCTTTGCGGATCGGCAGCGCTTTTACTCCTATCGGCGTGATGGTCTGACCGGACGCATGGCGTCGTTGATCTGGCTGGCTTGAATTGCGGCCGGGGGCGTGTGCCCCTCTATCCATGTTACGCAGATACGAAGCCGGGCATGCGGGCTGCACTGCGGTATACTCCGATGTTTTGACGCCATCGAAAAGTTCGGGTATTAAATGCCACTCCTGATATGGATTCTGTTGTTCTGCCTGTTGGGCGGTGTGCTCAGTGTTGTCGCTGCAGCTGTGTTTTTACTGCTGCCGGAAGCCTTGCGTACCCGTTTGTTACCGCATGCGGTCAGTTTTGCCATCGGCGCGTTACTGGGTGCCGCTTTGCTGGGCCTGCTGCCGCATGCGCTCGAAGCTGTTGGCGGTAACGATTTTCACAGCATTACAGGCGCCGTGCTGCTGGGTCTGTTTGGCTTTTTCCTACTGGAAAAACTGGTGCTGTGGCGCCATTGCCACCAGGAACACTGTGAAGTCCACGTACCCGAGGATCACGACCACCACCAGCCGGCAGCCGGTACCCTGATTCTGATTGGCGACGGGCTGCATAACTTTATCGACGGTGTGTTAATTGGCGCTGCGTTCCTGACCGATATCCATCTCGGTGTGGTCACCAGTCTGGCGGTTGCCGCTCACGAAATTCCGCAGGAAGTGGGTGATTTTGCAGTCCTGCTGCACAGTGGTTTCAGTACCGGCCGGGCGTTTTTGTTTAATGTGATAGCCAGCCTGACTACCGTGATCGGGGGTGTCCTGGCCTATTATGGCTTAATGAATCTGGAACCTGCATTGCCCTACGTACTGGCCGTTGCGGCCTCCAGTTTTATCTATATCGCGGTTGCCGATCTGATTCCGGGCCTGCACAAACGTGTTGAATTCAGCGCGACCTTAAAACAGATATCGCTGATCGGTCTGGGTGTGGCGCTCATCTATGTCACGCATTCCACCCTGCATGCCTGATCGGCTTTCAAAGACCTGTGCAGCATCGCGGTCCCCTGACCGCGATGAATAACCTGCTTGCATCGCTGGTTATTCCCTGCCTATAGTGCGGTCTTTTCACTGAATCGGGGGAAGCCGATGTCGAACTGGTACATGTTGACGCTGGTGGGTCAGGATCAGCCCGGTATTGTGGCCAGGGTCACTACCGCCTTGTTCGAGGCAGGCAGCAATCTGGGTGAGACTTCCATGATTCGCCTGGGCGAGTACTTCACGGTGATGATGATGGTGCAAAGTGATGCCGGCGACGATGCACTGCGCCGTGTCTTGCAGCCAGTGGTCGATGCGCTGGGGCTGGTTCTTCATGTCGATGCCATTGATGGTAGCCTGCATCATGGTTCGATCCCGGATGTCTGTATTCTGGTACACGGTGCCGACCGTGCCGGCATCGTCTCGCAGGTGACCAGTGCAGCCGCAACGGCGGGCTTGAATATTCTCGACCTGGCGTCGGATGTCGGTGGTACCGCCTCTGACCCGATTTACATCCTGCAGATCGAAGGTATGGCGACACAGGGCGTGGAGTCGATTGAAAAGGCGCTGGCGCCGTTGCAGGCCGACGGTGTCAAGGTCGACGTGCGTCAGATTGAAACGCTTATCGGGTGACGCGTGGCCGTACTGGAGATTCTGACCTGTCCTGACGATCGCCTGCGCCAGGTTTCCGAGCCTGTCGAGCAGTTCGACGGTGTGTTGCAGGGTCATATCGACGATCTTGAGGAAACCCGTCTGGCGGGCCCGGGCGCGGTGGGTATTGCCGCTCCACAGGTGGCCTGGTTTCAACGCGTCCTGATCGTTGATGTTTCGGGCCGCAAGAAGACCGGAAACCATGGTCACCTGATTCTGGTGAATCCCGAGATTACCGAGTGGGATGGTTTTGCTATCGGCCGCGAGGGCTGTCTGTCAGTCCCTGATTACACGGGTAACGTGGTGCGCGCCGAGCGTATCCGGCTTGACGCGTTAGATCGCGAGGGCAATAGACTTTGTTTTGAGATGGAAGGCTTTGAGGCACGCGCTGTTCAGCACGAAATGGATCACCTCGACGGCCTGCTGTTCCTCGATCGCCTGGTCAGTCGGCGCCAGGACCTGTTCCAGCGCAAGGTCTACAACTAGCTGAAAACTCATAACTACGAGGATTTATGCGACCTCGGTCAAGCAGAACAGGCGCTACCCAGGGGCACTCTGTTTTCTTGCCTGCCTTGAAATTTCCCACAGACCCACCCATATATTACTCAGCTAATACACTATTTGGGGAGACTCCTTGTCATGCGAATGGATAAACTGACTTCCAAGTTCCAGATGGCGCTGGCCGATGCGCAGAGCCTGGCGGTAGGGCGGGATCATAACTATATCGAGCCGGTTCACGTCATGGTGGCGTTACTGGATCAAGAGGGCGGTACTGTCCGCCATCTGCTGGCCCAGGCCAACGTCAATACCAACCTGTTGCGTTCCCAGTTAGGCGAGCAGATGGATCGCCTGCCGGTGGTGGAAGGCACCTCTGGTGAGGTGCATATCTCCAATGATTTGACCCGTCTGTTGAACCTCACCGACAAGCTGGCGCAGAAACGCAAGGACCAGTACATCTCGTCCGAATTGTTTGCGCTCGCAGCAGTCGAGGACAAGGGCGAGCTCGGTGAGTTACTGCGCAGGGCGGGGGCCAGCAGGGGCCTGATCGAACAGGCTATTGAAAAGATGCGCGGTGGCCAGAATGTCGATGACCCCAGCGCCGAGGACCAGCGTCAGGCACTGGAAAAATATACCATTGACCTCACAGAGCGCGCCGAACAGGGGAAACTGGACCCGGTGATCGGCCGAGACGACGAAATTCGTCGTACCATTCAGGTGCTTCAGCGTCGGACCAAAAACAACCCGGTACTGATCGGCGAACCCGGAGTGGGTAAGACGGCTATTGTTGAAGGTCTGGCGCAACGGATCATTAACGGTGAAGTGCCGGAGGGAATCAAGGGTAAACGCCTGCTGAGCCTCGATATGGGGTCGCTGATCGCCGGTGCAAAATACCGCGGCGAGTTCGAGGAACGTCTTAAAGCGGTGCTCAAGGATCTTTCCAAACAGGAAGGCCAGATCATCCTGTTCATCGATGAGTTGCATACCATGGTCGGAGCCGGCAAAGCCGAAGGCGCCATGGACGCAGGTAATATGTTGAAACCGGCGCTGGCTCGCGGCGAGCTGCACTGTGTGGGTGCAACCACTCTGGATGAATATCGCAAGTACCTCGAAAAGGATGCCGCACTCGAGCGTCGCTTCCAGAAAGTGCTGGTCGGCGAACCCACGGTTGAAGATACCATCGCTATTTTACGTGGCCTTAAAGAACGTTATGAAGTCCACCATGGCGTGGATATCACCGATCCTGCAATTGTGGCGGCGGCGACCCTGTCAACCCGTTACATCACCGACCGTCAGCTGCCGGACAAGGCCATTGACCTGATCGATGAGGCCGCCAGCCGGATACGCATGGAAATCGATTCCAAGCCGGAACAGATGGATCGGCTGGAGCGGCGTCTGATCCAGCTGAAGATCGAGCGCGAGGCTTTGAACAAGGAAAGTGACGAGGCGTCGGTCAAGCGCCTGGGTAATCTTCAGGAAGAAATCGATATTCTGGAACGCGAATTCTCTGATCTGGAGGAAATCTGGAAAGCCGAAAAAGCCGCGGTGCAGGGATCATCCCACGTCAAGGAGGAACTGGAACGGGCGCGCATGGAACTGGAAACGGCGCAGCGCGCCGGCGATCTGGCGCGCGCCGGTGAATTGCAGTACGGACGTATCCCGGAACTGGCAAAACAGCTGGATATGGCGGCCCAGGCGGAAATGCAGGAGATGAAACTGCTGCGCAACAAGGTGACCGAGGAAGAGATCGCCGAGGTGGTGTCCAAGTGGACCGGTATCCCGGTGTCCAAAATGCTGGAAGGCGAACGTGACAAATTGCTGCGCATGGAGCAGGAAATCGAAAAACGCGTGGTCGGCCAGAGCGAAGCGGTGAAGGCGGTGTCCGACGCTATTCGCCGTTCACGCGCCGGTTTGTCCGATCCCAGCCGTCCCAATGGTTCGTTCCTGTTCCTGGGGCCAACCGGCGTGGGTAAAACCGAGCTGACCAAGGCGCTGGCGGAGTTCCTGTTTGACACCGAAGAGGCCATGGTGCGCATCGATATGTCCGAATTCATGGAAAAACACTCGGTAGCGCGCCTGATCGGTGCGCCACCCGGTTATGTGGGTTATGAGGAAGGGGGGTATCTGACCGAAGCCGTCAGGCGCAAACCCTACTCGGTCATTCTCTTGGACGAAGTCGAGAAAGCCCACCCGGATGTGTTCAACGTCTTGCTGCAGGTACTGGACGATGGCCGTTTGACCGACGGCCAGGGCCGCACTGTCGATTTCCGCAATTCGGTTATTGTGATGACATCCAATCTGGGTAGTCAGCAGATCCAGGAGCTGGCCGGAGAAGAGAACTACGATCGTATGAAAAGCGCAGTGATGGAGGTGGTGGGTGCCCATTTCCGGCCTGAATTCATCAACCGTATTGATGAAGCCGTGGTATTCCACCCGCTGGGCCGCGAGCAGATTCGCTCCATCACTACGATCCAGATCGGCTATCTGCGCAAACGCCTGGCGGAGCGGGAGCTCGGGCTGGAACTGTCCGAAGCGGCTCTGGATCGCCTGGGCGAGGCCGGTTTCGATCCGGTGTACGGCGCACGGCCGCTCAAGCGGGCGATTCAGCAGCAGCTGGAGAATCCGCTGGCGCAGGAGATCCTGGCCGGACGTTTCCAGCCGGGGCACGTTATCCAGGTCGATGTGGACGGTGGCCAACTGCTGTTCCTCGACCGCGGGGGGCAAGCCAGCGCAGCTTGAAAGACGTTTTTTTTCAACGCGAAAGGGCGGGCGCTGGTCCGCCCTTTTTTGCTCCTGCACGAACTTTCAACTTGAAGGGCGGATAGTGAATCCGTAGTATGGCCCGGTATTTGGTCTTGGGAGCCTGCGCCGAGCCGGTTGCTGGCCAAAACAAGAATATTCAGGAGGAGGAGTGATGATTTCAAGAAAAGCCGTCGGGGTTTCGCTGATCATTTCAATTGCGCTGATCGCATCCCCGGCCATGGCCGCTAAAGGGTTCAATTACAGCTTCGTCGATGCCGGCTATCAGTATACGAGCGGCGATCCGGAGAATTTCAAGGTTGGCCTGTTAAACGCTTCGTTTGGTGTATTCGACTACGTTGCCCTGCGTGCCGGTTTCCAGCGTGGCAAGATCGAGGACTACCGACCCGCTCAGGACAGCAGTGATCCGGATTTCACCGAGTTTCAGTTCGGCGTCAGGGGGCACTATCCGCTGATGAAGAAGAAGCTCGATATGTTCGGCACCGGCACCTGGTTCTACAACAGCATCAACAGCAGTTCCAGCGGTGTTTCTTCCATCAGTGAAGGGGGCGGGCTCGCCGACCTCGGCGTGCGCTTCCAGGCCACCAAGAAGTGGGAATTAGACGCTGCGGTCGAGTACCGGTCGGGCGATTACGATGGTACCTTCGCGGTGGTCGAGTCCATCTACAAGATTACCAAGAAATTTTCCATTTCGCTGAATACCCGCCAGAGTAACGATATCCAGAAATATTTTGGTGGCCTTCGGGTCGACTTCTGAAGTTTGCCACTGCAAAGCCTTCAAACCCACCG
>CBFDBP010000152.1:0-8366 GCA_965603065.1 uncultured Gammaproteobacteria bacterium
GAGCTCGGCGTGTCCTGTCCACAAGCGCGCACAAACCGGTGCCGTGATGATGATCCAATGCTTTCGGCCTGCGCGGAACATCGTGCTCAAATTATTCAGCGCGAATGTGACTTTGCCTGCTGACAGGGCGTCTTAACAAACAGGAAACCGGCGCCCGGCTTTAATCCTCCAAGGTAGAAGAAAGTCAGGTTCCGGATTTGGACGTAATCATTCGATAAGTAGGTGAAAATGATGAAAAACCTCATGTATACATCAATTGGTGTGTTTCTCGTGGTGCTTATTACCGCCTGCGCCTCCACGCCAAAACTCAGCCAGGAGCAGGTCCTCAGTCAGAACCAACAGATCGCCAGCCTGGACAAGGGCTTGAAGGATGCGCGCGCGCAGGGTGCGGATTACCTGGCGCCGGAGGGCTATAAAGCCGCGGTGGCGCAGCTCGATCGGGCTCTATCTGAAGCAGCCAGCGGGCGCAGTGATGCCGCCAATACTGCCGCGCGGGCAGGCCTCAGCGGCCTGAAAAAAGTGAACAGCGATGTCGGGAAAAGCAAGGACCTGCTTCGTGAAGTGCTGGCAGCCAGGACCCAGGCCATGAAGGCGGGTGCTGCCACCCTGTATAAGCAGGATACCGCGGATCTGGAAGCTGGTTTACGCAAGACCACTGCTATGGTCGAACAGGGCCGGTTGGAGGACGTCAAGAAGCGCCGTCCAAAGCTGATTGCCGGTTATGAACAGCTGGAGTTGATTTCTCTTAAAGAGGGGATGGTCGATACCGCCAAGGCGACACTGGAAAAGGCGGAACAAAATCGTGCGTCCAAGTACGCACCCAAGACTTACAAACAGGCAGAGGAGGAGCTGGCCCTGGCCCTCTCTGTTCTGGATGCTGACCGTACCAAGACCGACAAGGCCAATGTTCACGCCGCGCGCGCCAAGTGGCTTGCCGAGCGCAGTATCGCCATCACCGAATTGATCAAAGATTTTGACCGCCGCGATTATACCCGGGAAGATGTGGTGCTGTGGTACCAGGCTCAGTTGAGTGAAATCGCTGAACCGCTGGGTAAAGATCTGCCCTTTGACAGCCCCAACCGCACAGTTGTCCTCGGCATGCAGAGCTCGGTGAAAGAGCTGATCGAGCAGCGCGACGACACCGCGGTGGCCCGCAGTCAGTACGAGCAGGAGCTGTCGTTGACGGAGGAGCAGAAGGGTGCCATTGATAAAGTGGAGGCGATGTTCACCGCCGCCGAGGCCAACGTCTACCAGCAGCGCAACAACGTGCTCATTTCCGCGCATGGTTTACGCTTTCCACCGGGTGGTAGCGAGCTGGAGGCTGAAAACTTCGTACTGCTGAACAAAATCATCAAGTCGATTGATATTTTTCCGAGCAGTGCGATCAGGGTGTCCGGCCACACTGACTCGACAGGCGGTGATGCGGTGAACATGAAGCTGTCCGAGGAAAGAGCCGGCAAGGTGGCGAGGTTCCTGACCGAAGTGGGCGGCATCGCTGCCGACAGGATCAGCATCTCCGGTTATGGGGCATCACGTCCGGTGGCCAGTAACGAGACAGCGGACGGCAGGGCCGCCAACCGCCGGGTCGAGATCCTGATCGAAAACCCGTAACCCCGCCCTCAACACCTGCGGCCACAAGGCCGCAGGTGTATTTCGGCGCCACATCTACTGATTGAGCGGTCGACGTTGCGCTTGTCTCCTATACTTTAGCGTAATCCGAGAAAAAACTCGCCGAGAAAACACCATGGCCGCACCATCTCTTGCTACACCGGCAACACCACCGTCCTCTCCATTAAAGGAGATCGGAGTGAACCTCATTGACGACCCGGGCCTCTGGCTGGAGTATGCACTCCAAGACCTGATCCTGGTGCTCAAGACCTTTCTTCCCAACCTTCTGGGGGCGCTGGCATTACTGCTCATCGGTTGGCTGGCGGCCTTCGTCGTGCGCTGGCTCATCCATCGCTTCGGAAAAGGTCTTGACGCAATCCTGGCTGTCATCCACCGTTGGCTTGGCCAGGAGGTCACCCGACCGCGCTGGTCGGTCTCGAATCTCGTCGCTAATGTTGCTTTCTGGATCACGCTCGCCTATACCGTTAGCGCAGCAGCCGAGCAGCTTGGACTCATCACTTTCGCTAACTGGGTGCTGGGATTGCTCGGCTACCTGCCGCGCGTACTGATCAGTGCCTTTATTCTATTTATCGGGTACCTCATCAGCAATGGCGTGCGGAATGTTATCGTAGCCGTTGCCGATTCCAATAATTTCCAGCACGGACTTTCGCTCGGACATCTGGCGTCAGGACTTATCCTGGCGTTCACGCTGTTGCTGGGACTGGCCCAGCTCGGGCTCGACGTAGCTGTGTTCGCCAATATCATCCTACTGGCAGCCGCGGCACTTTTCGGAAGCGCTGCCCTGGCGTTTGGCATTGGTGCGGGCGATGCCGTGCGCAATATCATGGCCTCACACTATGTGCGAAAGGCTTACAGGCCCGGGCAGAAGGTGCGTATGCAGGGGCTGGAGGGTGAAATATTGGAACTGACGCAGGTGGCAGTGATCGTGGAGACCGGGGAAGGTGAGGCTTCGATCCCGGCGCAGCATTTCCTGGAAAACGTTGCATTGGTCGTCGAGGAGCAGGAAAGTGAGCGTGTTTGACCCGGTTGCGAAAGGCTATATCACTCTGCACCCGGCTGCAGCCGCCCGCACACTGGCGCGCCTTGACAGTGATGATGTCAAGGCGATATTCCAGGTCATGCCACTTCAGCTGGCAGCTAATGTGTTGGAGAACATGACGCCGAGTTCGGCCGGCCGGTGCCTTGGACAGCTGACGGATAAGACGGGCGGTGAGATACTCGCTCGGATGCCTGTTTCGGCCGCTGTGGCGATTCTTCGCCTGATCGAACGCGACCGGTTGAAAGCGTGGCTTGCGGTAATGCCACGTCATGCGGCGGCGCGGTTGCGGCTGCGCCTGCGTTACTCGGAAACGGTGATTGGTTCGTTCCTGGATGCGGACGTCGTGACTTTTATGCCGGACCAGCGCGTGGGCGACGCATTGCGCCTGTTCCGGCGTGCCAGTCAGCGCACCGGGCAGACGATTCATGTGCTGGACCAGCACCGTCACCTGGCTGGTATAGTGGACTTGAGTGACCTGCTCGGCGAACGTGACCGCACCATGATTCAGCGTGTGATGCGACCGGCGCCTATCGTGCTCAGCGCCCGGGCCGCGATTCAGACGGTGACCAATCATCCCGCCTGGCTGACCCACGACAGTCTGCCGGTGGTCAACCGCGATGGCGTCTTTCTAGGCGTGCTACAGCGCTCAAAAGTAATGGCAGGGGAACAGCAGTTGCTGACTGAGGTCGCCGAGCGTAACGAGCTTGCCACGACACGCGCTGCGCTGGCGGACATCTTCTGGATCGGGGTGGGTGCGCTGTTCGTAAGTAATGCTGGGCCGGCAACCGAAAGCAAGGGGGAAGGCTGACATGAAACCCGGACTCGATAACGCCATCCAGGCATTGCAGCGCGATCTCGTCGAAAATCATCCGGACGATGCCGTGCAGCTATTGGAGCGACTGCCGCCCGCAGAGGTGGCCGGGGTCCTGTCCGGGCACCCCATTTCCGTAACGGTATCTGTGTGGAACCGGTTGTCGCCGGACATTGGTATCCGCGCGGTTGAGGCGCTCCCTGAAACCGAGGCGGTAAAGGTTCTGCGCAATATGGATCCTTCCCGCAGCGCAGCAATGTTGTCCATGCGCGACCCGGAGGCGCAGGAAAACTACTTAACGCGGCTGCCCAAGGCGGATGCGGATGAATTGCGCGCAATTCTTGCCTATCCGATGGATAGCGCTGGTGCGCTTATGGATCCGCGCGTGCTGCTGTTGCGTGCCGACACGACGGTACGGGAGGCACTCGCCCGCATTCGTGCGCTGCGCCGGCGCGGTATGCGCATGCTCTTTGTTGTGGATGCCGACAACCACCTCAAGGGACAGGTGGATATCCAGGATATCGCGACCGCGACTGCAGCAACGCAGCTGGATGAGATCCAGCATCCGGTGCTGGCGATGGTCAACGCGGTCGCACCGCGCGAGGAGGTGGTCGATATTCTCGAACGCTACCGGCTGACCGACTTGCCGGTTGTTGACGCCGAGGAACGTCTTATCGGCGCAGTCCGCTATCGCAACCTCGTGGCGGCCGCGGAGAACGAAGCCACGGTCGCGATGCAGACCATGGTGGGTGTCAGTAAGGATGAGCGCGCGTTGTCGAAGGTGTCCTTTGCCGTGCGCAAACGGTTGCCATGGTTGCACATCAACCTGGCAACTGCCTTTCTCGCGGCAGCGGTGGTCGGCCTGTTCGAGAGTACCATCGCAAAGTACACCGCATTGGCGGTACTGCTACCCGTTGTGGCCGGGCAGTCCGGCAATACCGGGGCACAAGCCCTTGCGGTCACCATGCGAGGTCTGGCGTTGCGCGAAATCCGAGCACGGCACTGGCCGCGTGTAGTGTTCAAAGAGATGTCGGCCGGTTTCTGGAACGGTGTCGCCATCGCGGCGACCACATCATTCGGTGTCTGGATCTGGAGTGGATCCACAGGGCTGGCGGGTGTCATCGGGGTGTCTATGATTATGTCCATGGTCATAGCCGGGATCTTTGGCGCAGCGATTCCTCTCGTGCTGACGACCATAGGGCAGGATCCGGCCCAATCCTCCTCCATCGTGCTGACCACCGTTACCGATGTAACCGGTTTCATGAGCTTTCTCGGTATCGCAACGCTTTTCTCCAGTCTGCTTTAGGAATTTTTCAGCATCATAGGTCTGTTAACGGAAATCGATCAACTTATTACTTTGCGGTGGATGAGGAAGAGAAGAGAGGAACTGTCGTATTGCCGGGTGCTAAACTCGACCAGGTTATGTTTGGCAAGCATTCAGGTGCGGAGATCAAGTTCGAGGGCGCTGTCAACACTATCGTTGGCGGGCCGTAGACCAGGACGGGAATACCATGAAAAGTACACACCTGCAGACAGCTAAGCGGATGGCTGGCAGGTGAGCGGTTCCCAGCCGCCTCTGCAGCTCATTGGCTGGCGTGAGTGGATTCGACTGCCGGAGCTGGGAATCGATCGTATAAAGGCCAAGATCGATACAGGTGCCCGAACCTCTGCGTTACATGCGTTCTACATCGAGCCGTTTGATGCACAGGGATCGACGTGGGTTCGGTTTGGTATACATCCCCTTCAGCACCGCGAGGATCTGGTTGTGAATTGTGAGGCGCAGGTTCTCGACCAACGTCTGGTGACTGATTCCGGCGGGCACAGGGAAAAGCGCTATGTGATCGAAACACCGCTAGTCGCCGAAGACATGACCTGCTCGATTCAGCTCACACTGACCAATCGGGATACCATGCGCTTTCGTATGCTGCTCGGGCGCACCGCGCTGGAGGGACGGTTTCTGGTTGACGCCGCACAGTCGTATCTGCTGGGTAAATGTGACCAAAGATAAAGTCAGCGAGTCCTATATAAACCAATACTTACTCAAAACAACGAATTAAAGCGGTTACAAACCTGCACTCGGCATGTCTTTATGTTGAGCCGCGAGGCGCCAAACAAAGAGGTAGATCTGATGAAGATTGCGATACTGTCACGTAACACAAAACTTTATTCGACCCGTCGACTGGTGGAAGCGGCCCAGAATCGCGGCCACGAGGTGCGCGTTCTGGATACGACCAAATGTTACATGAATATCAACGCTGCGCATCCCAGTGTGCACTACAAAGGTGAGGATCTGCCGGATTTCGATGCCGTGATTCCGCGCATCGGCGCATCCATTACCTTTTACGGTGCTGCCGTACTACGCCAGTTCGAGATGACCGGTGCTTATCCGCTCAGCGAATCGGTTGCCATCACGCGTGCGCGCGACAAGCTGCGCTCGCTGCAGATCCTGTCGCGTGCCGGTATCGGCCTGCCGGCCACCGGTTTCGCCAGCTCGCCGGATAATACCCTGGACCTGATCAAGATGGTCGGCGGCGCGCCGCTGGTGGTAAAGCTGCTGGAAGGTACCCAGGGCAAGGGCGTGGTGCTGGCGGAAACCCTCAAGGCGGCGGAAAGTGTCATCGATGCGTTCCGGGAACTGGAGGCCAACTTCCTGGTGCAGCAGTTCATCAAGGAGGCCGGCGGGTCGGATATCCGCGCCTTCGTGATCGGCGAAAAAGTGGTTGCCGCAATGCAGCGCACAGCCAAGGAAGGGGAGTTCCGTTCCAACCTGCACCGCGGCGGTTCTGCAGCGGTGGCCAAGCTGACCACGCTGGAGCGAACCACCGCGGTGATGGCGACGCGCAAGCTCGGACTTAATGTGGCGGGTGTGGATCTGCTGCGGTCCAACAGCGGTCCGCTGGTAATGGAGGTCAATTCCTCGCCAGGCCTGGAGGGCATCGAAAACGCCACCGGCAAGGATGTCGCGGGTCTAATGATCGAGTTCATCGAGAAAAACGCCAAGCCGCACCGCACACGCACCCGCGGCAAAGGCTGATATGAAAGCCAGACCGTTTGAGATCAATGGTGTTCACGTGGAACCCGGACAGCGTGTCGGGATCGATCTGCCGGTGGCGCGCCTGTACACACACACCAGCCTCGCCATGCCGGTGCAGGTGGTGCACGGCAAGCTGCAGGGGCCGTGCCTGTTCGTCAGCGCGGCGATACACGGCGATGAACTCAACGGCGTGGAAGTGATCCGCCGCCTGTTACAGCAGGCCGCGCTGAAGCGGCTGCGCGGTACCTTGATCGCTATCCCCATAGTCAACGTACACGGTTTTCTGGACCGCTCGCGCTACCTGCCGGACCGGCGCGACCTCAATCGCAGCTTTCCAGGCAGCGGCAAAGGTTCGCTGGCGGCACGTATCGCCAAGCTCTTCATGACGGAAGTGGTGGCGCGCTGCGGCTACGGCATCGACCTGCACACCGGCGCCATACACCGTGAAAACATCCCCCAGATCCGCGCCAACCTCGACGACCCGGAAACCGAGCGCCTGGCGCGCGCATTTGGCGTCCCGGTGCTGATCAATTCGACGCTGCGCGACGGTTCGTTGCGCATGGCGGCAGCGGAGCGGGGCGTCACCATGTTGTTGTACGAAGCCGGCGAGGCGCTGCGCTTTGATGAGGTTTCCATACGCGCCGGTCTCAAGGGCGTGTTGAATGTCATGCGTGAACTCGGCATGCTGCCGGCCAGAAAGCGTAAAACGACAGATCTCAAGCCACCGGTGATCGCGCGATCTTCCTTCTGGGTGCGCGCGCCGGAAAGCGGCATTCTGCGCACCCTGGTTCCGCTCGGCACACGGGTTGAAAAGGGTGGCCTGCTGGCGATAATCGCCGATCCATTCGGTGAAGCCGAAATCCAGGTGCGCACGAGGCACGAAGGCATTGTCATCGGGCGATCCCAGTTACCGCTGGTGCACCAGGGGGAGGCGTTATATCACCTGGCGCAATTCACGCACACGGAGCGCGCTGCGCGTAGCGTTGAAGTGTTCCAGGAGGCGATCAATCCCGACCCGACCGGCCACGACGATGAACCGGAACCCCCGATCCAGTGACACCAGTTCTCTTGCCGTATCGACTAAACTCCACAAGACCGGGTCCAAGGAGTTAGCCGATCGTGGTTAAAAGAACTGCGAGGAGTACCCGCAGGTCCTTTATGGCGGGGAGGCGTAGGGAGGGTTGCGTTCAGGAATAAGCCTGTCTAAGTTATCGCTATTCAGGTAATAATGCTAAATTCGCCACCTACAGGAACGCAGCTATCAGGCCACAACATAGAATCTATACTGGATCAGGAGACCTTAATGACCTGCAAAATTGAACATTTTGTACGAGAATCCGTTGCCTCGCTGGAGGAGGACGGTACCGTCCAACAGGCCGTCGAGCTGATGGCCGACCAGAATGTCGGTTCGCTCGTCCTGACCAGAAAGGGGCAGGTGGTCGGATTGTTCACCGAGCGCGATCTGGTCAAGCGTGTGGTCGGACCGGGTAAACAGTCGGAAACGCTGATGCTCAAAGACGTCGCCACCACGGACTGTCTTATTTCCGTTCCGCACGATACCTCCTGTGAGGAGGCGATCAGCAAAATGCGAAGCAATAATTGCCGCCGCCTGCTGGTTTATCGTGGTGACCATTTCATGGGACTCGTGAATCTCCCGAATCTAGCCTTCGCGCTGACCGAACAGCACAGCGGCAGGAACATCCTGGCGAATGTGTTCGTCGGCATCGCGGTGTTGATTGTGGTTAGTGTGATCATCATGCTCATTTTCCTTTTGCCGGATATGCTTAACGTTGCTCAAGAGGTAACGACGAACTAGACATGAAGTTTAGACACCACGATCGAGCCGATAGAGG
>CBFDBP010000153.1:0-8351 GCA_965603065.1 uncultured Gammaproteobacteria bacterium
CGTGAACCAGACCGCCCAATCCAGCCGCTTGCAGACTGGTGTTCAGAAGCGCCCGCACTGCACTGCCTTCTTCAAGTTTCCACGCCTCATCAAGCAACTTCCGGGCCTGCGACTGGGTGAAGCTGCGCACAACCCATTTCACGCGCAGCAGACTGGCGGCACTCATACTGAGTGAATCAACGCCCATAGCCAGTAACAGCAGTGCTGCTGCCGGATCACCGGCCATTTCACCGCACACACTGACCGATCGCTCCACAGCATGGGCCTCCTGAATAACGTGGTGGATAGCGCGCAGTACTGACGGGTGTAAGGCATCATAGAGCCTGGCGACCTGAGAATTGTTTCGATCAACCGCTAACAGGTACTGGGTCAGATCGTTTGAGCCGACAGAAAAGAAATCCACCCGCGCCGCCATGGCAGGTATCTGATAGACAGCCGACGGCACTTCGATCATAACCCCGATTTTCGGGTAGACCAGCTCCTCACCTTCGTCCAGCAATTCTTCATGGGCGCGCTTGATCAAGCCAAGTGCGCTGTCTATCTCCCCTACACTGCTGACCATGGGCAACAACAACTGAAGATTATTCAGTCCTGCATTTGCACGCAGAATGGCGCGCACCTGGGTGAGAAATATTTCCGGGTGGTCCAGGGAAATGCGGATTCCGCGCCAGCCAAGAAAAGGATTGTCCTCTTGCACAGGGAAGTATGGCAGCATTTTATCACCGCCAATATCCAGGGTGCGCACTGTAACGGGTGCCGGCGCAAAAGCTTCCAGTACCTGCCGGTAGGTTCGGCGTTGCTCCTCCTCACCGGGAAACCGATCGCGTATCAGGAACGGGATTTCGGTACGGTACAGGCCGACACCGTCAGCACCACAACGCAACGACGGGGTAATATCAGTGAGCAAACCGGTATTTGCATAGAGTGGAAGTCGCACACCATCCCTGGTTTCCGATGGCAACTGGATCAAACCCTGCAACTCGTGTGACAGTTCAGTTTCTTCACGCTGCAAGCGCAGGAATTCGTTGCGGATCGCTTGCGCAGGTCGCACAAACAGTCTGCATTGATAACCATCGACAACCAGTTCCTGGCCGTCCAGGCGCCCAACCGGCAGATCATCAAATCCCATTACCGCAGGAATACCCAGGGCACGGGCAATAATGGCTACGTGTGAAGCACTGGAGCCCCGTGCCGAAACCACACCAACTAGCAGATTAACGGGCACTTCGGCAAGCTGGCTTGCACTCACATCTTCCCCGACCAGTATAGTGTCTGGCTCGAATTTCCTGGCAACAGGATGAATGCTTTGCAGGTGCTCCAGGATCCGCCTGCCCAGATCACGCACATCACTGGCACGCTCGCGCAGATAGGGGTCGTCCATGTCCTCAAAAGCGACTACGTGTTTAGCAATAGTGTTGCGCAAAGCACCGGAGGCCCAGTTACCCGCTCTGATGCCGTCAATGGTTCCACCCACCAGGTTTTCACTGCCCAACATCAGGATCAAGGCATCAAACAGGGCAATGTCTTCAACCGACAGCGAATCCACCATACGCGCCGAGATCGAGCGAATATCCCTTTCCACTGCGGCAACCGCAGCACGAAACTCTGCAATCTCGGCATCGATGTCTTCGACCGCTCGGTCCGGAATGGCCTCCAGGTTAGCCATTGGAAACACGACCCGTGCCACCCCGACCGCAGCACCCGGCGTAGCCGATACGCCTTTGAGGGCATAGCGGGACTCATCGGAGTGCTGCAACAGACGATTGATTTCACCGCTGGCGCCGGCGTGACTGATGGCACCTGCCAACTGAGCCGCCAGCGTAAACAGAAAGGTTTCTTCCTGTTCGGCAAAGCGGCGTCGTTCGCGTTGACGCACCACCAGAACACCCAGTACATGTCTGTGCTGGATAATTGGAACGCCGAGAAAGCCGTGAAAAGGCTCTTCGCCGATTTTACTGGTAAACACATAGGCGGGATGATCCGAGGCATTATCAAGATTCAGCGTCTCCTCACGACGTGCTACCAAACCGACCAGTCCCTGCCCGGCCCTTAAACGCACTTCGCCCACGGCATCAGAGTTGTAGCCGTCGGTCGCCATCAGTACGATCTGGTCAAGCTCGGAGTCGAGAAGATAAACCGAACAGACATCCACCACCATCGCCTGTTTGACGCGGCTGACAATAATCGAAAGTGCGCGCGGCAGATCAGGCGCGCGATTCACTTCCTGGATGGTTCTACGCAGGGTATCCAGCAAATCTCAGATTCCGGTCAGAGCGGGACAAGTGGTCCAGCACGCTGATACTGGACGACTGGCATCCCGAGTGTGTAGATCAGCGAACAACAGAATGTGGCATTTCGCCTTCTGGAAAGATCAGGGGTGCCAATTCATTCAACGCCTTTTTATATACCGTGCGCTTGAAAGACACCACTTCGTCGAGCGGGTGCCAGTAGTCAACCCATCGCCAGTTGTCGAATTCGGGCTTCTCACTCAGATCCAGTCGCACGTACCTCTCCTGGCTGACCAGCCGTAACATGAACCACACCTGCTTCTGGCCGACACAAACCGGCTTCTGGTGTCGACGGATAAAACGTTCCGGCAAACGGTAACGCAACCAGCCACGGGTCGCACCCAGAACGTTGACATGCTGTGGCTGCAGACCGATCTCTTCGCCGAGTTCACGGTACATCGCCTGCTCCGGCGATTCCCTGGCGCGAATACCGCCCTGCGGGAACTGCCAGGCGTCCTGACGGATGCGGCGGGCCCACAAAAGCTGTCCGCCCGAGTTCGTCAGAATTATGCCAACATTTGGCCTATAACCATCTGAATCAATCACTTGCAAACTCATTTACCCAGTAGGGAATATCGTTCCATTTTACACAGGGCAACAAAAGGCGCAAATCAGCAAACACTGATTTACCTTTTTGAATAACGCGACTATCCTGAGCACCCCGTCTGGCAACTGACCATAACGACCACAAATCATGGCCTTAGCGCTCTTTGACCTGGATAACACGCTGCTGGATGGTGATAGCGACTACCTTTGGGGCTGTTTCCTGGTGGAGCACGGGATTGTCGATGGCGAATTCTATGCATCTGAAAATCAGCGCTTTTATAACCAATACCTGGAAGGCTCCCTGGATATTTTTGAATTTTTGCGCTTCCAGCTAAAACCACTCGCAGCCCACAGTTGCTCGCAACTGGAACAATGGCGCGAAAAATACCTGACGGAAAAAATTGATCCGATATTGTTAGCGAAAGCCAGGGATCTTTTGGACCGGCACCGCAGCATGGGGGACGAACTGCTCATCATCACCGCGACCAACCGGTTTATAACCGAGCCGATAGCCAGGCGATATGGTGTTCCCCACCTGCTGGCGACAGAACCGGAAATCGTCAATGGCGAGTACACGGGTGGCGTTACCGGCACACCGTGTTTTCAGGCTGGCAAAGTTGAGCGTCTGCACGCCTGGCTACAACAGAATCATCAGATTTTGGACGGCAGCTGGTTCTACAGCGACTCACACAACGATCTGCCCCTGCTTGAACAGGTTGATCACCCGGTCGCCGTTGACCCCGATGAGAAACTGAAATCGCATGCCCGCCGGCTGGGCTGGCCAATCATCAGCCTGCGGTAGCTTCCTTGCACCAGACCCGCACCAGGCCGCTGCTGTTGACCCTGATTGCCGCCACCCTGCTGGGTGGCTGGTTCAGTCTCAATAGCGGATCTGTGCCTGTCGCCGTCTGGGACGCCATTCAGCACCCGCAGACGCTGAATGCGCAAGTACTCTGGGAACTGCGCTTACCGCGCACGCTAACGGCTTTTATAACCGGCGCCCTACTCGGCATCGCCGGTGCCCTGATGCAGGTCCTGTTACGCAATCCGCTGGCCGACCCCTATATCCTCGGCGTTTCCGGCGGCGCATCGGTCGGCGCCCTGCTCGCCATTCTGGCCGGTGCCGGCACGCTGGTACTTCAGTCCAGTGCCTTCGCCGGCGCCCTGTTCTCTACCCTGCTGGTTTTTTCACTGGCCCACGGCCGCGGCAACTGGGATACCACGCGCCTGTTGCTTACCGGTGTAGTACTGGCCGCAGGCTGGGGCGCGCTGATCAGCCTGTTACTGGCCACCAGTCCCGGCACCCGTGTGCAGGGCATGCTGTTCTGGCTGATGGGTGATCTTAGTTCTGTAACCGCCCCCGTTGCCGGCAGCCTGGTACTGATACTGATCGCCCCCCTGGCGTTTTTTCTTTCCGCTTCGCTGAACCTGCTGGCAGGTGGTGAACTCAAGGCCGCTTCGCTCGGTGTGGCCATCGGAAAACTGCGCGCCACAATCTACATCCTTGCATCGCTGGCGACCGCCACTGCGGTGACCCAGGCAGGTAATGTCGGTTTCATAGGGCTGATTGCACCGCATATGCTGCGTCTGGCCGGTGCACGCGATCATCGCGTACTGCTTCCGGGCGTCATTCTTCTCGGCGGCACTCTGCTACTGGTTGCCGATGCGCTGTCCCGTATCGTGATTGCGCCACGCCAGTTACCCGTCGGCATCCTGACAGCGCTGCTGGGTGTGCCTCTGTTTCTGTATTTACTCTATCGCTCCGGCAACACAAACGATGCCTGACCTGCCACCATTACTGAAATGTACCGGCCTCGATATCGATGTCGGAAACGTCGTCGTCACACGTGGACTCGAGTTCACGATTGAAAGCGGCCAATGCTGGTGCGTTCTGGGCAGAAACGGGGTCGGCAAAACCACGCTATTACATACACTGGCGGGCCTTCGTGCATCCACGCCTGGATCGATCGAGTTAAACGCTACGCCACTGACCCAACTCAGCCGTCGGAAAGTGGCTCAAAAGCTGGGCGTTGTGTTGCAGCACCATGAAGACAACTTCCCCGCAACCGTTGTGGAAACCGTGCTGCAGGGACGGCATCCCCATCTGCACAACTGGCAATGGGAAAGCGCCGAGGATCATCGCATCGCCATGCAGGCCATTGCGCAACTCGGCCTTGGCGGGTACGAGGCACGTAACATCCAAACCCTGTCCGGCGGTGAACGCCAGCGGGTAAGCATTGCAGCACTGCTTGCCCAGGAAACAGAGCTGCTGTTACTCGACGAACCCACCAATCACCTCGACCTGCACCATCGATTGCAAGTCCTGGAAACCCTGGTATCGCATGGCAGAAAAACCAACAGGGCGGTGTTTATGATTCTGCACGACATCAACCTGGCGGCCCGCTTTGCCGACCATGTTCTTCTGTTGCTGGGTAACGGAGAAAGCCGCCTGGGCAAGAAAGAGCAGATTATGGAAACTGCAACTCTCGAACGTTTATACAGCCATCCACTCTCCAGGATAGAAACGCCCCGGGGACCGGCCTGGTTGCCTCAATAGCGCTTAACACGCTCGAGGTGAGCGTCGACTTTCTTAACATCATGCCTCTTGTCGCCGCTCGAAACTTGACAATTAACATATTGTTTCTCTGTTATTTTCTATACGCCCCAAAATGATGCAGGCGCACAAATGTCAGCATACTTTACACGCATATCTTTTCCGCAGACATCTGCCTCCGTTAAACCATTGAAACCAGCGTGGATTTCTTATTCGGCACGCGATTTGCTGAATTTCTGGACAGCAGCCGTTAGAAAACTAAAATGACAAAATGAGCCATCAGAAACACAAACCTGCAATCGATGGAGCCGCAACAGCTACTGCCGAGCGCAGAGAAAAGCATGATCGCCGCCGTCACAGTTGGCGCACGGTCACCTACTGTGGCATCAATGGCCGCGGCCGCAGACGCGACGCGCGCCGCAACGGACATAATTACTACCTGGACTGGTATGAGCCGAAGTTGGTTTTAACCGGTCTTGCAATCCTGCTTATGAGCGGCCTG
Organism: uncultured Gammaproteobacteria bacterium; assembly: GCA_965603065.1. Classification (GTDB taxonomy): domain Bacteria; phylum Pseudomonadota; class Gammaproteobacteria; order DSM-19610; family DSM-19610; genus Thiogranum. The sequence goes on from CBFDBP010000153.1 coordinate 5,891, forward strand.
GATGCCCTGTTCACCCTGACGCTGCTCAGCAAAGGTGCCAGCGAAGCCAACTACTTCATGGCACGGCTGCTGGAAACAGGCGACGGGTTATTTGTTGCCGTAAAACTGGCTGTTACCGCATTCGCTATCGTATTCCTGCTAATGCATTCTCACTTCCATGTATTGCGGATAACCAGCGGGAAACGCCTGTTACAGTTTGTTGTACCCGTATACGGCCTGTTGATCGGGTATGAATTGGTTTTATTGGGGGTAATGAGAGGCTAACGAGGAGGGATTTACTGATGACAAATAAAATCAACTGGCAAACAGCCGCTGCCACCAACGACGCCGGTTCCCCGGCTGCGGCATCGGCGCTTGCAAATCGACTGGCGGCAGTTTGGAGAGAATCCAACCGGGCAGTGGTGGACTATCACTGTAGCCGCAGGAAACACCCAGGTTATTCGGGTCGAAAATTTTCACGAAGCTAGGGGCATTGACGTCATCCGCATAGACAATACCGCAATACTGTTCGTCGTGCTCCCTGCGTAACAGATCGTCCACCTGCTCGATAAACTGAATCACGTCATACTTCGACACGGTATCGGTCGGCGGTGCTTCACCCACCGAATAAAGATACCAGTCACCCGCCGCATCGTCACGCAGTCGCTGCCACAACGCGTCGAGCTGCTCCCAGCGCAGTACCCCGGAAAAGCTGCCCTTGAATGCTTCACGAAAATCAATCTGTTCGTTATCCATTAGAATAGCCTGACAAGCATCGAGTGCGCCGCCTAATATCCATTGACGGGTTCGGCGCCAACACCCGACGTGAACCACGCCCCTGTAACGTTATGCTTTGTATAATACACCCGGTATCGACTTTTCGAACCAGGAAAAATAATACCTGCAACTGAGCCTCTCCCAAGACCCACCAAAGATATCACGGCTTTTTCTCACAAATCAATTGGTTATAAATCGATCAGGACTCAGCCTTGCGGAATATTGGTCCGCAGACCACAACCCGGCCGCGCCATCGCCTGCTTCAGGCGAACCGTCAAGCCAGCAAACGTCTCACCTGACTCCAGTCAAAGGCCGGTCCGGGATCGGTTTTTCGGCCGGGCGCGACATCACTGTGGCCGACAACATCCGTTTCCCCGATGGCAGGGAAGCGGCCCCGTAACAGCTGAATGAGTTCTGCCAATCGCCGGTACTGGATTTCCTCATATGGCTCCTCGTCCTGACCTTCCAGTTCGATACCAATCGCGAAATCGTTACAGGCGTCCCGGGCCCGGTAACAGGACTTGCCCGCATGCCATGCGCGGGCCGTGAATGGGACGTACTGCACCAGTTCACCGTCGCGACGAATCAACAGGTGTGAAGAAACCCTGAAATCCTTGATCTCCGTGAAATAGGGATGGGCACCGGCATCCAGCCGATTGGTAAAAAAGTCATCAATCCAGGTACCACCATACTCTCCAGGCGGCAGGCTGATACCATGGATAACGATCAGAGAAATCCCGCAGCCCTCGGGGCGATCGTCGCAATTTGGCGACAATACACGGCGTGCATCGGTCAACCAGGCGCCATCGGCCGACAATTTCATAATATTTCCTTAATCCAGGGTCAAAGCTATTATGGAGTCTCCCGCTATTCCGTTACAATGCGATCTTTGTTCTGAAAATTCAGGTGTTACAAGGAGCATTTGTGAAGTCGTTTAGCCTTGTTCTTGTCCTCTCACTGGGGCTGGTCACAACTGCAATTGCAGAAACGCGTTATGTCAGCGATCGTCTGGAAATCCAGATGCGTACCGGCAAAGGTACCCAATTCCGCATTCTGCGTATGTTACCCAGCGGCACGGCTCTGGAGGTTCTCAAAACCGACAAAGAAAGCGGTTATACACGAGTGCGCGCACCGGGGGGCGTTGAAGGCTGGGTACTCAGCCGTCTGCTGATGAAAGGCCAGGCGGCACGTGACAAGCTGGCAGACGTGGAGAAAACGCTGGCGCGCCTGGAACTGGAGAACCGCAAACTCAATGCCTCATTCGGTGAGCTGCAAAAAGAAAAAGGCAGTACCGACCAGGAACGCGGCAGGCTGAACAAGGACAACCGGAAGCTCAGTCAGGAGCTGGAAGAAATCCGTCGCACCGCCTCCAGCGCTCTGGCGATCGACGCGGAAAACGATGAACTGAAAAGTCGGATTGTCGCCTACGAACGGCAGGCGCAGACCCTTCAACAGGAAAATGAAGGTTTAAAAGACCGCACGGCACGTGACTGGTTCATGGTCGGTGCCGGGGTGGTGATTCTGGGCATGGTGATTGGTTTAATCATCCCTCGCATCCGCTGGCGCAAGAAATCCAGCTGGGACACGCTGTAACCTCAACCTTTCACCACAAAGGGCACGAAGGTCACAAAGGAACGACATCTTAACTTAACGCGTCTCTGCAGAGGATCTTTAAGGTGAATGTTGTTCACGCAGAGCACGGAGC